>NZ_QTNH01000002.1:0-201824 GCF_003603515.1 Bacteroides sp. AM32-11AC | reverse complement strand
GTCCGCCACCGGGACCTGTGTAAAGTCCACCACCGGGACCTGTGTATCTATCTCTTGGCCATTTATTCATAATCTATCATTTGTGAAGTTCTTTTCTTGCTATCCAAAAAGCATTGTTAGGTTTTATTATAAGTATGTCAACAGGACCTCCAACGGTTTTTCCTCGTTGTTGAAATTTCATCGTATCTATGGTTGTTTGAATTGCGTATTTTGCAAAATCAATAGCATCTTGTATCGTAAAATGATTAAAAGGAATAGGATAATCGGGCAGAACTGCCCCTTCTTTTGTACACATTGTAGTCAATACCCTGCCAAGTACATCTATCTCTCCATCCCATATTGCTCCTTGAATATTGGTATCAATGGTTTCTATTTTATCTATGGCGGTCAAAACCCTGTATAATTTCTGTTCATATGCCTTTTCTGAATTTATATACCCTCCTATTATAAAGTGTGTGTCGATCGTTGGGCACAATGCTTTAAAATATGGGGTTATTGCGTCTTTAATTGTTTCAACGTTGCCATCTTTATACTCATTTATAAAACTTTCTATATACCCAGCGATGGGCTTGTTATTTATGCTAGCTTGACCACAAGTAGATATTCCAACTCCTTTGGGAGTTAAAAAAGTTTTATATGAAGAATCACTATAATGAACCCCATTGTTTTGAACAATGGTTCCATCTTCCTTTCTGATGGTGGTACAGAATGTTGTTCTGCTATCGCTAGCCATTATAATACCTTCACCTAAATGTAATGCTATGATTAGTGACATCCTATGTAATATTATTCATTTGGCAAAGATAGCGATTTTGCATCATATAATATCAAAATCATAAAAAAATATGGCGAAAAAAATTGAAACTAAATTATTACAGTAATATGTTTTTCAAAAAATAATATTACCTTTGCATTTAGGAAAAGCGTTCTTTTGAAATAGTGCAAAATGAGGCGAAATACAGAATCTCGCAGGTTTCTAAATCGTTACCTGTCAAGAAATCGATCTCCGCAAGCTGTTAATTTTCAAAGAGAAAAATAATCTGTAATGTCTTATGAAATGGAAGGTAATATTTTTATTTATACCGCACAAATCCGCAATCTCTTTTAAGTAAGAATTAAGTTTTTGATTGCTCAGTACAGGCAGCAACTGACCTTTGGGGAGCTGACCTTCATATTTCTGGAGTATCGCCTGCGGTATCTTCAGCAGCGGTACGTTTACCGGAGTATCTGTTTTATGACGGTGCGTCATGATCCACGGCTTCCCGTCAAACGAGATTCTGATGTCGCTTGCCTTCAGTTCCTTCACGTCCACATATGACAATCCCGTGTAACAGGAGAACAGGAACACGTCCCGTACCTGTTCCAGTCTTTTAGTCGGAAACTTCTTCTTCATTATCTTTTGCAGTTCCGCATCCGTCAGATAACCTCTGTCCACACGTTTCAGTCTGATTTTATAATTTGAAAACGGGTCAGTATAAATCCAACCGTTGTTTTTGGCGATGATTACAATCATCTTGAACGTCTGCATGAATTTTGCCGTAGTATTCTCATTGCATTTGCTTTCCGTTCTCAGATAGTTCTCGAAGTCCGTAATGAACATGTGGCCGATTTCCTTCAGTGATATATCCGAAATATTGTATTTCACTTTCATAAATTCCTCCAGCCTTCGGTAGCAGCGGTCATACTTCGCGAGGGTGGCAGGCGTCTTGCTGATGCCGACCAGTTTTCTTGCATCCTCATTGTGTTTCTTGAAAAGTTCCAGCAGTGTTCTTTGTTTCGCCGTTATTCCCAAAAACGCATTGCGTATTTTTTCTACCGTTACGAATGACTCATGCACTTCAATATCCCGGTAGTGGTTTTTCAGCGAAGCACGGATGTCCTCCAATGTTTCATTCAACTGGCGGGCTTTTTGTGTATTTCCTTTCGCCTTGCCCAATGTGGTATCCCATTTATCAGGTTCTATATCCAGCTTTGAGCTGAATTGAGAAATTTCACCGTTAAGCGACAGACGAATCATAATACCCGCTTTTCCTTCCTTGTTCAGATAGTTCTTTCTTAGATAGAACAGAATCTTAAATGTACTCTTACTCATATCCTTTTTTTATTTAGCTCCGTTACAGTGGGTGTAATGACTTCCCTCTGCAAAGGAATAATTAATAATTGGGTTACAAGCAGACATTTGAACGTCAATGAGCGACAAATCAAGGACTTACATCGAAAATCGTTACAGAAGATTTTCCCGATTTTCCTGTAACGATTTTGTAACGGAACTTTGTCTGAAGTGGGCATTTGAATGTCTTTCGGTTGTCCACCGGATAAATAGAAAAAGTCCCGTAAAACGTTGATTTTACGGGACTTGTCTTAATTTGACTACCTAATGTCTTAGGTTTCAGCGGAGAGACAGGCTCTCGAACTTATACTTTCACAGAATATCATAAAACTGCAAACGACTGATAATCAAGTGTAAATTACAATATAGAGTAAAAGTAAATGTTTCTAAATGTCTTTTGCTATCTCAATAATTGGGTGTATATTTGGGTGTAGAATTTCAAACGCACCCAATTATGAATATCAAGCGCAACATCATTTTTGCATTGGAGAGCCGGAAAAAGAACGGTGTGCCAATCGTAGAGAACGTACCCATCCGTATGCGTGTCATCTTTGCCAGCCAACGCATCGAGTTTACAACGGGCTACCGGATTGACGTAGCCAAATGGGATGCAGATAAGCAGCGGGTAAAGAACGGATGTACCAACAAGCTAAAGCAAAGTGCAGCCGAAATCAATACGGACTTGCTGAAATACTATGCCGAAATCCAGAATATTTTCAAGGAATTTGAGGTGCAGGAGGTCATGCCAACGACCCAACAGTTGAAGGAAGCTTTCAACATGAGAATGAAAGACACCAGCGAAGAACAGCCGGAAGAAGCCCCTGTCAGCTTTTGGGAGGTGTTCGATGAGTTTGTAAAAGAGTGCGGTAACCAGAATAACTGGACGGCATCCACCTATGAAAAATTTGCAGCAGTGAGGAACCACCTCAAAGAGTTCAAGGAGGATGCAACGTTCAACTATTTCAACGAGTTTGGATTGAACGAATACGTCAACTTCCTGCGTGACACCAAGGATATGAGAAACAGCACCATCGGCAAGCAAATGGGATTCCTCAAATGGTTCCTGCGCTGGAGCTTCAAGAAAGGACATCATCAGAACATTGCATACGATACGTTCAAACCGAAACTGAAAACCACCTCGAAAAAAGTAATCTTCCTGACTTGGGATGAACTGAACAAGCTGAAAGACTACCAGATACCCAAGGATAAGCAATACCTGGAACGTGTGCGTGATGTTTTCCTGTTCTGCTGCTTTACGAGTTTGCGGTATTCGGATGTTCGCAATCTGAAAAGAAGCGATGTGAAGTCCGACCACATCGAAATAACCACAGTCAAGACTGCCGACAGCCTGACGATTGAACTGAACAAATACAGCAAAGCCATACTGGACAAATACAAGGACATCCATTTCGAGAATTACATGGCTCTGCCCGTCATCAGCAACCAGAAGATGAACGATTACCTGAAAGAGCTGGGCGAACTGGCAGAAATCAACGAGCCTGTACGGGAAACCTACTACAAGGGAAATGAACGTATTGATGAAGTCACACCCAAATACGCTTTGCTCAGTACCCATGCAGGAAGAAGGACATTCATCTGCAATGCGCTGGCTCTCGGAATCCCGGCACAGGTGGTCATGAAATGGACGGGACACAGCGACTACAAAGCTATGAAACCCTACATTGACATAGCGGATGATATTAAGGCAAATGCCATGAACAAGTTTAATCAACTATAAAAGTATCAAACAGTTTCATAGATAGTTACCAATGACTATATTTGTAGAAATTATCATCACAATATGAGCAACAAGGAATCCAACATAGAGAAAACGAATTTTGATGCATTCATACAAGCGGTCGGTTCGGAAATAGAACAGGCACAAGTAAGGCTGATTGTTGCAGCCAATGCACAAATGCTGTTCCATTACTGGAAGATAGGCAATTACATCCTTTATCACCAGCAGCTGCACGGATGGGGAAGCAAAATCATCAAGCAGTTGGCAAAGGCTATCCGACTGCATTACCCTGAAAAGAAAGGCTATTCGGAACGTAACCTTACCTATATGTGCCAGTTTGCAAAAGCATATCCTTTAAGAGCGTTGCAAAGTTTCATAGAAACAGATGCAAGCCTGTCTGTCCCAACCATACAGAGTGTGACCAATGAAGTATTAAAACTGAATGACAAGCAATTTACGCAGGAACTTACTGCGCAAATACAATCGATTGATTGTCAATCATTAGCAATTACGCAGGAAGTTCCTGCGCAATTTGAAGATGTGGGAAAAACCGTGTCTGCCATTTACAGGATGGGAATCAGGGAAATAGAAGAAGTTTTCTTGACCTCTCCTATAGCCAAAATAAACTGGACAAGCCAAATGACTATACTTGACAGTTCGCTACCTTTAGGTCTAAGCTACTGGTACATGAAGCAGTCTGTGGAAATGGGATGGAGCAGCAATGTATTGAAAATGCAAATTGACAGTGATTTGTATAGCCGACAAATCAGCAACAACAAGGTAAACAATTTCACGACCACACTTCCGGCTCCACAAAGCGACCTTGCCAATTACCTACTCAAAGACCCGTACATCTTTGATTTGGCAGGAGCCAAAGAAAAAGCAGACGAAAGGGATATTGAAGAACAGCTGGTGAAACACGTTACCCGCTACCTGTTGGAAATGGGCAACGGTTTTGCCTTCGTTGCCCGGCAGAAGCACTTCCAAGTCGGAAACAGCGATTTCTTTGCCGACCTGATTCTATATTCCATTCCGTTGCACGCATATATCGTGGTAGAATTAAAGGCTACCCCATTCAAACCGGAGTATGCAGGACAACTGAACTTCTACATCAATGTGGTGGATGATAAACTGAGGGGAGAGAATGACAACAAGACTATCGGGTTGTTGCTATGCAAGGGAAAAGACGAAGTTGTGGCACAATACGCATTGACAGGCTATGACCAGCCCATCGGCATCAGCGATTACCAATTGAGCAAAGCGATTCCCGAGAAACTGAAATCAGCGTTGCCCAGCGTGGAAGAAGTGGAAGAAGAACTGGCCTCTTTCCTTGACAAAGACAATAACACTCAAAAATAGTTGCGTCCATGAAAGATGTAATTACAACGCTGATTCCCCGATACGGAGAATTGAACAGAATATATAAAGACTGGTTTGATAATAAAGGTTTCTCTTTTGAAAAGCAGAAATTCATTACCAAGTTCTATCTGGACTACAATGATGTAACGGTTCTTGAAACAGCCATTCTTGAACTGGTGTTTCATCTTCCACAGGAGCAATACACACTGATTCTGAATAGCCTGAAAAAGGAAGTATGCGAAAACATAAGTTATTACAAGAAAGGATGTATGCCGGATGAACAGACCGTTTACAATATCTGCTTCCGAGTTTCAGAAATCTATAAAGAAGCCATAGAAGAACAGCAATACAAGACGACCAAGCTCCATGCTCCGCTAAACGAAGCATACCACCGATACGATTCCATAGGTTATCGGGAACACACTGCAGAGGATGAAAAGCGTGCGGAAATGGAATATGAACGGTGCAAAGATGAATACGAGGAGAAAAAAAACAAGCTGACCGAACTCTACGATCTGCAAAAACAGACCAGAGAGAAAGCCCTGCAATATGCAAAAAGCCGTTTCAATGAAATCTATCGGCTGGGCTGCCACCTCAAAGAGACACTGGCGAAATATGTATTTGATGAAACAAACGAGCCGGAAGAGCCAGCCGAACAAGAACCAAATGCCCCCAACATACAGGAAGAAGTGCTGGGAACGAAACAGACTGAGTATTTCAATATGGAACTGCTTTCGCTCATTCATGTAACCTGCGTGGGAGAACAGTTCGAGAATATTTCCGAACATGATTTCTATACCTGCATGAACCTGCTACCAAGCGACACCAAACCCCAAATCAGACCGAGAGAAAAAATACGTACCTGCTATCTGATATTCCTGATGAGCGAAAAACTGCCCAAACAGGACAGGGAGAATTGGAAGAGGAATATCCTGAAAATATTGGATATTGAGGAAAGCTACTACAAGTCAAAGTACAAAGAGCCTGTTTCCGATTTCCCCAGTGACAGCAACCGGAAATTTGCCAAAGAAATGGATGGTATATTCCGATAATCTGTGATATGCCCTGACATTTTACGAAACAACCACTTTTACCACTCAAATTAAATTTTTGAGTGGTATTTTTATTATCTTATATTCAGATAAATAACAAGATATTCCATTTATATCAACCACATCCTTACCACTTACAACCCTACCTAATTTTGCATCGTTCGAGAACAGAGATAACAGCCAGTGCGCAGGGCTGATTGTTAAACGACTAAATAGATTGAACGATGAAAAATCTTCAAGAATTATTATCAAAACCCGTCTGGCAGATGACAGGTGAAGAGTTCATATTCCTAAGTAAGCACGCTTCCCGTCAAACGGAAACGCAGCCACAGCCCATTACAGACACAGAAAGAAAATATGTGTACGGAATACTGGGCATAGCCAAACTGTTCGGGTGCAGCCTACCCACCGCCAACCGTATCAAGAAAAGCGGAAAGATTGACAAGGCAATCACTCAGATAGGACGTAAGATTATCGTGGATGTTGAGCTTGCCCTTGAACTGGCTGGAAAGAAAACAGGAGGACGGAAATAACGGGAGGCATGGCTATGGACTATATGAAAGAGACTAAGGAAATATCGGCTGAAGAAGCCATAATCCTTTGGCAAGCCTCACGTTTGAGCCTGTCGAAAAGTTATGAGAAAGCACCTGAAATCCTTAAAGTACATGATTCTGTCATTGGGACATTGGGTAATTTCAGCGCATCCATCGGCAAAGCCAAAAGTAAAAAAACGTTCAATGTATCGGCTATCGTAGCCGCTGCATTGAAGAACGGCACAGTGCTGCGGTATGTGGCTGAACTGCCTGAAGATAAGCGGAAAGTGCTTTATGTTGATACAGAGCAAAGCCCTTACCATTGTCTGAAAGTCATGACGCGCATTTTGCGAATGGCTGGTTTGCCAGATGATAGGGACAATGAGAATCTTGAATTTCTTGCCTTAAGAAAATACACGCCTGAGCAGCGTATCAGGATTGTGGAACAGGCTATTTACAATACACCCGAAATCGGTCTTGTAATTATAGACGGCATACGGGATATGGTGTATGACATCAACAGCCCCAGTGAATCAACACGCATCATATCCAAGCTGATGCAGTGGACGGACGACAGGCAGATACATATCCATACGATACTGCATCAGAACAAAGGGGATGAGAACGCAAGAGGGCACATTGGTACGGAGTTGAACAACAAGGCGGAAACCGTATTGCAGGTAGAAAAGGACAAGGGCAACGGTGACATCAGCCATGTTTCAGCCATTCACATCCGGGCAATGGACTTTGAGCCTTTCGCATTCCGTATCAACGACAAAGCCCTTCCCGAACTCATTGAGGGATACAAACCTGAAACAAAGAAGCCGGGAAGACCCGAAGAAGAGAAGTTCGACCCTTACAGGCATATCACCGAGCAGCAGCACCGTATCGCATTGGAAGCCGTTTTCGGGCTGAAAGAGGAATACGGCTACAAGGAACTGGAAGATGCCTTAATCAAGACCTATATGTCAGTGGGTGTAAAGCTGAACCATAAAAAGGCGGTATCGCTCATCACCATGCTCCGCAACAAACGGATGATAGTGCAGGAGACAGGCAGAAAATACACATTCATGCCTGACTTCCACTATTAGCCCATTTCCCTGCAATCACTTCACTTTATTCTCGGGGTGTATATATTAGGAATATAGTGAAGTGCTTGGGGAATGGGACTAAATCACTTCACTTTATTACCGTATCCTATATATACGAGAATTTAGTGAAGTGATTATAGACCGTACTTCCTAAAAAGGTACGGGCAAAAAGAAAAATAAACCAATTCACCAACTACTAAAACAATCATTTTATGGATATACAGACAGCCAAGCAAATCAGAATAGCGGATTATCTGCATAGTTTAGGATATTCTCCCGTCAAGCAACAAGGTGTCAATCTGTGGTATAAATCACCGTTAAGGGAAGAAGCCGAAGCCTCGTTCAAGGTAAATACCGAACGTGAACAATGGTATGACTTCGGTTTGGGTAAAGGTGGTGGTATCATAGAACTGGCTGCACACCTGTACGCTACCGACCATGTACCTTACATCTTGAAACGGATAGCAGAGCAGACACCGCACGTGCGCCCGGTATCTTTCTCTTTTGGAAAGCAAAACTCTTCCGAGCCGAGCTTCCAACAGTTGGAGATTGTTCCGCTGTCATCTACTGCCCTGCTTGCCTACTTACAAGGTAGAGGAATTAACATAAAACTGGCGAAAAGAGAATGTAGTGAAGCACGTTTCACTCACAACGGCAAGCGGTACTTTGCCATCGCCTTTCCCAATGGTTCGTGTGGATATGAAATCCGCAACCGCTATTTCAAGGGCTGCATCGCCCCAAAGGAAATCTCCCACATCAGGCAGTCGGGAAAAGCGAGGAATACCTGTTATGTGTTCGAGGGATTTATGGACTACCTCTCCTTTTTGACATTGAGACAAGAGAGCTGCCCAAATTATCCGGAATTGGACGGGCAGGACTACATTGTATTGAACTCCGTATCGAATGTAAACAAGGCTCTCTATCCGTTGGGCAATTACGAACGCATCCACTGCTTTTTCGACAACGACCATGCAGGACTGGAAGCACTCCGGCAAATCCGCATGGAATACGGCAGAGAGCGGTACATCCGGGACGCTTCGCAGATTTACAGAGGATGCAAGGACTTGAACGAATACTTACAGAAACAGATTGAAAGAAAAAGGCAGCTCCAGTCCGCCAAAGGGGTGCGCAGCCAATCACCGGAAAAGAAGAACGGCTTCCAGTTATAGCCCACTATAACTACACGCTTCGCTTTCGTAGTTGTGGGCTCTCCCGAGGGGATTAGGGCTTTGCCCTAATGACCCACTCAGGGCGTTTCACCCCTGAGAACCCCGAGCAAAGAGTGACCCTCTCTTTACAATCTCCGCTTATGGGTTACCCCTAAGAACCCCTCTGCGAAAGCGAGCAAAGTAAATCAATTGTAAACAAAGGAAAGAAGCTATGGCAACAAAATCAAGCATACATATCAAGCCTTGCAACATCGCATCGAGCGAGGCACACAACCGAAGGACTGCCGAGTATATGCGTAATATCGGGGAGTCCAGAATCTATGTCGTTCCCGAACTTTCCACCGATAACGAACAGTGGATAAATCCCGACTTCGGCACTCCCGAACTGCGAACTCATTATGACAATATCAAGCAAATGGTCAAGGAAAAGACCGGACGTGCCATGCAGGAAAAGGAAAGGGAACGCAAGGGAAAGAATGGAAAGATTATCAAGGTGGCGGGATGCTCACCCATCCGTGAAGGAGTATTGCTTATCAGACCGGACACCACACTGGCTGATGTACGCAAATTCGGTGAAGAGTGCCAAAGACGCTGGGGCATCACTCCGCTACAGATTTTCCTGCATAAAGACGAAGGGCATTGGCTGAACGGTCAGCCGGAAGCAGAAGACAAGGAGAGCTTCCAAGTCGGTAACAGATGGTTCAAACCAAATTATCATGCTCATGTCGTATTCGACTGGATGAACCATGAAACTGGAAAGAGCCGAAAGCTCAATGACGAGGATATGGCAACCATGCAGACCCTTGCTTCCGATATTCTCCTGATGGAACGTGGACAGGCAAAAGCTGTCACAGGTAAAGAGCATCTGGAACGAAATGATTTCATCATTGAGAAGCAGAAAGCCGAACTGCAACGTATAGAGGAAACCAAGCGACACAAGGAACAACAAGTAAGCCTTGCCGAACAGGAACTCAAACAGGTAAAAGCAGAGATACGCACGGACAAACTAAAGAAAACAGCCACCAATGCTGCTACCGCCATAGCAAGCGGTGTAGGTTCTCTTTTCGGAAGCGGTAAGCTGAAAGAACTGGAACATCACATCGAGCAGCTACATCAGGAAATTACCAAACGGGACAAAGCTACTGATGAATTAAAAATTCAGATACAACAAATACAGGAACAGCATAGCAGACAAATTCGTAATCTTCAAAGAATACATAATCAAGAACTTGAAGGCAAAGACAAGGAAATATCACGATTGAGCACCTTGCTTGAAAAAGCCCACAAATGGTTTCCCATGTTCAAAGAGATGTTGAGAATGGAAAAATTATGCGCTGTTATCGGGTTTACCAAAGACATGATAGAAAACCTCTTGACAAAGAAAGAATCCATACAATGTAGTGGCAAAATTTATTCCGAAGAACACAGGTGGAAATTTGACATCAAGAATGATATTTTTAGGGTTGAGAAACATCCGATGGATAGTGGTAAGCTTATGCTGACCATAAACCGACAACCCATAGTACAATGGTTTAAGGAACAATGGGAAAAGTTACAGCAGAATCTACGTAACTCGGTGCAGAGAGAGCAAAAATCCAGAGGATTTAGAATATAGAATAGCCTATTATTAATAAAATCAAGTATCTATGCATCCAAACAGATTGTTTTTATTACAGAATCAAAATCCTAAGAATTTATAAAAAATGAAGCCTAAAGAAGTTTTGGAAAAATGGATAGATTGCTTTAACAAAGCAGATGCTTATCATATAGCAGAGCTGTATGCTACTAATGCAGTAAATCATCAAGTCGCAAACGACCCAATAATAGGTAAAGAATCAATCTACAAAATGTTTGTGAATGAATTTGCCACTGCTAAAATGGTTTGTATGGTGGAAAATATTTTTGAAGATGGCGAATGGGCTATCATGGAATGGAAAGACTCTCTTGGACTTCGTGGATGCGGATTTTTTCATGTAAAAGATAACAAAATCGTCTTTCAAAGAGGGTATTGGGATAAACTTTCATTCTTGAAGCAACACAATCTTCCAATTGAATAAGTACTATCAGAATACGGACTGGGAAATTGAAATACCCAGTCCGAGTTATATAATGAATTTTACTTGTTAAACTATTTAAAGTCAGTTGGATAACAAACCATACCTTTCACATTCTCAGTAGCTCCAGGTATTAATTCAGCCACCATGCAATATTCATGAGAGACTTCGAAAGGAAATTCAATTCCTAAATCGATAGCCTTGCGATAGCCAAATCGAGGATAATACTCTTTATGCCCCAATACGACTGCTGTGCCGTAACCCAAAAGTGCTGCCCTCTGATGGGCTTACTGAATCAACATCCCCCCCAATTCCCTTACGCTGGAATTCCGGCAAGACTGCCAATGGAGCTACACTCAGGGATGTGACAGACTGGGTGTCACTGTCTATCTTTACTTCTGTAAGTAAGATATACCAGACAATTTGTTTTTCTGTCATTTTCTTGTTCTTATCTAATTGTTAGGCTCATTGTTGTTATACATTGTTTAATTATAGATAAATCGTGAATATCCTTCTCTCTTAAATCGTAGCCCGAATGGAATACTTGTTGCCCTTTTGCAGAAATGCAAGGGATGCTTCTGCCTTCAAAGACTGCTGTTCCAAAATAGTCCGGTTGAAATTCATACCAGCCTCCATCCAAGTCGGCTTGTTTGGAAGTGCCGTCCGCATTCAAGACAAAAGGATGGATATCAATATAGCCTAATTCTTTGCTATACAGTTCCATACGGGTGGGCAACCAATTTGTTTCAATTTGATATCCTCTCTCCTGCAAAAGATCAAGGAGTTGGTCTGTATAATTGGCATCAAAATCAATGTCAATATCTCTATGCAAGCGGGTTTGCTGTCCGTACAAGACATCCACTCCCCAGCCTCCATCCAACCAAAACTGCATGTCCAGGCTTTCCAACAAGTCCAAAACTTGAAATAACTCTGTAATCGTAGTGTGTTCTTTCTTTGTCATATAATAATTCTTTAATAAATAATACTATGCGTAATTATCCAACTGCTTGATTGAAGAAATAAAATTTGCACCCACTCCAATCAGAAAGATAACCCATCCGCTGATCATAAAGACGGATGTGATACCCCATGCTTCCACCCAATATCCTGAAGCTACGATACCCAGCATTGATGGAAAGGTACTCAAACTAAAGATGAGAGAAAAAGTCCGTCCAAGCATGTCCGAAGCCAAGTTCTGCTGAATAATAGCGATGAAAAGCGCATGGTAAATGGAATAGGCTATGCCTCCTGTAAATGTTAGGCAAACAAAACCTATAAATGCGCTTGATGGTAAATAACTGGCGCTAATCAGATACAATCCCAATATCACATAAGCCGTATGCATCACTAATGTTTGCTTGCTTTTCAAAGCCTTACAGGCAAGTACTAAACCGCCCAACAATGCCCCTGAGCCCCAACCCATTTCCACAACTCCCATTTGCAAAATGTTTCCGTTGAAATGCAGAAGCGTCATAAAAGGAAATAACGTAAAAACAGGCATAAGGACAAAAGTCACCAGCGTAAAGCATACGAATAAAGGCAAAATGCCCATTGTACGCCGCAAGGTATGCCAACATTCCGTCAGTTCTTTTTTGAAATCTGGAAGAACTTTCGTTTTTTGAAGAGAAGGAATCTGGACACAAAGTAAGGTCAGACAAGCAGCAACAGCTCCGATCACATCTATGAGCAGAATATACTGTATGGGAAGCCAAACAACGAGGCTTGCCCCTACAACGGGAGCTATCACCTCACTGAAGGATTGAATGGAATGGTACAAACCTGATACCCTGACAAGATGGTGCTTGGGAACCAGTAGAGGGATGCTTGCCTGTAAAGCAGGTGCATGAAACGTACTGCCTATTGAACGACAAGCAGTCAATAGATAAAAAAAAGAAAGGTCTTTATAACCCTTGGTTATCACAATAAAAAGACATAGGGTACAGAACGCGATGAACAAGTCCGAATAAAACATCGTTTTCTTTCGATTCCATCTGTCAACATAGACCCCGGCAAACAAGCCTAATACAAATTGTGGTAAAAATCCAGCTAAAATAGCCAGAGATAAAGCTGTCGGGGATTTAAATTCGTTGCTAATCCAAAAAATAATGGAGAAGCCAACAATCGTACTTGTTAAAATAGATATGAGTTGGCCTATTCCTATCACGGCCAAAGTTGATTTCCAATGATTCATTGTGCTAATATTTCATGCGTTTATAGATAAGTACTTTCGTACATTAAGCAAAACGAAATTCTATCCACACAAAAAACTTGTATTATAATCCACTCCTGACGTTGGAATACAATAACAAATACTTTCAGGACGATGTAAAGTCCTGAAAAATCAAACTAAATGGATAGATAAATATTAGTCTTTTCTCATCGGATTCTTTTAATATCGCTACTCTTTTATTATGTAGTGGTTGTATTATCTTAAATAAAACAAAAACACCCGACTTTACATTCTTGGGTGTAAAACTGGGTGTTTGTTTTACAATTTGCTGATTTTCAGCGTTTGTTGCGGAGAGACAGGGATTCGAACCCCGGGTGCCTCGCAGCACAACGGTTTTCAAGACCGCCGCAATCGACCACTCTGCCACCTCTCCAAAACTTCTTTTTCAGAAGTGCTTTTCTTTTAAAGCGGTGCAAAGATACAAATCATTTTTTATTCTACAAACTTTTCTGCACAAAAACAGAGCAATTATACCAAAATTCTTGTTTATACCCACTACGGAACGAACATAACGGCATTTAGGCTATTTGTTGAAATTTATCAAGGGCAAGACAGAATTTTATAACTTACTGGCTATCAGTATATTTACAAAGAGCCACATTCAGTATACGATTGAACCCTATTCAGTATACGACTGAATGGCATTCACTATACGACTGAATTAGGTTCAGAATACGACTGTTCCTTAAACCTACATCATTTGTAAATAATGCAGATTATTATTCGGTTCTTGTTTCAATTCATAAACCACATATAAAGAAAGTATTAACATCTCTACTCCCCCGGACATTCACTACCTAATAATAGTTATTTTATGCTGTTCAACATAAAAAGAGAAGTATCTCTTATAAAATTACGGAATTTATTCAGTATTTTTGCACGCTCTAAAGGATAACATTATCTAACCTACTAACAAAAACAAATTTTATGGAATTGAACAAAACCTTTACCAATGGGCTTTGGAATAAAGAAATCAATGTCAGTGATTTCGTCAGTAAAAACATCGCACCCTATACCGGGGATGCATCTTTCTTGCAGGGACCTACCGAACGTACCAAACGTATCTGGGACATCTGTCTGAAGGCTCTCGAAGAAGAAAGGAACAACAATGGCGTCCGTTCACTGGACAATACCACCGTATCTACCATCACTTCTCATAAAGCCGGGTATATTGATAAGGACAATGAACTTATTGTCGGTTTGCAGACTGATGAACTGTTGAAACGATCCATCAAACCTTTCGGAGGCATCAACGTGGTAGCAAAAGCATGCCGTGAAAACGGAGTGGAAGTGGACGATAAAGTAAAAGACATCTTCACCCATTACCGCAAAACACATAACGACGGCGTATTCGATGTATATACCGAAGAAATCCGTTCCTTCCGCTCACTGGGATTCCTTACCGGATTGCCCGACAACTATGCCCGCGGACGTATCATCGGCGACTACCGCCGATTGGCTCTCTACGGCATCGACCGTCTGATTGAAGCCAAGCAGGAGGACTTGCGCAACCTCACCGGCCCGATGACCGAAGCACGCATCCGTCTACGCGAAGAAGTGGCAGAACAAATCAAAGCTTTGAAGGACATCAAGGTTATGGGCGAATATTACGGACTCGACCTCAGCCATCCGGCTACATCAGCTCAAGAGGCCGTGCAATGGGTATACATGGCATATCTTGCTGCCATCAAAGAGCAGGACGGAGCAGCCATGTCACTGGGTAACGTATCTTCGTTCCTCGACATTTTCATCGAATACGATTTGGCTCACGGCAAGATTGACGAGACGTTTGCACAGGAACTGATAGACCAGTTCGTCATCAAACTACGTATGGTACGCCATCTGCGCATGCAGTCGTACAATGATATCTTTGCCGGCGACCCGACTTGGGTGACCGAAGCCATCGGCGGACGCTTCAACGACGGACGCGTGAAGGTCACCAAGACTTCTTTCCGCTTTTTGCAGACGCTATACAACCTCGGTCCTTCTCCGGAACCGAACTTGACCGTATTGTGGAGTCCCGAACTGCCGGAAGGCTTCAAGGATTTCTGCGCCAAAGTTTCTGTAGATACCAGCTCCATCCAGTACGAAAACGACAACCTGATGCGCGAAGTGCGCAACTGCGACGATTACGGCATTGCCTGCTGTGTATCCTACCAAGCCATCGGCAAGCAAATCCAGTTCTTCGGCGCACGTGCCAACCTTGCCAAGGCCCTGCTGCTTGCCATCAACGGTGGCCGTTGCGAAAACACCGGAACTGTCATGGTGAAAGGTATTCCCGTATTGACCGGCGAGACACTGAAGTTTGAGGAAGTTATGGCCAACTACAAGAAGGTACTGACTGAAATAGCCCGTGTCTACAACGAGGCCATGAATATCATCCACTACATGCATGATAAGTATTATTATGAGAAAGCCCAGATGGCATTCATCGATACCGACCCACGCATCAATCTGGCATACGGTGTTGCCGGCCTTTCCATCGCCATAGACTCACTGTCCGCCATCAAATATGCCAAAGTCACTGCACGCCGCAACGAAATCGGCCTGACCGAAGGTTTCGACACTGAAGGCTCATTCCCCTGCTTCGGCAATAATGACGACCGTGTGGACCACCTGGGAGTAGACCTCGTTTACTATTTCAGCGAAGAACTGAAAAAGCTGCCTGTCTACAAGAATGCCCGTCCCACCCTTTCCTTGCTGACTATCACCTCCAACGTGATGTACGGCAAGAAGACCGGTGCCACTCCGGACGGACGCGCCAAAGGTGTTGCCTTTGCTCCGGGTGCCAACCCAATGCACGGACGTGACAAGAACGGTGCCATCGCTTCCTTGAGCTCCGTAGCCAAATTGCGCTACCGCGACTCGCAGGACGGCATCAGCAATACGTTCTCCATTGTTCCTAAATCACTGGGCCCGACACCGGAAGAACGTGTAGAGAACCTGGTAACCATGATGGACGGCTACTTCACCAAAGGTGCCCACCATTTGAACGTAAACGTACTGAACCGCGAAATGCTGGAAGATGCCATGGAACATCCTGAAAAGTATCCGCAACTCACCATCCGCGTTTCCGGCTATGCCGTGAACTTCGTGAAGTTGAGCCGCGAGCATCAGTTGGAAGTCATCAGCCGTTCATTCCACGAAAGAATGTAATATGATAAATGTACACTCCTACGAAAGTATGGGAACATTCGACGGGCCGGGTCTCCGGCTCGTCGTTTTCCTGCAAGGATGTCCGTTCCGTTGTCTGTATTGTGCCAATCCGGATACGATTGATGTAAAAGGAGGCACCCCCACCCCCCCGGAAGAAATCCTGCACATGGCTGTCAGCCAAAAAGTATTCTTCGGAAAAAAAGGAGGCATTACCTTCTCCGGCGGCGAGCCTACCCTGCAAGCAGAAGCGCTGATTCCTCTTTTCAAGGAGCTGAAGGCGAACGGCATCCATATCTGCCTGGACAGTAACGGAGGCATCTGGAATGAAAAGGTGGAAGAGCTCTTTAGCCTGACTGACCTCGTGCTGCTGGACATCAAGCAATTCAATCCCGAACGCCACCGTACGCTGACGGGACGGAGCAACGAACAGACACTCCGCACCGCTGCCTGGCTCGAAGAACATGAACGCCCCTTCTGGCTGCGCTATGTACTGGTCCCCGGTTACAGCGATTCGGAAGAAGACATCCGCCTGCTGGGTGAAAGTCTCGGCAAATACCGGCAGATACAACGGGTGGAAATACTTCCTTACCACCGTCTGGGTGTTCACAAATACGAAGCCATGGGATGGGATTACAAATTGAAAGAAGTGAAGGAAAATGCTCCGGAACAACTGGAACGGGCAGAAAAACTGTTCAAAGAGTATTTCACGAATGTGATAACCAACTAAAACAGAAAAGCAAGGCTGTCCGGATATGATTCCAGACAGCCTTGCTTTTCATTTATAGGGTAAGAATCCTATTCTTTCAAGTTATAGGTAATCTGCTGTACATCATCACTACTGCCACCCACCATAAAGACGAAATCACCAGGTTCTACCATATAATTCATCTCATTGTCATAGAATCCCAGTGCATCGTCAGTTATCTGAAAAGCTACAGTTTTGCTTTCACCCGCATTCAGATGAATTTTCCTGAAGCCCTTCAACTCCTTTATCGGGCGCGTAACAGACGCTACCTTATCCTGCACATACAACTGGACTACTTCCTCTCCTGCACACTTACCGGTATTAGTCACTTTTACCGACACCTCCGTATGGACGCCTGCATCCTTGCCCGGCAGCAGTTTCAAATCAGAATATCCAAAATCCGTATACGAAAGCCCATATCCGAAAGGATAGGCAGGCTCAGTAGAAGCATCGATATAGGATGCCTTATAAGTCTGTTGCAATGCGGTAGGACGACCGGTACTCTTATTCTGGTAATAAATGGGAATCTGCCCTACGTGTGCAGGAAATGTCATGGGCAATTTAGCCGAAGGATTATACTCTCCCCACAACACATTGCATATGGCATTGCCGGCCTCACTCCCCAGCCACCAAGTACACAGTACCGCATCAGCATGTTCCCTTATCTCATTGAAGATTACCGGACGCCCACACATGACAAGAGCAATGACAGGTTTTCCAGTCTTTGCCAGTTCCGACACCAGCTTCTGCTGCCCCTCGGGTATGGCTATATTCACTTTGGAAGCCTTCTCGCCACTCTGACCGAATCTCTCGCCTACCGCCACAACAATGACATCCGAAGCCTCAGCAGCCTGCAATGCTTCCTGCAATCCGGTCAATTGATTGCTCTTCATATCATAGCCTTCAGCATAGCTCACCTCCAGTCCTTTCCGGACCAATGCATCATATAAGGTCACCACTTTGTTCCGGTCCGTAGTGGCAGCCCAAGCACCTGCCATATCGTACTGGGATTTTGAGAGTCCTCCTATCAAGGCTATCTTCCTCGTCTGTGCCGTCAACGGAAGTACGGATTCCCTATTCTCCAGCAATACAACGGAACGCTCGGCCATACGGAGCGAAGCATTGCGGACTTCGGGTGCATTGAGTATTCTGGCTGCTCTTTCCGGATTACAGTAGCGAAAAGGGTCCTCAAACAATCCCAACTCATATTTCTTCTCCAATATACGCCGTACTGCATCATCAAGCACACTCTCCTTTACTTTCCCTTCTTGAACAAGCTCCTTCAGATAAGTCAAGTAGCAGGTACTTACCATCTCCATGTCCAGACCAGCATTCAGCGCTTTGGCTGCGGCATCTTTCTTGTCAACAGCATAACGGTGGTTCACTAATTCCTCTACCGAATTATAATCGGACACAACAAATCCCTTAAATCCCCACTGCTCTCTCAATAGCCGGTTGAGCAAGAAATCATTGGCAGTACAAGGAATATTATTAAAATCATTGAAAGCACTCATCACGGTAGCTGCTCCTGCCTTTATGGCCGCCTTATAGGGAGGCATATAAAAATTGGCAAAGTGGCCCATTGACATATCCACACTATTATACTCCTTTCCTGCTATCGGTGCACCATATCCGGCAAAATGTTTCATACATGCCATGACAGTCGTCGTGTCTGCCAAATCGTCTCCTTGCAAGCCTCTGACACGCGCCTCCGCTACCCGAGAACCATAATAAGGGTCCTCACCGGCCCCTTCCATGACGCGTCCCCAACGTGCGTCCCACGAAATATCCACCATCGGGGCAAAAACCCAGTTCAAACCATCGGCGGCACTTTCCAAAGCATTGTAGCGTGCAGCTTCCTCAATCATGGCCAAATCGAAACTTGCAGCCTCGGCAAGCGGAAGCGGAAATCCGGTACGATAGCCGTGGATAACATCCAGTCCGAAAATTAAAGGAATGCGCAAACGCGATTGCAAAGCAAGCTCTTGATAACGGCGTATATCCTTTACTCCTATCACATTCAGCATAGAGCCTATTCTGCCTTGCCGGACATACTCTTCTTTAGGAATATTTCCACCGTCGGGTCCGGTAAAATTCCCTCGGTAGGTGCATTGTGCAAGCTGGCCTATCTTTTCATCCAGCGTCATCTGCTTCATCAAGCTTGAGATGAATTTCTCCTTCTCCGTAGTTTGTGCCGAGGTAAA
Organism: Bacteroides sp. AM32-11AC; assembly: GCF_003603515.1. Classification (NCBI taxonomy): domain Bacteria; kingdom Pseudomonadati; phylum Bacteroidota; class Bacteroidia; order Bacteroidales; family Bacteroidaceae; genus Bacteroides; species Bacteroides sp. AM32-11AC. The sequence goes on along the minus strand of NZ_QTNH01000002.1, from coordinate 182,383 downwards.
GGTGTTACCAAGTCCCCACAGACAAACCATCAGTATTATTATCTTTTTCATACTGCCATTCTTGTTTTGATATTTATTTTATCATAAAACAACAGTTGCCTTCAATGGTAAATCAGCTGAAGAAGGACCTGCCAGAATCTCAAAAGTCCCCTTTTCCACTACAAACCGATGTGATTCCACATCATAGTAGGCAAAGGCTTCCTCATCCAGCAATATCCGGATGCGCTTGGTTTCCCCCTTCTTCAAGTAAACCTTATCGTAGCCTTTCAACTCCTTCAATGGACGCGGAACAGAACATTCCACATCCCGCACATATACCTGAGCCGCTTCTGCAGCATCCATCTTTCCAGTATTCTTGATGTCAAAGCTTACCGTAACCCGGTTTCCACCCGTCTTCTCAACACTCAGATTACTGTATTCAAAACTACTGTATGACAGTCCATACCCGAAAGGATAGAGCGGCTGTTTTCCATTCCGGTCATATCCCCTATAACCTACGAAAACACCTTCGGCATACTGCACCCGTTTATGAGGTACATTGCGATTGTCATAATAATTACCATATACCGGATTATCTTCCCATTTTTCCTCGATGCTGACTGGCAGTTTGCCACTTGGCGAAAGCTTGCCCGTAATGATTTCGGCAAGGGCCTTTCCACCCTCCTGCCCCGGATACCATGCCATCAAAATAGCTTGTACATTCTGCCCCCAATTGCGGAAATCTATTCCACCTCCGGCATTCACCACCACAGTCACATTATCATGAAGTGAAGCCACTTTATTAATGAGATATTCCTGCCCGTATGACAATGCAAACGGACGGTCGAACCCTTCACCTTCTGTACTGCTGTTGAACCCGGCACATACAATAACATTCCTGGCATGCTTCAGTGAAGAGGCCAAACGCTCCTCATCCATCATTCCTGCCTGGAAACTGACAGTCGCCTCACCCACATTATCAAAATATTCAATACGCAGCCGGTATATCTCCCCTGCACTGACCTGCATAAATGCACTGCGGGTACTGAATGAATGGTTCCCCCAATCTCCGGTAATCAGCTTATCGTTTACAAACAGACGGTATCCATCATCGCCAGCCAGCTGGAACTTTACAGTTCCATCCTTGTCAGCCTTGTAAACTCCCGTCCAACGGGCAGAAAACTGATCTACCGGCATGCCGTCGAACGGTGCACCGTATTTCCAGGCATAGTCTATGGCAGGCTCTATGGCAGCCTGAAAAAGTTCTCCGGTAAGATTACGAGTATTATAATATTCGCTCTTAAAACCGTTTTGCGTAAAACTGTCATCCGTATAAATCTGTTGGGACATATCCTTATAAAGAAGGCTGTCAGACAGCAGTTCTATCTGTCTGCCGCCCTTCAACTGAACCATACCGTCATAGAGCGACACTACCGAATAAGGAGTGACAAATCCGCTTCCCCCTCCTGTGGGAATAATATCGGCATTAGGCCCGATTACCAATGTTCTACCGTTCCGGTAAGGCAACGTACCGTTATCATTTTTCAATAACACTACTCCTTCCCTCGCCAAGTCAAGTGCAACTTCCTTAGACTGTGCATTGTCTTTATCGATAGATTTATCTTCTCTCGGAGTATCAAGTGCTCCAAAAGCAATCAATGTCTGGAGTATATGCCGGACTTTGGCGTCAATGGTCTCTTCCTTCACGATACCATTCTCTATTGCCGGAATAAGAATTTCCCTGGTCATGAATTTACCGACGGGCATTTCCAAATCCAACCCTCCATTAGCGGCTCCCACACCGGAATATACAGATGTCCAGTCAGACATCAGGATACCTTTAAATCCCCACTGCTTGCGTAATACATCAATGTTCAGCCAGCTGTTTTCGGTGGCATGTACCCCGTTCAGCGGATTATAGCTATCCATAACCGCCCCTACTCCTGCTTCCTGCACAGCTTTTCGGAACGCGGGAAAATAAATTTCCTGCAGCGTGCGTTCATCCACATCTGAGCTGGCATGATGTCTGCTCCACTCCTGGTTATTGGCCGCAAAATGCTTCACCGTAGCCATAACTCCCTCTTCCTGCACTCCCAAGATATATTCTTTAGCAGTTTCGCCCGTCAAATAAGGGTCTTCACCAAAATACTCATAGTTTCGCCCGCATAGAGGAGAGCGGTAGATATTGACTCCAGGCCCCAACAGAATACTTACCCCACGGGCCTTTGCATCCCGGGCCAAACCATGTCCCAGCTCTCTAGCCAACTTACGGTTCCATGTCGAAGCCGACAAGATGCCACAAGGATACAAGGTACTTTGAGTATTGTTACGTATGCCTTGCGGACCATCGGCCATCCTGATTTCGGGTATGCCAAGCCGGGGTACAGCCCGGATATAAAAAGATTTGGGACCGGAAATGTAATCGATTTTTTCTTCCAGCGTCATTTGAGAAACCAACTCCCTGGCACGCTGCTCCACCTGGGGAGTAATACACACTTGTGCTTTTGCCGTGATTGCACAACAAAGCAATAGCCCGCTTAAGGCTACTTTCTTTTTAATCTTCATTTTGTCTATTTTACTACGTGTTTGTTATATTGCCGGGCATGTCCCGACCTACTTTCTTTCTTCTCAATCAATAAAAAACCGTGTCCCTTCATCCACCAACGAAGAAACACGGCCGAAAGTTATTAAGAAAATTCTGAATCTACAAGAAAGTGGACAAAAACATGTCTGTCCTGCTATCAATAAGTAAGACGTATACCGGCCTGCAACGTAAAGCTACACGGGTTCTCCTTGCGTATAGTCTGTATCGACGAACCGTCATCAAAGAAATAGGATACTCCCGGTTCCACATACAGGCCCACCCTATTGCTTATGTTATACTGGGCACCGACAGCACCCATGACAGAAAGCTGTACCGGTTTCACAGTCTCACTCTCAGTACCAATCTTGCCATACACACATTTTTCAATGGCACCCCCCGCCGAAACGTACATCGTAAAGTTCTTTGCATCCACAAAGTTCCAGTTGGCCCGTACCGGAATGCCAATATAATGCAGCTTCTGGCTTATCTTTTCCGAGCTGCCCTCATACCTTACGTCAGAAGCAAGATAGGTATACGTCAGCCCGCTTTCCACAGAGAAACCCTTCGCCAAGTTTTTCCGCACCGAAACACCGAAACTGAGCGGTTGTTTATGGTCTATATCCGCAATTTTCTTTTCGCGTCTTTGCAGATAGGGCATACCATCCTTAAAAACCAGTTCCTGCCCGTCGGGAATAGTAACAATGCCATTGGCCGTAGAGGATAAATCTACGTTACCGCCATAAATAGGACTTCCAGGCATGTAGTCCGACATCACATTCGCTTCCCCTTCATTCGCCAATGAAAAACCTCCCGTATTTCCTACGGACAAGCCAACCGCCCATCCTTTAGTATCCCTACCAGAACTGTTTCTTTCCGGAAGATGCAGTTTGTCCCGGCCTGACGGACGATAGCGGTCTTTCCTTGTTCTCTCCGGTTCCTCTGCCTGCATTGCGGTCGCATGGTCCGTATCTTCCATTACCGGCTCTTCCGCCTGCTGCCCAATACCGCCAGCCTCACCTGCAGTTTCAACCAGCAACATTTCCTCCTGCCGCTCATCGTCAACCGATATTCTGATATGTTGTGCAACCAAAGGGCGACTTGCCTCCCTATTGGGTGCCGATGCATTTCCATGTGCCCGATAGGCAGGCTCTATGGGATTAGTCCGTACAGCAGGTACCGTCTGTTCCGGCAAGACATCCGGAGCCACAGCCAAAGCAGGCACTGACGTATGCCGCATTTCATTCCCTACCGGACTCTGCAACAGCCACAGACTGACGGACGATACTGCCACCAGCAGCACAGCTGCCGCAGCCACCGCCCAGCGACGGAAAGGTATCATCCTATGCGGTCCGGTTATCGGAGCTCCGGAAACGGACAATTCCTTCTCCAACCGCTCCCATCCGGCAACCGGCAGCGGTTCGGAATAGTCTTCCAGCTTGTCCTTTATCTTTTTCAACCACAATTCATCTTCCATACGTTCCTTCATTTAATCATTTCTTTTCATCCACTCACGTACTTTTGCCGCTAAAGTCGCTTTAGCACGCGTCAACTGCGAGGCAGAGGATTTTTCATTAATTCCCAATAGTCGAGCAATCTCCTTATGGGATTTCTCTTCAAAAATATATAAGTTGAATACGGTACGATAGCCGGCAGGCAATTCACTGATAAACTGCATCAGTACCTTTTGAGGAATGACATCTATTGACGAACCTTCCGGTTCCTCATAAGCTTCGGGTGCATTCTCCAAGGCCGATGACTGATTCATCACATCATTTTTCCGCAAATACTGCAACACCGTATTCACCATTACGCGTTCCATCCATGCCCGCAGAGAACCCTCTCCCCGCCAAGTGAACTTATCGAAAGAATCAAAAAGTTTCAGAAAACCGTCATGCATCAGGTCTTGGGCAGTCTCCCGGTCACCTGCATAACGGAGGCATACGCTGAGCATGCGTCCCGCATAGCGCTCATACAGTTCTTTGCGGGCAAGATTGTCTCCTTGCCTACAGCGTTCTGCCAATTCCTGTTCTTCCATTCTCTCTTTTAACACGTGTTTACCCTATAAATGCAATCAGCGCAAAAATACTGCATCAGGCAGAGAAGAAAATCATACTTTCATTTCTTTAACAGTATACTACGCAGTATTTAGCTTTTCACCGCATTTTCTGAATACAAAAATAAGTTTTAAACAGAAAAGAGCTAAAACCTACCACTTATGAAGAAACTGAGAATGACATTGGCAGCATCCATGCTTTTATTCCTGACTGCCATTGTATTGCAATCATGCCTGGACGATTGGGATGACAAATATGACACTTTGTTCGCCGTAGGTACGGTAAAGGTCATCGAAGGAAAAGACTACTATTTCTCACTGGACGAAGGCAGTAAACTATATCCCAGTGACACAACCTATGTTCACGACTATGCCGTAATAGACGGCCAGAGGGCTTTCATCTACTTCCGCGAACTGGAAGAGAAACTTCCAGGCTACGAATATAATGCCCAAATAAAGCACATCGAAAACATTCTGACCAAAGACATCTACTCCATGCCTGCCGAAAAGGCAGACAGTATCGGAGACGACAACATCAACGCCACGGATTTATGGATTACGGGCGAGTATCTGAACATCAAATATCAATTCTACCACAGCAACAACGAAGATAAGAAGCACATGCTGAACCTGGTCATCAATGAAGCATCCACCGGCGAAAACGACAAACCGGATTACGTCAATCTCGAATTCCGCCACAATGCCTACAATGACAGCCAGCTCACGCTGGGCACCGGACTGGCCTCCTTCAAGCTGGACAATATAGCGGAACAACTGAAAGAGAAAAAAGGGCTGAACATCCGTGTCAAAAGTCTATATGACGGTGAACGGTTCATGACCATAGACATTAAAAAAGAAAACAACTAAATCTCCTGAAAACACATCTTTCAACATCTCAATGAGAAGCGGAGTGACATTTCAATATGTTGCTCCGCTTTATTTTTCCATATCCCGCTTAAATTCATCTTTTTCTTTGTCTATCCACCGGGAAACCCCTACATTTGTAAGAATTTTCACAATAGCAAACATTAAAACGGTCCAAAGGATATGAAATACATACTGGGAACAGTAATTGCAATACTCTGCTCGTTCACCTGCACAGACACCCTATATGGAAAATCTCCCGCAACAGACGTCGACGATATTCTGATAATCAACACTTATACAGAAGCCAATCCCTGGAGTAATGATTTCATCACCTCCATTGTGAACATGGCATCACAGAACAGCCACATCGGAGTATACACCGCACACATGAAAATGCTGACACTTGACGAGGAAAATAAACTGGAGACATTCAAAGAGAGCTTGTTCAAGAGTTACAAGAACCCTAAACTTATCGTGCTTATCGGATGCGGAAGTTTCATCATGTGCGATGAACTGAACCGGCAGTGGCCCGATATCCCCATGATATTATGTGGTGAGAGGGATTATACCGGTCCTAAGGAAACAATGATACGCGAGCACGCCCTGCCCCGCACAGAGCGTATTCCCATCAGTGACCTACAGAAGAAGTACAATCTGACCTTAATGCAATCCAGTGTATACCTGAACGAGAACCTGCAACTCATGAAGCAACTCATCCCCAAAATGGATAAGGTCATGTATATAGGGGATGAAACATACATCTGCCAGCAGAACGACTATGACTTGTCCGAGATTATCCGTGAAAAGTATCCGGAGTTGGATTACCAGTTCCTTAGTGCGAAAGACATCCGAACGGACAGCCTTTTCAATATACTGAACCACGTGAATCCCCATACTACCGGAGTCATCTTTTCATCCTGGCTGTACAAGAGCTCTCCCCATGACAATATCATGAGGAGTAATTCCCACCGGGTCATCTCTACCGCCCCCATCCCTTTGTTTTCGCTAAGGGCCATCGGTATTGAAGAAGAAGGGGGGATTGTAGGCGGCTACATTTACAACAAAGAGAAATATAATGCCCGGCTACTAGAAACCATCCACAAGATATTGGATGGTACCCCGGCACGCAACATCCCGTTATACTATCCCGACGACGGAGCCCCCGTATTCAACTATAAATCCCTTCTGCAGCGTGACCTGAATCCGAAGCTATGCCCCAAGGGTACCATATTCTACAACATGCCTCCCACCTTCTGGGAGAAGTACGAATATGTCATTATCAGTATCACTGCCGCAATCATAACTCTGCTGTTCTTTTTCCAATATCTCCGCCTACAGTCACTGAGTAGAATCAAAAGATTACAACAGCAACAACTGGACAGCAATCTCAAATACCGAAATCTGATAAACAACATGCCCATCCTATACATGTATGAGAAACTTATAAAAGATGAAAAAGGGCGCATTACTGACACCTTATATATAGATGTCAACAATTTCTTCGAAGACAGATTTATCATGCGCAAAGAGGCTGTCGGCAAGCGGGGAAGCGAATTATTTCCCGAATCCATGAACGAGTTCCTCCATTTCATGAATATTGCATTGAAGGAGAAACGTTCCGTAACTTTCCCCTATTATTACAAGAAGATAGACACTTTCTACGACATTGTAGTCAAGGCAAGCGACAATGGCGAATACATGCACGTCTTCTGCGTTGACAGCACCGAGTTGCACCACACCCAAATACAGTTGAGGTCGACAAACCGGAAACTTTCCATGGCACTCGACGTTGCCAACATCGTACCATGGAAATGGAACCTCCGGACACACACCATACTCTGCGATGTCAACAAGCCGATAGAGCTCAGCAATAATGCCGGTATCATGGACGATGAACAGCTGTCCGTACCCGACAGCCAGTATTTCTCCAAAATACACAAGGAAGACCTGGAAAAAGTGAAACAAGCCTATACAGACCTGATTGAGGGACGTATCCAGAAAGTCAAGGAGGAATACCGCGTCATCAATCATGCCGACAGACACAAACACTTCGACTGGGTGGAGGCCCAGGCCGCCGTAGAAACCTACGACGAGAACAATAAGCCGCTGACCCTGGTGGGCTCTTCGCTGGTTATCACCGAACGGAAAAAGATGGAGACGGAACTGGTTTCCGCCAAGAACCGTGCGGAAGAGTCGAATAAACTGAAATCCGCATTCCTCGCCAACATGAGCCATGAAATCCGTACGCCGCTCAATGCCATTGTGGGATTCTCCGGAATATTGGCTTCCACCGAAGAGGAGGAAGAAAAACAAGAATACGTCAGCATCATTGAGAACAACAATACTTTGCTGCTGCAACTCATCAGTGACATTCTGGACTTGTCAAAGATAGAAGCAGGCACAATGGAATTCATTGATACGGATTTTGAATTGAACAAAGTGATGAGAGAGCTGGAAAGTTCGCTCTGCCTGAAGCTATCGCCCGAAAAGAATGTCACCCTCTCCTTTGAGCCCGGACTGCCCGAATGCCACATTCATTCCGAGCGTAACCGCTTGTCTCAACTCGTCATCAATCTGGTGACCAATGCCATCAAGTTTACCCAAGAAGGCAGTATCCGTTTTGGCTACAAGCTGCAAGACGACAAGATGCTTTATTTCTACGTATCCGATACGGGATGCGGTATCCCCGAAGACAAACAAGAGAGCATATTCGGCCGCTTTGTCAAGCTCAATAATTTTGCCCAAGGCACCGGACTGGGATTATCCATCTGCCAGATGTTGGTACAGCACATGGGAGGCAATATCGGACTGACTTCCAAGCCCGGCGAAGGCTCTACCTTCTGGTTCACCCTCCCCTATGTGCCGGCAAGCCGCATCCGGCAGGCAGAAAGCAAGACCGAACCTATAAAAGTAAAAAAGCAGAAAATCACCGTCTTGGTTGCCGAAGACCATGACAGCAACTTCCGGTTGATTGAGTCCATCCTACGAAAAGACTACAATCTGATACATGCGTGGAATGGTCAGGAAGCCGTGAATATGTTCAGGGAATACGACCCGCAGCTTATTTTGATGGACATCAACATGCCGGTGATGAATGGTTACGAAGCGACCAGGGAAATACGCAAATACTCTACACAAGTCCCCATCATAGCCGTCACCGCCTTTGCCTATGCTTCTGATGAACAGCAGGTCATGGAAAACGGCTTCGACGCATATATGGCTAAACCTATCAATGCCAATCAGCTGAGGACACAAATATCAGCTATACTGAAGCAGCATATTATCTTTATGTAAAAAACATCCGGACGGAAGAAGCATGCCAACGTCCGGATGGCGAGTATCAGAATTCATTGTTCAGGCAAGTCAGCCTCAACGAACCGTTGAACGCTTCGGCAGACAATCGCGTCCTGACCTGCACCTGCACGCTGCTCTTCGGCTGGACATCAAAATAATTGTCGCTATACACACTTTCATTGTCAGCAACGGACAAGCATACAGCACGGGCAAACTTGTCTGCCGATACCGTCACTTCATATCCGCCTTCAATGGAACGGACTTCAGTCTGCAAATCCACCTTCGGATAATCCATATCCTTCTGCTTGCCCAGACAGTAGTTATTATGGTACACCCTGCCCGATTTGTCCGTATAGTCTACGCGGACATATACTGTTCCTCTATTCGCCCCCTCCAGCAGCTTGGCAAGCGGTGCGGAAAAACAGACACGGCTGTCATTACCGGAGATGCCGACAGACTTGCCCCAGTGATGAACCACGGTTCCGTCGAACTGGCAGACCTGGAGTTGCAGCCGGCCGGAAGTATTCTCCAAGCGGTCGGACACTGCATATACTTTCAAATCATCCCCCTCCACTACCGGAGAAATCAAGATGTCATCATAGGCCTTGCGGACATAATAGTGCTGCGCCTTCCAGCGTCCGTAATAGTCACGGCTCGCCCAGGAAGCTACGGGCCAACAGTCATTGTGCTGCCAGAAAAGTGTCCCCATATTATACGGCATCTGGCGGCGGTGCGACTCGATGGCCGTCTTGATGGCATCTCCCTGCAGCACATGATTCATATAAAGGAATGCCCGGAAATCACGCGGTTTTTTATATTCATTCAACAGGTAAGTCTCAATCAGCCCGTTGGCATGGTCGCCACCACGCTGATGGGACATCATCACCTCGGAACGTATATCCCAGTCTTCGGGGTAAGGAGCATAGCGCTTGACGGACTCGAACTCTGGAAAAGACTGAAAGCCGTACTCGCTGAAAAAGCGGGATTTCTCGCTGTCATAATCAGAAATGGGTGCTTTACCATGCCAGACACTCCAATAGTGACGGTCCCCGTCAGTAGTACCGGACATCTCTCCCTCGAATGCGAACGGAGAAGAAGGCCAATAGAAGGTTCCGGGTGCATACTCCCTGACCACCCCGGGTAAGGTGACATGATACTGCTGCCGGTACTGTGCCCAAATCTTGTCGGCATATTCCTTGTTCTGCCGTTCTATCTCACGCTTCCAGCCCCAGCCCAGCCAGGCATCCTGGCATTCATTATTTCCACACCACAAAGCAATGCAAGCATGATTGCGCAAACGTTTCACATTGTCCACCGCCTCCTGATGGATATTATCGAGCAGGGCGCCTTCTGCCGGATACATGCTGCAGGCAAACATAAAGTCCTGCCAAATCATAATTCCATGCTCATCACACAAATCATAGAAGACATCGTTCTCATAGATACCTCCGCCCCAGACACGCAACATATTCATGTTTACACCGGCGGCATCGAGAATCGTCCTTTTATAATTCTCGGGAGTGACGCGCGGCAGGAAGTTATCCAAAGGGATGTAATTGGCTCCTTTGGCAAAAACCGGACGCCCGTTCAGCTCTATATAGAAAGTATGCCCGTCCTTATCCGGCTGATGCACCACCTTCAAAGAGCGTATGCCCACCCTTTCGGTTTTAGAGTCCAACAATTCCCCGCCTGCAATGATATCCGTACGGAAACGGTAAAGGAAAGGCTCCCCCAGTCCATTACTCCACCACAGCTTCGGCTTGTGAAGGACAAAATCAACGGTCACCCGATTGGTGCCTCGCTTCAAATCCGCTTGCCACTCGCCAAGCACTCTTCCGGTAGCCTCGTCTGTTATCGTGACCAGCACTCCGTCCATATCCTTATCGGCATCCAGCTCCACATGTCCGGCAATCACGGCCCTGCCTGCACCGACTTCCTTCTGCTCGATAAACACATCGTTGATTCTCAAATCGCTCCAAGCCCTGATATACACCGGACGCCAGATGCCGGAGGTAACCAGACGCGGCCCCCAGTCCCAGCCATAATGATAACCTGCCTTACGGGCAAAAATGCTTATCTTCTTGTTGAACAAGCCCCCGTTTTCAGACTGGTCATTGGATGCCGGATACTGGTAGGGAAGTGCATCCCATTTGGGGACGTCTATCTTTACCGGCGAATGGAAGTACACCTTCAATATATTATTCTCCTCCCTGATGTACTGCCTGACGGGGATAGACCAGCGGCGAAACATATTGTTCGCTTTCAGTATACATTCATCATTCAAATAAACGTCAGCGTAAGTATCCAGCCCCTCGAACACAAGCTCCATATTCTCTTTCCGCATCATGTCGGCAGCAAGAGTAAAGCAAGTTTCATAAACCCAGTCTTCCTTGTCAATCCATTGCAATCCCCGTTCGTTCAACCGGAAAAACGGGTCTTCAATAATCTTGTTCTGCAGTAAGTCCGTGTGGACTACTCCCGGAACTGTAGCCGGATACCAATTGGTCAGTCTCGCCTGCCGGAATTTCCAGCCTTCATGAAGGTTCTTTACCGCTGTTTTTAGTTTCATACGAGTGTGTTTCATAGTTTTCTTTGACTACTCTAAATTACGGATAGACAAAAATACGACATTCAAAGGATACTTTATAATATCTTCTTAACGAAACATGATACAATCCCGTACACACCTACCGGGTCAGCGTCGCTGCACATCTGCTGCAGTGTGACTGCAAACGTGTTGCAGCGCTACTGCATATATGCTGCAGTGACACTGCATATGTGTTGCAGCGCCACTGCAAAGCTGAATGCAGTAGCACTGCAAAAAGCATGCACTTGCTTTGCAGTGGCAATGCATTATCCCATCGCCTTATTATGAAAGGAGATGTCATCCAGCTTTCATTATCTATAATTAATTTACAAAGACATAGTTTCCAAGTCTTTCAAAGCAAACGGAGTACAAGCAAAAAAGGTCTACAAATCATAGATTTGTAGACCTTTACCCGCTAGTTTTCCATCTTATTCAGAACTGTTGCGGAGAGAGGGGGATTCGAACCCCCGATACCCTTTAGGGGTATACACGCTTTCCAGGCGTGCCTCTTCAACCACTCGAGCACCTCTCCTTGTTCGGGGCGCAAAAGTAAGGGAAGTTTTTGGAATTACCAAATGTTCGGGCAAATAATATTAAAAGTCCGTTCAAGCAACCAATGCCGGAACGGACTTTCAACACTCAATAAAACATACTTATCATTACCGTGATCTGACTTCCCGTCTCATAAATATGACATACGAAAGAGCAAAACAGATGACAGTAGCTGCAATCAGTCCGGTGAGCTGCGGCCACACCACCAAAAGACTCTGTCCCAATGGCAGCGGACTGGGAATGGCCCCCTGAACCTGCTCCATAGTAAGCGGCCCCAAACTTCTGACGGAAGGCATCAGCAGCGTTGTGGTCGCCTCATTGAACAGTTCGCTAGGTGCCAGACGCATCAGACCGAGAATAAATTTCTGGTAACTGACTATCTGATAAGGAGATGCCAGCTGCGAAGGGCTCAATGCCTTGGCAACCAGATTGACAATCATCGTATAGAACACGCTGAAAAACAACCATACCGCCACCGAAGCCAATGCCGAGGTGGCCGCCTGACGGAAGCAAAGCGAAAACAGAATGGCCAGATTCAGCCAGAATGCCACATAGAACACACTGATTATGAGAAAGAATACAATCCTCCAAAATTCTTCTGCTGTGGGAGGAATGCCTATCGCTATCAACCCGCAGCCCATTACGAGGAATCCCAGTACAAACAGCATGATACCTATCACAATCAATGCAGCCACGAACTTGGCATTGATAATGCAATCACGATGAACAGGCTGTGACAGCATACGGCTCAACGTCCCCTTGTTCTGTTCCGAATTTATAGCATCGAATCCCAGCGCAATCCCCAACAACGGCCCCAGAAAGTTGATAAACTGCACAAAAGAAGGCAATGTGCCATCCGAGGCTGTGAACAACTTCAAGAAAAGGAACGAACCGTCCGGGTCATTGGGCTTGATGGCGGCACCTATGTTGGTAAGCGAGGTATAGAGTGAGCCCATGCACGTAAGCAAAATGATTCCCATCAAGATAATGAACCGCCAACTTTTCACATGGTCGGATATTTCCTTGTTGACGACTACCCGAAAAGGATAATTGACTTTATTCATGCCTTTCTCCTCCTTCCTCCATATAATGGTTATAAATATCAGATAATTCCTGATGCTTGTCCTTCAAATCAGACATATCAATCAAGGTGACCAGCTTCCCACTGTTGAACAGTCCCACGCGGTCGCAAACTTTCTGCACCTGGTCCAGGTGGTGGGAAGAGAACAAGACGGTCAGTCCCTCCTTCCGGCTCAACTGCCTAATGAGCTCGATGAACTCCTGAACACCGGCAGGGTCTATTCCCGAAGTAGGTTCATCCAGGATTATAATTTCCGGATTTTTGATAAGCACGTCTGCCAGCCCCAATCGCTGGCGCATACCGCGCGAATATTTCCCGGTCTTCTTTTTCATCTGTCCGGCAAGCCCCACATGCTCCATCAGCTCCAGCGCCTTGACTTTCGCTTCGGCATCCGAAATGCCATTGAGACGCGCAGTATATATAAGGTTTTCCGGACCGGTCATGTCATCATAAAACCCCACATCTTCGGGCAGATAGCCTATTTTCCGCTTTACCTCGATAGGATGCCTGGTAGAGTCGATACCGCAAATCTCCACAGAGCCGGAAGTGGGTTCCGTCAGTCCCAGCATCATCAGGATGGTAGTTGACTTGCCGGCGCCGTTTGGCCCCAATAATCCGAAAATCTCCCCTTTACGGATAGTCAGGCAAATGCGGTCTACGGCAGTGAAGCGCCCATACTGCTTGGTCAAGTCTGTCAATGCAATCACTCGCTCGTCCATGCTCACCTCCTTCCATATTTACGGAACAGATAGCATACGGCACCTATGGCAACGATTATTATCAAAACGCCCACCCATCCCCATATCATCGGGGTTTTCACGGCAATGCGGAATTGGGCGTCTGTATTCACTTCAGGAGTTTTGGCCGTCATGGTAGCCACATAATCTCCGGGCAATGCCTTTTTGGATGCTTTCATGGTAGCTACGACATTGGCCGTTTCCCCCGCCTTCAGCATATCAATCTTCGAAGGCTCAAAAGACACTTCCCAGTCCACGGGCTTATTGGCAGAAAGCTGGATATCTTTCAACAATGAAGAACCGGTATTCCGGACCACCAACTCGATACGCTTCACATCTCCTGCTGTGATTTCGGTACTCAACAATCCTCTGGGCGTGGACAATTCCATCTCGTAGGAACCCGTGACAACAACTTCCAGCTCCAAGTCGGCAGAAGTCGTACCAGTAGCCGCACGTACCGGAATCTTGTAATTGCCGGCTTCCACATTGGCGGGAGGGACAATCTCTATACTCACATTCTGGCTGCTGTTCGCTTCCACCTGGGCAGAAGTGGCCTGCTTATAGTTAGGCTTGAACACGACACTCCAGCCTCTGGGGGCATTGGCCATCAGCGCATACAGCTGCTGGTCGGCCGTCTGGTTTTTCAAAGTGGCATTGAAGGTAAAGGTGGACTTGGAATTGCCCTGCATATTGGGCTGGTCGGTAGTGAACTCGGTCTGGTAAGTTCCTTTCTGGGCCACGATCACCTCCAGCGGCAGTTTGGTTTCTCCGGCAAATACTGTGAAATGATAACTTCCTTTATTTACTTTTAGAGGAACTTCCACTTTCAAATTGAACGTTTTCTTTTCCTTGGACAGTACAGAAAGCTGGCTGAGGGTCCAGCCGCCTGACTTGATTTCATGCTTCCAACTGCCCGGCAATCCGCTGACCGAGAGATTTGCATTTGTAACCCCGTCCGTGTTGTTAATCAAATCAATGCTGTAATCAATGGACGCTCCGGGCGTCACGGAAATTTTTGTGTAAGGAGTGTACAGAATTATGCTTCCAGATTCATCGGCATGTACACGATTTAAGGGAAAGGCTCCCAACAAAATAACTAACAATAAAATACAATTTGTTCTCATAGTCATAAAAAAGTTCTTATGGTTGTTTAATTATGAATATTTTCCAAATTTGTGTGTTGCAAAAATAAAAGATAGCTATATTAGTAGCTGTTAAAAGAAACAAAAGAATATAATTGCGGACACGATATACCCTGCGATGACCTGCTTTTCTTATCTTTGCGATTCCTATTGATACAAACGAATACCATACCGACATGAGAATCCTTGAAATACGCTTACAGAACCAGCAACTGTCCACTCCACTCTTCGGCCACCCGAAAGAACTGATCTCCTGGATGGGCGCCATGCAGGCACAAGACTATACAATGGTGAAATGGGCCGTAGGTATGCGGCTGAAGTCACCGGGAATTCAAGCCGTGGAAAAAGCCCTGCATCAAGGGGAAATACTGAGAACCCACGTAATGCGTCCCACATGGCACCTGGTAGCAGCAGAAGACATTCGTTGGATGCTGAAACTCTCTGCACAACGCATCAAATCTGCCAATGATTCTTATGCAAAAGGACATGGTCTGGAAATCACGGAACAGCAATATGACAGAAGCTACACCATACTTGGGAATATCCTCAGCGGGAAGCGAAGCCTGACGAAACAAGAGATTGCGGAACATTTTGAACGTTCGGGACTGCTTGCAGACAACTACCACATGACCCGCTTTATGTCGCGTGCCGAAGTCGAAGGAATTGTGTGCAGCGGAGAATGCCATGGACGGCAACACACCTATGCCCTTCTGGACGAAAGAGTTCCACCTACCCCCGAACTGACGAAAGAAGAAGCGCTGGCCCGCCTGGCTACAGCCTATTTCCGCAGCCATGCCCCTGCTACCCTGCAAGACTTCTCCTGGTGGTCTGGTTTGCCTTTAACGGAAGCAAGGCAAGCCATTTCTCTGATAGAACCGGAACTGATGTCCGAACAATGGAACAGCCAGACATGGTACATCCATGACTCCTGCCGGACATCTGGAAAGGCGACCGGTAACCTGCACCTTCTTCCCTCCTACGATGAATACCTGATAGGATACAAGGACCGGACGGACGTCCTACCCAAAGAGGACTATTCCAAAGCTTTCACCAACAACGGATTGTTCTTTCCGGTACTTCTCTATAAGGGGCATGTAGTAGGAAATTGGAACAAGGCGTCCAAGAAAAAAGAAATCTTCCCGGAGCATTCGCTTTTCCGGAAAGACATCTGCCTGAAAGAGGAGTTGCTGAACCAGGCTAAAGAAAAGTACGTCCGGTTCCTAACACATTAAAGGCGGTCATCGAAGATTTTCATTGAAGAATCTCTCTATTTTGCCGAATGGAATTACCTCTATATTGTCATACAAGTCTACATGGTTTGCACCGGGAATAATCAGCAGTTCCTTATTATCACCCTGCAACTTTTTAAAAGCATCTTCACTGAAATAACGTGAATGGGCCTTCTCACCGTGCAGCATCAACACTGCACTACGGATTTCATCACTATATGAAAGGATAGGCATATTGATGAACGAAAGCGGTGAAGTCTTGTTCCATCCGTGGTTAGAGTTGAGTGACCGCTTATGATAGCCGCGCGGTGTTTTATAATAGGCATGGTAGTCCTTCACAAATTGTGGAGCATCGGCAGGCAACGGGTCTACTACACCTCCTCCAAGAGCAAATGTACCGTTTCTATAATCCTCCGTACGCTGAGCATTAAGCTGGCGCCGCAATTCATGCCGTGCATCGGCATTCATAGAATCGAAATAACCGTTAGCATTGACCCGGCTCATGTCGTACATGGTTGCCGTAACTGTAGCCTTGATGCGAGTATCGATAGCCGCTGCATTAAGCGCCATGCCTCCCCATCCACAAATACCGAGAATGCCGATGCGCTCTGCATCTACATCGTCACGGGTGGAAAGATAATCGACCGCTGCACTGAAATCTTCCGTATTGATGTCCGGCGAAGCCACATAACGGGGCTGGCCGCTACTTTCTCCCGTATAGGATGGATCGAAAGCAATCGTCAGGAATCCACGTTCTGCCAATGTCTGCGCATACAAGCCCGAAGCTTGTTCCTTCACGGCACCAAATGGGCCACTGATGGCAATGGCAGGCAATTTACCCGTCACATTCTTGGGTACATACAAATCGGCGGCAAGTGTAATGCCGTAACGGTTGTGGAAAGTTATCTTTTTATGGTCTACTTTATCACTCTGTGGGAATGTCTTGTCCCACTCTTGAGTCAGATTCAAATTCTCTTCCATAAATTTATTATCATTATTAGGATTATTTTCTGTTGCAGACAAATGTCCTGCAGCACAAAGGCTAATAACCATCGCCGCACATATGTTTTTTACCATGTTCTTCATCTCTACTTCTTTAAGTTTCGGTTGGAAATTCATTTCTTAATCCATTGCTTGACAGTTTCCCGGCTCGCTCCATTCAGCAGCCTGCCTTTTCCCCAGTTTATGCCGGGGTAATTCGTCTGCAATTCCTTTTCTGCATTAGAAATACTGCTGCTTCCCGAAGTGGCGAATGGAATAACCGTTTTACCTGCAAAATCACCGCTTTCTATAAATGTATTGATGATTCTTGGAGCCAAATTCCACCAAATAGGAAAACCTATATAAATGGTATCATACTCCGCGAGACTTCCCAATTTAGAATACAATGCAGGACGTGATTTGGAATCCGACATCTCCACACTGCTGCGCGAAGCTTTGTCGTGCCAGTCCAAATCAGCAGCCGTGTACTTTTTCGCAGGCTGTATTTCGTAGAGGGTCCCATCAACAGCTTCTGCCACCAACTTGGCAGCCCTTGCCGTTGTTCCCGTTGCCGAGAAATAAGCTACCAGTGTCTTACCACCTTTTTTCTGTGCGTTAACAGTAATAGACAACAGCATAACTGCCATCATAAACAACACCAATCTTTTCATACGATATATTATTTAGTTGAAACATATAAATCCAATTGTTATAGCGATACAAAAGTAGCGGGTATTATTATTACATAGGTATCCAGATTACTGATTATATAACCCGAATTACTGATAGATGTCCGAGAAGAGAAATAAAAAATCCCGTAAAATCAAGGTTTTACGGGATTTGTCATACTTTGATCCATGATATGAAGCAAGGTCATCCGGTCATAGTTATCCACGCTCTGGAACAGGCCAAGCCCCTTCTCATTGTCCGGCAGCCGGGCATAATTCTCCCACGTGAGTGAAAGGTCATACACCTCTGTCTGTACGCTTTTAAGAGCCGATTTATCAAGGAAGGCATCCGGTGGAATCTTCTCCAATAGCAACAGGGTATCGTTATCATCATAACAGAGGTTTATCTTCCCCGCCATCAGCGAAGGCCATCCCCGAAGTTCATACACGGTCAGCGACTTTCCTTCAAAGTCCGGCTCAAAGAAACATCTCTCGATATTCTCCTCCATAAAGGCCCCATATTGGTGGTTCCCTTCATAGTTCCGGCTGAAAAGAAGCCCCCTTATCCGTTTCAACGCCCGTATAGAACTTGTTCCCGTGCCTCAAATCATCCAGCATATCAGCCACCACTACGGGTGATAACTTTATTTCCTCCCACATTTCCGGAGTGAGCCGGCGGGTATAGGTATCATCCTTCGAGAACGGTTCTGTTTCATTTCACAGGCAATACACCACTTCCGACAGACGCTGGAATCTCTGTAACATAATCCCATGACTACATATACACTGCCGTCTTTTAGCGTTCCATTCTGTTCATTTTCCATATATCAAAGAGTTAAATGTTCATACTCTGTTTTTTCTTTTTAAACGGTATCCTCGTCTTCACTTCCGGCGGCGGAAACCGGGCATTATCCGGTCGCGCAACCGGCGGCGAGACAATCCATCGCTCATTGAGAAGCGGCGCACAGACCAGTCGCAAGTCTCCCAGCCTGTTGAACTTTCTCAGTGTGGGTGCCATGTCGCACCGCTTCGTGCAAATCCCGTATCGGAATATATCCGGTGAGGCGGTCTTGCAGTCCCCGATTTCCGCCCGAAATTTCGCGTCCAACGGTGCCACCTCATGGAGTCTTAATTCCTTTGGTTTTCGTTTCTCGTCCAAAAAGTGTACGGTCAAATCGTTCAAAAACTCTTCATGCGTTCCGACAGCCAACATATCAGCAAGCGGCTACGGCTGCATATCATGTGTGAAATCCACGAGGCTATCTGCCGCCTTCGCTATGGCGGCGAGCCCGTGGACTGACCTGCCAACCCCACACCTGAATATCCATCTTAAAAAAGTCGGGCAATCCCTATGCGGCTGCCCGGATTTTCAATATTTTTCCATACCTCTTTCACTCAATATGATTGTCTATTCATGCCAGTTCTACACATAGTCCAACACGATGGTCGAGGAAGAGAGGCCGCTCCGCATGACCATCTTATCCACCGTGATCGGAGTAATCACGTAATCATATTGACAATAGTGTGGAACCCACCCTAAGCATTCACCCTACCTGATGTAACGACCAGTATCAAGTCGATAGTACTCTCTCTGTTTTTTATCAACTCATCAACGGCTTCCCACACTTCCTCCCCCATGGCACCGATAATCGGATAGGCTTTCTTTCGGATGCGTTCCCATTGCTACTTTGCGGTATTCACTAGGGCTTACACCATAATGTTTCCTGAATACTTCCCTGAAATATTTTGCATCACTGAATCCGGTTGCATCCGCAACTTCTATTATCGTGCACCTTTCCTGGATTAGCAGGTTTGCCGCATGTTGCAGGCGGATGGAACGGATGTAGTCGGCCGGTGCGTATCCTGTCAATGTCTTGAGCTTGTTGAAGAAACTCGAACGGCTCATGTGCTGGATTTCACAGAGGGTGTCCACGTTGAAATCAGGACTGGTAATATGTTCCATAACACATTCTCTCACGGTGGCAATGAATTTCCAGTCCAATGCGTTACTGCATCCTTCAGGTAACGGGCCGGTACCAGATTTTAGTCCGGCATATGTTTTTCGGAGCAATATCCGGTTGCGCAGTATGCTCCTGATGTTCGCCTTGAGCACATTCACACTGAACGGCTTGGTTATATATGCATCGGCTCCCTTGTCCAACCCCTTGAGCATATTTTTCTCATCGCTGAGTGCCGTCAGCAGGATGACCGGAATATGAGAGGTTTCAATGTCCGACTTGATGGCTACACATAGTTCATCACCGCCCATCTCCGGCATCATGACATCCGAAAGGATCAGGTCCGGGTTATATTCCCTTGCCACGACCAACGCGTCGCGTCCGTTTGTGCATGATTGGACGTGGTAGTCCTGTCCCAAGAGTCTCTCAATGTATCCCCGCAAGTCATCGTTGTCCTCCACTACAAGAATACGTGATGAACTTTTGCCATTTTTCATCGTTTCCATCCGCAGTTCGGCAGAACACGTTTCCGGTTGTGGCGGGGCTGCATCTTCCGTCTTTGCCACTGTTATGAAACGTGCCTTGCGCAAATGCCTGTTTCCCATGGGGAATGTAACACGTACACAGGTACCTTCCCCTTCCGTGCTTGATATAATGATCCTTCCCTTATGCAAACGTACCAGTTTGCAGACCAGCATCAGGCCGATTCCGCTTCCCGGCACTTTCTGATTAACGGCATTGCTGCCCCTGAAAAACCTTCCGCCCAGATATTTCCTCTCCCCGGCGGGAATTCCAATCCCCGTATCACTTACCTCTATGCTCCATGTATTCTGTTCAGTGTAGGCACAAACATGGACATTACCATTTCGGGGGGTATATTTCAAGGCATTTGACAATAGATTCTTCAGTATAGAATCCATTTTGTCCCTGTCAAACCAGACATTCATAAAAGGGAACTTACTTTCACATGAGAGGTTGACGTTTTTCTGTGACGCATATGTCCGGAAAGTTTCGCAAGTACTTTCCAGGTAGCTGTGCAGCTCATATTCGCCAACATACAATTGTGAGGTGTAAACGTCCGCCCTTTCGAAATTGATCAGGTCGGTAACCAATTGCAGGAGGTTATTCACGCTTCTCAAGGCCACTCCCACGTTATCCGTCCCTTCCTCTTTTACCTGCTGCCTTTCCACCACTTCTTCCAAAGGAGCTTTTATCAGGGTGAGGGGAGTACGGATATCATGGGCGGTATTTATGAAGAAGCGTGTCTTTTCCTCCGATAGCCTTTTTTGTCTGCGCAACATGACGATCCTGACTGCTATTGTAACGGCTGATATGGCAAGAAGTGCATATCCCGCTATGGCCCATGCGCTCGCCCATGGTGGACGGGCGACAACCACTTCAATACTTTTCTCCTCATAAACTTTGTATTTTTCTTCGTTGGATATGGCACAGATACGCAGGATGTACTTGCCTGGGGAAAGACCGGTGACCTGTATCTGCCCGTCCTGCAACGGGTGGCTCCAGCCGTTATAGGCGCCTTCCAATTTCCATGAGTACAGAATGTTTGAAGGATAATCATAGTTGATGGATATTGCTTCCAGGGAGAAGCTGCTCTGGTCATAAGCCAGTTCAAGTTTGTAATTACCGTCAATATCCTTTTTTAACGGTGACCCTTCCTCACCGGGATAGACCGGACATGAAGAGACTGCAAAATCCCTCAGGAGCATCTGTGAGAACTGTGGAACGGGAATCTGCAAGTCAACCGGGAATATGACGATGCCATCATTGCTTCCGAACACAAGACTGTCCCCATACTGGGTTGCAGCGCCGGCATTGAAGCATACGCTCATCAATCCTTGTTCCGCCGTCCAGTTTTGGAAAGTCCGGTCTTCACACAGGAAAGTAACTATGCTGTTTTCCGTACCGAGCAGCAAGCTGCCATCCGGTCTTGGAATGACAATATAAATGTTATCAGAAACAAGGGCACAGTTTTCCATGTGGTACTGATGTATAAATTTATCGTTTGCACCGTCATATACAAGCAGTCCCGCTCCTCTGGTCCCCACATATAGTGTGCTGTCCGCAGCCTGATACAAAGTACTGACATGGACTGTCTCGACCGGGAAATCTATGCGGCGGTAATCTCCCCGGAGCTTGTCCAACAGGTATAATCCCATAGTTGTACCTACCCAGATGTGTTCCGCGTCCTTTTCCAGTATGGCGGTAATGGACCCCAGTCCCGGGTAGAGTCGTATGTCACCGCTTTCAGGGTTGATGCGTTTGAGATTACAGTATCCGCCTGACCATATATCCCCTCCGGAGTCCTTTATTATGTCACTGATATATTGGTCAGGGCTTATTCCTGCCAGGGAGGAAGGTGAGATGTATTCCACCGTGCCTTTCTTCTTGTCAATCCTGTATATACCTGATGTATACCCACCTGCCCAGATAATGCCGGGTAATACCTCACAGAGGCTCAGGAAGATATTATTGTCATCGCCTTTCAAGTGCTCGGAACTGCTAAGGAAGGAAGTCCACTGACCGGTTGCGCTGTGAAGCAGGCTGATCCCGTTGCTGGTGGCGAACCACAGGTCACCCTCGCCGTCCCGGACTACATCATGGACCTGGTTATTGGCCAGCGAACTGTTGTTGCCCGGTGAATGCTTGAGCCATTTGTAACTTCTGTAATGGTCGTTGCGTATTGTAATCCCGGTAGGATAATTGGCCATCCATATCCGTCCGTCTCCATCCACATAAATATCATTGATGTTGTTCCCGTTCATACCGTTATAATTGCTGTAGTCGGCGGTTATATAAGGCCGGGCGGAGAGAGAATCAACGTCAATCTTGTATACTCCCCTGCCTCCCGTGGCTACCAGCAGTTGCCGCTTTCCAAAGGGGGTGATTCGTTTGATTGCCACGTTCTGTAGCG
This sequence comes from Bacteroides sp. AM32-11AC, assembly GCF_003603515.1. Classification (NCBI taxonomy): domain Bacteria; kingdom Pseudomonadati; phylum Bacteroidota; class Bacteroidia; order Bacteroidales; family Bacteroidaceae; genus Bacteroides; species Bacteroides sp. AM32-11AC. Next base: position 159,739 of record NZ_QTNH01000002.1, on the reverse strand, counting down.
GACCGTCCGCGATGATGGTTGAAGTCGTGTTCATTCCGTATGCTATAATTCCTTCCTTGAAGGTTCCTATGAACAGTTTCTTTGAATCTTGGTGGAAATAAAGCTCACTTACCGGTATACAGATACTGTCAGTATATGTTCCGACCACAGTTTCCAGGACACCTTCCTTTTCTATGGTTTGCAGTAACCCGTTTGATGTCCCTATAAAAAAGTTTGTACTGTCGGTCTGCGTGATTGCAGTAATATCGTTCGAGGCAGGGGAGTCTATTCTGTCCGTAGTGCCTGCGCGGGTATCATAGCGTATAATACTGTCACCATGGCAGAGCCAGATACGGTCATTACTGTCCATATAGGTACAATTGACGGTGCCTGATGTTACGTCATCCCGCAGGCCGTTAAGCTTGTAGGTCATAACAAAACGGTCACGGGCGGTGTCGTACCGGAATATGCGTCCTTTTCTACCCACAACCCACAGCCTGTGCCTGCTGTCGGTATATAGCCAGTTCAGGTTGATTTGCGGCGCCACCTCCATACTTCCGTCAAAGACGGCATAATGTTTAATCTTGCTTCCGTCATAACGGTCTATCCCTTCCTGGGTAAGGAACCACATGTACCCGTGCCCGCCTTTCTGGATGCGGAAAATTCTCCGGTTGCTTAGTCCGTCCTCTATGCCCAGGTATTTATAAATTTGACCCTTGCAAGTAGTAAAAGTGGCTATTAGTAAAGGGAACAGAAAAAGCACCCTCTTTAAAATCTGAAAGTATGTCATTTGTAGTAAAAGTGTGTTAAGTTAAATGTTACCCGCAAAAATAATAAAAATAGTTTAAATTTAAAAAGGCAATGCAAGTTAGTCATTGCCTTTTATAATGCGGATATCAGTTGGCCCGATTTCAGAAAAGATATAACATGCTTAAAAATGACATCAACCTGTCATACTGTTTGGGGGACCGAACTTCTTACTTGATTTAATGAAATACTGTCAGATATCCACCCTTTCTTGGGTCTTCCTGCTACCGTAGGCACCTGCAATACAGCACAATACCGCTCCGGAGAGAATTGCAAGGAACGAAATCAGTGCGGACCTCGCTGCGGCATCCGTTGCCTTATCGGCAGCCACGAGTGCCTCATGCTTGATTTCTTTCCATTCCTGTGCAGCTTTCTTCAGGGTCACCTCCAGTTTGTCTATCTGTTTGCCGGCTTCCATACGTGCATTTTCCAGCAGGTTCATATATTGGTCAATAGTTTTATTTGCTTCTGCTTTTGACATATTGGTGTTGTTTGCTATAGCTTTAGCCAAATCATTCCGGTCTATATTTTTGCTGATATTTTCTGTACGTTGTTTCAATCGGTCAAGGAAACTGTCAATGCTCTCATCCGCTTGTTGTGGGGAACGTACTATTTTTTTTACGGACGCTTCCAGGTCATCCTTCACTTCCGCCAGTTGCTTCTGCAGGTAATCCGGCTGAAGTTCCTTCACGTCGCTTTTTAGAAGTGCGGTACGGATATTCTGCGGTATATTCCCTTCTTTCAGGGTTGCATTAAAATCGATTTCTCCGAACAGTTCCTTTGCGTCTTCTGATAATGCAGCAACTCCGTTTCCAACGGTATCACCTGTTCCAGACAAAACGCTGCCCGTAACGGACGAGACCGCTCCAAGAGTATTCACCGTCATTTTTGCCGCACCGACAGCCAGAAAAATTCCCAGTACCACAGCCACAATCAGTGTGGTCGCCCAGACCAGAAATCCGTGTATCATTCCGTCCATACCGGCCAGTTTCCCGGCCACAAAGCCTCCTGCAGCCATGCCGGCAACCAGAATGATAGCGGATCCGATTCCAACAGCAGTGCCGATGCCCGCAACCGGGTGATCTGATAATGGATCAAACATAAACAAACCAATACTTGAATTTAAAATAGACAGTAACACGGATATTGCCAATACAGTCATGACACCGCCGAAAACACTGCCCCAGGACACTCTACCCTTCAGTCCTGCGAAACTTAATTTTTTCATAATTGTCAGGTTTTTAATTAATACTATGATTTGTATCTCTATAAAAAAACAGCATTGAAAGAATATTTGTTTGATGAATATTTGTCATTTCAACAGATATTTGTGTTAAAAAACGCATGTATATATAAAGTTATATTTGATGCCGTTATATATAAATCCAAGAATTTGCACCTTATATATCTATGATGTGCTTTCACTGCCAATACAGGCTTCTGGTACCATCCGACTTCTTAAATAGATGTTAAATCCATTTCTATTTTTCGAACCATCCTTTTTAACGGGCTGTTTTTTAAACAAAGGTTATGACAAAGTAATTCATTAGATTATGCACAGTCATAACTACACAACAGACAGTACAACGTGTGTGACATATTTATTGTATCACTATTAATTTATTTAATTATGAAAAAATCTATCTTTGTTTTAGCACTAAGCATGAGTATTCTTACCATGCATGCGCAAAATGACCGTACGGCCCTTGAAGGCACACGCCCTGGTGACAACTGGTCTATTGAACTGAAAGCTGGTGCTGTAACCCCTTTGACTCACAGCTCCTTCTTAAAAAATGCCCGACCGGCCTTCGGATTCGGAATCGGAAAACAACTTACTCCTATATTCGGTCTAGGTATTCAAGGTATGGGATATGTAAATACCTCAGCCAGCAAAACTGCATTTGATGCTTCCGAAGTGAGCTTACTCGGTAAAGTCAACCTGATGAATCTCTTTGGAGGTTATATGGGCGAACCACGCATTTTTGAAATCGAGACTCTGACAGGTATCGGCTGGCTACATTACTATCAGAATGGCCCCGGTGATACAAATTCCTGGTCTACACGCCTTGGTCTAAACTTGAACTTCAACCTAGGTGAGGAAAAAGCATGGACACTCGGTATCAAACCAGCTATCGTATATGATATGCAAGGAGACTTCAGCAAAACTAAAAGCCGTTTCAACGCCAACAATGCCACTTTTGAACTGACTGCCGGACTGACCTACCATTTCATGTGTAGCAACGGCTCACATCATTTCACAACAGTGAAGCCTTACGACCCAGTAGAAGTAGGCGAGCTAAATAATGCAGTCAACCGTCTGCGATCACAACTGAGCGACAAGGACATGCAACTGAGCAATGCCGTACAACAGGCCAACAACTTACAAAAGGAGCTGGCAGATTGCAGAACCCAAGCTGCCAACATAGAAACCGTGGTAAAAACCAACCGCATTCCAGAATCCATCATTACCTTCAGACAAGGAAAGTCCGTGGTTGATGCTTCCCAACTGCCTAATGTGGAACGTGTAGCCATTTACATGAAAAAACATCCTGAAGCTAAAGTCGTCATCAAAGGATATGCCTCTCCCGAAGGTAACCTCGCTTTCAATGAGAAACTGGCAAAAGCACGTGCTCAAGCTGTGAAGTCCATACTTGTAAAAAAATACAAGATTAACGACACCCGCATTACCGCCGAAGGACAAGGAATCGGTGATATGTTCTCCGAACCGGACTGGAACCGTGTCAGCATTTGTACTATCGAAGAAGGCAAATAATCTACTACCGTAAACGGAAAGCAAATTTCAATAAAACGGCTTTCCCATTTCTCACTCCCCCCCTTACTTCACTCCTGTTTCTCAACAGGAAGAAAGTAAGGGGGAATTAACAAAATATATTATGGACTTACATTCAGGTTTACCCTATTGGATCGTCAGAAATTCCCTATTGGACTATTTCCACCCTTTGGAGGATGATCTGTCAACAGATATCGTCATCGTAGGTTCGGGTATAACAGGCGCTTTGATGGCACACGAATTGTGTCGTGCCGGAATAGAATGTTGCGTGATTGACAAACGCAGCATCGCAACCGGAAGCTCTGCTGCAAGTACCGCTTTACTACAATATGAAATAGACGTACCCCTCTGCCGGATGGCAAAAATCATCAGCGAAGAAAACGCCACAACTGCCTATCATGCATGCCTGCAATCCATTTCTGATATAAAGAAAGTACTAAAGGAAACAGGTGTCGATGCCGGATTTGAGCAATTGTCCAGCATCTTTTATGCCAGCAGCTCGGCAGACAACAAACTTCTGGAACAAGAATACGAAATACGGCAAAAGCATGAATTGCCGGTCAATCTGCTCAAGAAACAAGAAATCAGAAAACGATATAAGGTGAAAGTGCCCGGCAATGCCCTGGTGAATGAAACATCCGCACAGATGGATGCCTACAGAGCTGCAACCGGACTGCTCACCTATCATATGAAGGAGAACGATCTGAAGGTCTTTACCCATACCAACATAAAAAAGTGCACTGAAACATCTGATGGCTGTATCATGATAACAGACAAAGGAAATAAAATTAAGTGCGGATATGCAATCGTAGCCACCGGATTTGAGGCCGGACAATTCCTTCCCCAGAAAATTATGGATTTGACTTCTACTTATGCACTCATATCACATCCGGTAGCCCCCGAATATCTCTGGCCGGAACATTGCCTGATCTGGGAAACAGCCGATCCATATCTTTATATCCGTACCACCGACGGAAACCGTATTATTGTAGGTGGTGAGGATGAAAAGTTCAGCGATCCAGAACACCGTGACTCACTACTCAGAAAGAAAATCCGTATCTTGGAGAGAAAAATCAGAAAACTATTCCCCGATATCCCTTTCAAAACAGAAATGGCATGGTGCGGTACCTTCAGTAGCACCAAAGACGGGCTACCTTTCATCGGCAATTGGCCCGGCAAGGAACGAATATTTTTCGATCTGGGATATGGCGGAAACGGAATCACTTTCAGCATGATCGGAGCGCAAATAATTTGTCATAAGCTGCAAGATATTAAAGATGAACGTAGTCACGTTTTCGGCTATGATAGAATCGAAAAATATTGGTAAGACAGACAAGAAGAAAAGACCTCTCTCTCTGTGCATTCTTTTAGGTACGGATTTCACGGTTTTAATTTACCCCGCGTAATCCGTGCCTAAAATATTATCATAATGACAAGTCTCATATACTTTTGACATTACCTTTGTATACTCCTATACAAACATCCCAAAACAAAAATAAATCGGTCACTTCTATCAACCAACACATTTTTATTTTGGGATATTCCTATCTATTCAGCATAAACAGCTATGTGACCATCAATACCTTTCAAGACCGGTCCCCAGCCACTGTGCCATACGAGGCTTACCATAAAAGTAATAGAACAACAATCCTACCCAACTGGTCAAAACTACCAGGATAATGGCTATTAACCTTCTTTCCGCCGGCGCATGAATACGCCATATCTCTAGAGCAGCTTTGATAGTTAAGACCAATCCTATAATCCATATTACAAATCCAATCATAATTCTTCTTTATATAAGATATTACTACTAACAGAATGATATATAAAAAAATCAATCAAGTTTTTTACTTGCTTCTTTTTTTACATCTTCATACCCTTCCTTTATTTCTGTCTTGGCCTTTTCAGCTCCTTGTTTGACATCTTTCTTCGCATCTTTCAATGCGTCCTTTACAGCATCAGCGCCATCTTGAACTTTATCGGCTACCTTATCCACTACAACTTTTCCGGTATCCGCCACTTTTTCCTTAGCTTCATCTAACAGGTCTTCCGTCTGACCGGTTATCTTATGAAAAACGTTACATACTTTTTCCTTCAATTTCTTGGCTTTTGAAGTACGTGAGAAACGATAAGCCAGAGTACCGATGACCGTACCTATTCCCAGGCCGATCCATAAACTAGAATTTCTATTTTCCATAATTAAGTTGGTTTTAAACGATTAAAATAATTAAAGTTCAATTTTCTTTCTGTTATAAGACAGAGAAGCGATCCCGATAACAATGTACCATAAAAAATACATAAACTATTTTTTAAAGTAACACACTCAGTTCTGAGATTTACATGTAAATATATAGATAGATATATCATCCGCTTATTTCCAATATAAAGGCATATCCTGCGATCCTTTATTTTATTATCACTTTACCTACCTGCGGGAACTTGAAAAGAAATAAACTATTGCCCCGATGACAGAACTGGCTATTAGCCTGACCCGCAAATCAAAACTTAGACTTTTCATGGCTGTAGATTTTAATAATGAAACAATCCTGATATTTTATCCTTTCGTAACAATGCAGGTTCAGTCAGTTACGACAATGTAATATACCACTTGCTCCTTTCTCTACAAACTGGCAATTCAAATGTAACCAACTTTAATCCCTGCCATATACTAAAAACACAGCATTAAAAAAAATGGTTCGAGGCATAAAAACGGAATTAACATCATTTTTTGCTTTATAAAAAATTGAGAAAAGCGCTCGTATATTAACATCAAAAGTCTTTGTATATGTAACAATATATAGCAAACAAATGTAAGCAAACGTTTGTTATTTCCATTAAAAGGAGATCATTCTTCTTTTAAATAAATATTTTATTAACTAAATGCCTTAATTATGAAAAAATTATTCTTGCTGGCCATGATTGCATTGGCATCTGTGGGCATAAATGCCCAAACAGTTAAAGGTGAAGGCTCTTTGATGGGCAACATCGGTTATCAAACGAACTATGAGAGGTTCGGTTTGGGAGTACAAGGACGTTACGCGATAGCGAATAATCTCCGGATTGCTCCGGATGTAACGTTCTACTTTCCTAAAGACAAAGTTACCGGACTGGATGTAAGCGTGAATTTCCATTATGTATTCAACTTTAAAGAAGACGGCCAAGGATTTTCGGTCTATCCCCTTGCAGGTATCGGCATGCAGAACAACTTCTATGGCAAAAAGAGTGTTGAGATAGACGGGAAAGAAATGGAAATGGACCGGAGCAACTCTACCAAATTCGCTTTCAATTTGGGAGGAGGTATCACATTACCCATCTCCGAACGGAGTTATCTGAATGCAGAAGCCAGGTTTATGTTTGCCAAAGATGACAATGTGGCAATCATGCTGGGATATGGATACAGATTCTAAAAAGCCAGCACGCTGATAATCTAATTGTTTTTCAAATAATAAACACCTTTATCAGGCATTTACAGTGTCATTTTACCGTTAAGTAAAATGACACTGTATCTTAAGTAACACATCGCTCACGCTCTATATTACCTGCTCTTCCATTACACAAATTCAATGCAGAATGACGGGGTCCTGGTCTACCCCATAATCTTCCGGTTTATAATATCTATCTTTGGAAGGAGTCGCCAAAAAACAACTATTTCCCAACACATCACAAATAGCAGGATACACTTTTCCTCGGGGCGTTCTCAACAGTAAGATACAATATTCGTCCTTAACAACATATCCCAGCTGGAAGGAAGTTCTATCCGGGCTTTTAAGCATCCTGCTATGTATTTCGGGTTCCCCTCCTGCAAAGAGCAAATCCAGTTCTGCCACACCATCTTTTGCCAAATCCAACTTTAACAGATTACGATACGGAGAAGCGAACACGGCTCCCAAAACGTACCACTGCAAGCTATCCACTGCCTGTAGACCACCTGCTGCCTGCTCCGGTGCGGACAGCGCATCACATCTTTTTTCCCTTATGCGTTGCATCAGGGAGAAATCGAAAGGACTTAACAAGTGAGAATTTCTCATTGCACAATTCACAAACGAAAAATTCCCCTCCACATCATTCTTTATAGCCTCAGGACTGACATCAAAGATCTTATAACCCTGCTTTGCCACTTCGATGATACAGTTCGACATCTTCGCTTGAAACGGAGTCGCCGCCTTATGGTCCCGATAGAGGAAAGAAGTCCCGAAATCCGGCAAATAGGAATAGAAGATGTTCTTGTCCAGCACCAACGTAGGATTCCTGTCTGCCGCAACCACAATACCACGGTCCACCGTGTCATAATACACCTCGTTGAAAATGAAAAAGCCATCCGCTTCTACACGTATCCCTTCCGTAGAGCGGAAACCTTTCACCCCCAAGTCCAGACCGCCAGTGGTGTGCATGGAGAGAATATGCAGGTTATTCAAAATATGTCCCGCCGACTTTGTCACGAGTCCATACTTCGTGCTATATATGAAAGTATTGGAGATCTTACAGTCACAGCAGGCCTGATCTATATAAATACCATATACCTCTTCGTTGGACGAAATGCCTTGTATGGTCACATTGTCTATTTTGGTGTCACTGCTTCCCGTTCCTCTGAAGTCGTCGGTAACGCTGATGCGGATATGTGTGTTGCGCCCCTTAAACAGACTGATATACTTCAGGGAGACCAGCTGTTTTAAACCGTTGACCATAATTCCGTTGTCCACGTTAGAACAGTCGAACATCCCTCCTTCGATATAAGAGAAGCGCCGGTGAGTAACGTCGGGCGTTGTCATCTCCGAATAACCCACCTTCAACAGTGCTTCCATCGGTAAATCGGTCTTTATCAGCGCATTCTTATCAAAGAGGATGTTCACGTTCTTCGTATAGTCGTAGGGAAGGACAACGGGTTCCGACAGATTATATATGCCGGCGGGGAAATACAATGTCTTCCCGTAACTTCTCGTTACAAGTTCATTCAGTTCAGGGCCTATCACAGCCCCATCGTTCCGAATGCCATGCTTAATGACAGAAACAATGTCACTTCCCTGCCCCGCTCGCTTTCCCGCCCGGAGCGGCAGGAAAGTATACAGAAGAAAGCCACAAAGAATAATCAAACCATATTTCTTTTCTTTCATAATTCCATTTTTTTTATTTAAAAACTACTCTGCTTTGAACACCTTCGTCTGGACATCACGGCTGTTAGGACCGACCATCACTTGAAACTCACCCGGATCATACCCGTATTGCAAGTCCGAATGGTAGCATTTCAAGTCCTCTTCTGTCAACGTGAACACCACTTCCCGCTTTTCCCCCTTCTTCAAGAAGATGCGCCGGAAAGCTTTCAGTTCCTTGACGGGACGTGCCACCTCAGCCATCACATCACGCAGATAGAGCTGTACGATTTCCGTACCGTCACAAGTACCGGAATTGGTGACCTCCACAGAAACCGCCAGTTCTCCGTTCTTGGGAAGGCATTCCGAACCAAGCCGCATATCGCCATACTCAAAAGTCGTATAGCTCAGCCCGAACCCGAAAGGATAAAGCGGTTCATTACTTTGGTCAATATAGTTACTCTGGTAGCGGTTGAACACCCCATCTTGCGGATCGGGGCGACTGGCACTCAAATGGTTATAGTATAACGGCATCTGTCCTACGGCACGTGGGAAACTGGTAGTGAGCTTTCCGGCAGGCACGGCGTGCCCAAACAATACGTCAGCTATGGCATCGCCCGCCTCACTGCCCGCAAACCATACGTTCAGTATAGCAGGAACATGTGCCGTTTCCCAATTAAGCACCAACGGACGTCCCGTAAACAATAACAGCACCACCGGCTTTCCCGTCTTCACCAGTTCTTTCAGTAACGCTTGTTGCGCATCCGGCAGTTCCAGTTCCGTACGTGAGGCCGATTCACCCGACATATCCGCACACTCACCCAAAGCGGCAACAATCACATCCGCACGGGCAGCCACCTGCAACGCCTCCCGAAGTAATTTCCCATTGTCTCCACGCTCCAAAGGACGGAAGCCGACGGCGCCTTTCTCCATTTCCTCCTCGTAATAGATATTGCTGCCTTTGGCATGAAAGACTTCGCCCCTGCCCTTCATCGCGTCGCGCATCCCATCGAGCAGGGAACGGTGGTCGGAAGGAACACAAGTCAGACTCCACATGCCGCACATATTGTTGCGGGCATCGGCCATAGGTCCTATCAGCGCTATCTTCTTATCCATAGAAAGAGGCAGCAGACTTCCCTCGTTCTTCATCAGCACGAAGGTTTCACGTGCCACCTCACGCGCTTCCTTGCGGTGCTCGGGCGTAAAGATTTCCTTCTCCGCACGTACCGTGTCGCAGTATTTGTAGGGGTCGTCAAAAAGTCCCATTCTATACTTAGTCTCAAGCACCCTACGGCAGGCACGGTCAATATCAGCTTCAGAAATGAGTCCTTCCTCCAATGCCGACTCCAAAGTATCCAGAAAACCGGCGGTGACCATATCCATGTCCGTTCCCGCCTTCAGAGCAAGCACGGAAGCCTCTTTCTTGTCGGCCACGCCGTAAGTTTTCATCTCTCCGATGGAATAATAATCGGTAACGACCATACCGCCAAATCCCCACTCGTTACGAAGAAGATCGGTCAGCAGCCACTTATTGGCAGTGGCAGGAATACCATCCACAAGGTTGAACGCACTCATCACGCTCCCCACACCCGCCTCAACGGCTGCTTTATAGGGAGCCAGATAATTGTTGTACATGCTCAATCTGCTCATGTCCACCGTATTATAATCACGTCCCGCCTCGGAAGCACCATACAGTGCAAAATGCTTGACACAGGCCAGTATTTCATTATTAGCCTTCATAGCATCGCCCTGATAGCCATGTACGTATGCCCTCGCCATCAAAGCGCCCAAGTAGGGGTCTTCACCGTTCCCCTCGGCAATGCGTCCCCAACGGGCATCGCGGCAGATATCCACCATCGGACTGAAATTCCAGCAGATTCCGTCGGCACTGGCCTCAGTAGCCGCCACGCGTGTCATCCGTCGGATGGCGACAGTGTCCCAGCTACACGACATGGCAAGCGGTATGGGAAATATTGTCTCATAACCGTGTATGACATCCGCTCCTACAATCAAGGGAATCTTCAAACGGGTTTCCTCCACGGCAATACGTTGCATCTCTCTGATTTTCCGTACTCCCTTCACATTGAAGAAGCCCGTGATTTCCTGCTTCCGTATCATTTCCGTGAGTTCGCCGTTCATCACCGTACCAGTCACTAAATCGCCTCCCGAGGGCAGGTTCAACTGGCCCAGTTTCTCCCGTACAGTCATCCGGTCCATCAGTCCGGTCACAAAACCGTCCATCTCCGTGCTATCCTTTCCCCCAAACGAAGAACAAGCCTGCAGGAAGCATGCAAGCAGTACAACTGCAAAATATCCAACTTTCATATTTCTAATATTTTAATGGTTCACCTCTTCCAGATACAATATCCGACTGGCATAATCACTCATTTTATCTGCATCCACCCTATGTTCTCCGGGAATCTCCAGTCCGTGACTCATCAGGAAAGAGCCACTCAGTACCTTTCCTTCAAAGGAGAGAGGGACATTGTCAATGCGGTTCAGCTCACGAATACGGTATTGTTTCCCCACATCCAATCCCGCCATCCTGACACGCGGCAACTGCCGGTTGACAAACTGTTCCAGCTTCCACCAATAGAAGACGGCTTTCGACTTATCTTCGCTGGCATACAACAATGAGGCTACCCCCTGACCGTCATACGGTGACATCAGCCGATAAAGTTCACCAAACTGCACCACCGGACGAATCTCTTTGTAAGCAGCAATCGCCTCACGGCAAAGATTTTTCTCTTCATCCGTCATATTCCGGGGTTGTATCTCCATACCGAGCCTTCCGCTCATTGCCACATCAATGCGATATTTCAAGGGCAAGCTGCGATGCGTCTGATGGTTGGGCGCAGCGCTGATATGCGCTCCCATAGCGATAGCAGGAAAGAAATAGGACGTTCCCCACTGGATATAAATGCGTTGCAAGGCATCTGTATTATCGCTGGTCCAGAATTCATCAAAATAGGGTAAATAGCCGTAATTGACGCGACCGCCTCCACTGGCACACGCCTGAATCGTCACATCAGGATATTTTCTACGGATGCGTCGGCACACATCCTCAAATCCCTGATGATAAAGAATACTCAGATGGCTTTGCTCGTCCTTGTCCAAATGGACAGAACCGTGGTTCAGCACCGGCATATTGGCATCCCACTTGATATATTCTATTTCCGGATAGCGGGCCAGCAAGGTATCCACCGTATAAAAAATGAAATCCCGCACCTGGGGGTTGGTAAGGTCAAGTACTGCCTGCGTGCCACCGCGCGCCGTAATGAAGTCTTGTCCGGGGACTTTCATCACCCAGTCGGGATGCTTCTCGTATAGTTCGCTGCGTGTGTTAATCATTTCGGGTTCAATCCAGATGCCGAAACCAATATTATGTTTCGCGGCATCACGCAATAGTCCGGCAATGCCGTCAGGCAGTTTCTTCGGGTTCACCACCCAGTCCCCCAGCCCGGCGTTGTCAATATCACGCGGATGCTTGTCGCCAAACCAGCCATCATCCATCACAAAGAGTTCGCCTCCCATCAAGGCTATGTCTGCCATCATCTGCTCCATATCCTTCTGATTAATGTCGAAGTAAACACCTTCCCAACTGTTCAACAGTATCTTGCGAAGTTTGTCTCCATTGGCCAGTTTATGGTTCCGTCCCCATTTATGGAAATTACGGCTTGCGCCGCCCAATCCCTCTTCCGAATAGGTGAGCGCCAACGGGGGAGTACGGAATACCTCGCCTTTTTTCAGCCTGAAGGAAGCACCTTCCTCATCCATACCGGCAAAGAAGTGGTGATAATCGCCGTCATCCGTATTGATTTTCAGCCTATAGTCACCGGTATAGCAAAGGGCTGCGCCGATAGTACGCCCTGTGTTTTCCTGTGGTTTCCCGTCCAGCGAAAACATTACTTCGGCATGGGCAGTATGCGAATTGCGTACGCCATCGATATTCTTTATCAGCCTGATGCCGGGTTTTAAAGGTTCCTGAAGCAACCTTGCCTCGTTTCCCCACCCGCCGTAGAGGCTGGAAAGCCACACATCGCCTCTGCGGAGAGGAAGATAAGACGAAGCAAATTGAAGGAGCGTTACCGGAGTCTTCTCCGAATGGCTGAATTCAGTCCAGGTTTCAATCACATCCACATCCCGATATGCCTTGTAGCAGAGATTGACGTAGAAGGGATAAACACAATCCTTCAGTTTCACAAGGGTGAGCACAGCATCCGGCTCTTGCCTCACTTCCACATCCTGCACATAAAGCCGGGTGGCTATCACCCCATCGGCATGTCTGACACGGAGAGCGGATTCACCGGGCCATCCGATTCCATAAGAAGGATAAGCAACATGATGGCACGTACCTGCCACATTCATCTGCCGCAAATCATCCTCCGATAATCCGGTTCCGTAGTAGAGATACCTTAGTTCGCCTCCTACCGGAGCATCAAGCACCAATGCGAAGGAAGGGGTGGACACAACAATCTGCCCGGCGGCAGCGGGCAGTGCAGCCAACAACAGTCCTGCCAGACAGAGCCACAAAATATTTTTCAAATTTTCCATACCAATAATCTATAAACCAATTCATATCAATCAAGTCCCGAACAATGCGGCTCCCTGGCGTCACATTCAAGAAAGCATCATCGCAAAGTGTCGAATATCGCCTCGGCTATCTTTCGCATGCCTCGGTCGTCAGGGTGGGCAATAATAAACTCCTTGGTCACGGTATAAGGCTTTCCTTCCACATCATAGAGGGTATCGCCCACCTTGGGACGCGAATCATACAGACGGTCTATCCAGTCAATCGGAATAAAGGAAATACCGTGGGTACGGGCGGCATGAATAATGGCACGCTCCTTCTCGGCATCTTCCCAAAAGCAACCGGTGATGACCACCCTGCCCGCTTTCTGTTTGCAATATTCCACCAGGCGGAGAATGCCCGGACGGAACGCCTGCTTATCCTGCACATTCTCACCCAGACGAATCACGACAAGGTCTTTGCCGCGAACAGCCGAACCTATCAATGAATCAATATCGCACGTCAGATTGCGTTCCCAGTAAGCGATGTTGAGCGGGGTAACCACCGTGCCGGGATGTTCTGCGCAGAGCAGCTTCTGCAACTGGTGGCAATAGTCGTTCTCTTCCTTCGAAGCTGCCATGCCCCACTCCGAGAACCATTCGATATCAGCCTTATATTCATGCCGTGTAATGGAATTTCCCAGGCAAAGCACTTTAAGGGAAGCGCCGCCCGGTTTAGACTTCTTATTGTTTTCTCCCGAAGCGGGAAGACAGATTACGGCCATGATACAGGCCAGTAACAAATGTTTCATACTCTTGCTTGATAAAAATTAAAATTCATTCACCGTCTCTTTACCGTCCAGCCAGGCAGCCATGTTCAGCACCAGCAAGTTCCAGTTCTGGAAGCCCTTGTTGAGGATGGGCTCGCCGTTGTCGGGCATGTAATATTCGTGCAACGCACCGAAACGCTCATAGTCGCGTCCCAGCAGCAACACGGTCTTCTCCGCCAACTCCCGGGCATCTTCCGTATAGCCGTAGCGGAGCAGTCCCCGGAAAACAAAGTAGTTGACGCATATCCATACCGGTCCTTGCCAGGAAGAAGGATTGCCGCTGGCACGCACGTCGTACATTTTCTCCAATGGAGAAAGGGAACGCACACCTGCCGCCGCATTGAACAAACGGGAATCGCGATATTGCCGTTCCACGATTTCGCGCGCCTGCTCGGGAGTGGCAATTCCGGCCCACAACGCCATGAAGCCGCTCCACACACTGAAACGTTGTATCAGGCAGTCGTAAGTACGGGGTTGTCCGGTGTGGTAATGAAAGCCCGGCGTAGCGGGCTTTTCCACCGGAAGCAGGTTAAGGTCTACACTGTAGTAGAAGCCGTCGCGAGGGTCCCAGCAATGCTTGCGGATATCTTCTTTCAGTTCCTCCGCTTCGCGGGTGAACCGATTTTCCAGATCGGGCATGCGGAGCTGTCTTGCCAGATAAGCCATGGCAAGCAGTTCCCTATACATCAAGGCATTGAGGAAGATGGAGCCCGAGCTTCCGTGAGGACGGTAGAAGGTACTCGGGTCATTGTCCACGCCAATCATTTCATCGTTTTCCCAATAGAGCAATCCGGTGGCCTTGTGGCGATGGTAATTGAGGTACTTGCCCACAAACGTCTGCAAGTTATAAAACCCCTCACGCAGCCATTCGGCATCACCGCCCGTCTGCTCCACTACAAAAGCAGCATGCTGCGCCAGGACGGGTTTGTGCATATTGGTCTTCCAGGGATTGATTTTCTGCAGCAACTGCCAGCGCTCTTCCGTATTGTCAAAGATGCAAATGGGAATCCACCCGTCGCCTCCGCCATAGCTGAGGAAGTTGAGAATACAGCCTTTCTCGTAGGCAATCAGTTCCTCACGGTCGTCACTGGTGCCGTTTTCCACGATGATTTGCCGCAGGGCTATGTCGCTCAGCCATGAATCCCAGTCCCACAACTGGTTGGCATACTGCCCGCTGCCGGGCACAAGGAAAGGATACTTCAATGCACCGACCGGTTGCCGGTACATGCCCTTCATATTCTTATAAATATGCTGCCGACATATCGCTTTGTATTTTTTCAGGTTGTCGGCATTCCTTTCGGGTAATTGCGCCGTCAATGAAACGCTGACCACAAGCCCGAAGCACAAAAACAGTATCTTCTTCATATATTTCAAAACACCTATTGATTTTTCATCTTAATCCCTTCTTCTCCAAGGCTGCAATCAACTCGGCAGGCACGTCCGTCTGAATCATCCTCACAGTGGGAAATATGTCAAACAGTTCGTCAAGTTGCCTGTCATCCAGTGCATATTCGGGTATGGCCTGGTCGAGCACCCACAGCAGGCAGACGGAGGGAATCATGCCCAACTCTACCGAATCGCCCAAAGAGGGGCTTCTGCCTTCGGTGGCATACGATGTCTGTACGAAGAACGTACGCGGCAATCCCTCCAGCAACTTGTGCCCTCCTACCCAAGGATAGACGTTGGCATCCTCCACCACACCGAGCACCTCACGGGTACCCTCTTCCACGCCACTGTAGAAGAATACGGCTTCCATCATACCCGTCCGGCACACCACGTCCGCCACTTTCCCGAAGATACCTTGTCCGGTACATTTGTCGATGTCTACATACGCCCGTCCGCGTACGGCGGTCAGATACTCTTCCAATGTGGGCATCTTCTCATCGGTGGGTTTTCCGGCACGGTCTTTCAGGTTGTACTGCAGGATTTCGTCATAGGTCATGTCGGCAATCCGGCCTTGTCCGGTGGTAGTGGCGTCGATGGTCTCGTCGTGACATACCACGAGAACACCATCTTTTGTATGCCTGACGTCGCACTCCAGAATTTCAGCGCCGGCGGCCACGGCAGCCTCTATCGCACTGAGAGAATTCTCGGGAATGGTCTTGTCCTGCGTATGCGCCCGGTGGGCCATGACCCACACCTTCTTGTACGAGGGGTCTTTGAACCGCCGCATGGCAACGCTGAGCGCCGGCAAGTCGCAGACATGTATACCGGCAGTCAATGTTCCGGTTGCCGTCTGCGCCTTGATGGTGTAATCCCCCTCCTTGGCATAGGCGTGCGTCAGGAGTCCGTCGTTCCTGCCCGTTTCCACGGTTCCGTCTCCGAAATCCACCGTCATCTCCATGTCCGGAGCAACGTTGTCCAGCTTTATCTTTACTACCTCATGCAACATGGTATACTCACTGACCGATATGCGGGGTGTTTGTGTCTCTACTTCCTTTTTCGCTCCCTGGCAAGCCGTCAGAAGAACCAGCAGAAGGCCGATGCACAGATTCATTTTCTTGTTATAGCTCATATTTTATCTCTATAAAGGAATTTCTACCTGTTTTTCCATCAATATTTCCGGTAAGGTTCCGTCATCATGTGCAGGGTTTGCGGAATCCATACCTTGTAGCGGCCTTTCGGGGCCCAGTCGTTGCCCGCAGAGGCAAAGTCACAGAAGCGCACGGGCTTGGCCGTCTTGTTGGCGGCATCTTCCAGGTCGGTGCCCAGCACAGCGGGAACTTCCAACGTAATCCAGGCAAATGAGCCGGACATATTTTCGTGTACTGCGGCCTGCACCACACCCCGCTCATCGCTCCGGATGACGGCACACTCATCCACATCGCCGTCGTCGAAACGGCTGTCGCGGGCAAATACCAGCGGACCGCGCACCACTGCCTGGTGGTTATGATTCTTCACTACTTTGGTTTGAAGGTCGAATTCCAATGTCACTTCATCGCCCCGCTTCCACATACGGTCCAGGCAGAGATAACCGCCCCGGTGCAGCACTTCCTGCTCTTGCCCGTTGACAAAGGCCTTCGCCCCGTCTACCTGCGAAGGGATGCGCAAGGAGAGTTTAAAGCGTTCGTCCCTCTGCGGTTCCACTCCGATGCTTACCTTTCCGTTTACGGGATAACCGGTCTCTACTTTCAGGGCCACTGCATTTTTCCTGCCCGTCTTCACCGTAGCTTCCATCGGCACATAGAGATTGAGGAATACACCGTCTTCTTTTGTCGCCACCGCCATCTTCGGAATCAGGGCGAATCCCCGGGGACCATTGGCGTTGCAGCAGTTGATGTGCATGCCGCATTGCTCCTCACCCGGCTGTCTGCGTCCTTCCAACGGACTGTACTTGGAAATCTGTCCTCCGTCGTGTTTCATCGAGGCGAACAAGGCATTGTACATCGTCCGTTCAAACTCCTCGACGTAGAGCGGATTGCCCGTGTCGCGCCACAAACGGCTGCAGAACTGCATGTAGGTGAACGTCACGCAAGTCTCCATCGTATGATAAGCCGGCAGAGTCTGCTTGTCCTTGCCTCCATACCAGCACTCGAAGGCCGCACCCGAACCGGCAATGTTTATCTCGTCGCGCCGGATACTCCCGGCCGTACGCTCGGCGGCTTCCTTGTAAAGAGGGTCGTCCAGCACACGCCCCAGTTCTATCAGACCTTCGTAGCAGGACATCATCTCGTAAGCCTTCTGCCCGTTTTCGAACGACCACCACGATGCCGGATAAGCCGAACGTTGCGATACCGGCACATCTTTCAGCGCTTTGGCTATGAGTTGCGAACTGCCCTCCCGCTCGATGCCCGCCACGATGCTTTTGGCAAAGTCGAGGTAACGTCTCTCGCGGGTAATGTCATACAGATAGACCACCGGTTCCAGAATGGAACAACTTGCCATACCAAAGTAATTGCCGGTACGGGCAATGTCGATGTGCTGTTCGTGCAACTGCTTCATCAGGTAATCCACCGAACGCATAGCGGTCTGCAATGCCGCCTTGTCGCCGGTCAGGCGATAGTATGCCACCAAGGCAAGTGCCGAATATTTCCTGCCCCAGATGTCCCAGTTGGTCAGCCGGGCTTCGGGGCTGTAGTTACCTATGTAGCCTTCCGGAGTCTGGGTCTGCATGAAACTCCGCACGCCAGTCTTTATCTGCTCCAGCAACGCAGGGTCCTTGCAATACTCGTAAGACGAAATGGCCCCCAGCAGCCACTTGCCAAAGAATTCGGACTGCCACAGGCTTGTCTCCCCGCGATGACGGAAAGGCTCTACCAGATGCTCCACATCCTGCGATTTCACCCGCTGCTCGATGCAGGTATGAATGCGTCCGCCTACAAAACCGCCAATGCGGATGTCCTCTACCCTGCTCTCCTGCCCCAAAACCGGCAAAGAGCCCCAGGCACACAGTCCTAACAACAATACTCTATAATTCATCGTATATCCATATTTTGATAATATCCATAAAAAACATGCAAGTGCAAACAGTATTTTTTGTCCGAATTTATATACACGCAATCCAACATTCCGCAAACAGCTAAGCATCAACCATTTACGGATCATCCTATCTCAGTCGTATACTTAGGGTATCTCAGTCGTATAGTGAGATACCCTAAGTATACGACTGAGGTACCCTCATTATACGACCTTGCCTGAAAACAATCCATCTTGTAATCTTTTTATACCTTATTCCCCAAAAAGACGAAGTGCATAAAAAAAGACAAATCTCCCCCCGCAATCTTTTCCGGAGAACAGAATACGGAAGGAGATTCTTAGTGTTTGCATCCAATCATCATCCTGCTTTATCAATATCCGGGGTTTTGTTCAATCACACCGCCCGACTCGGTAATCACCTTCGGTGGAATGGGGAACAATACCATGTGGTCCTTGGCTGCGGTACATCCGCGATTTCTGGCAAACTCAATGTATTTACCGAAGCGTATCAGGTCCTGACGGCGCCAGCCTTCCATAAAGAGCTCGCGCCCTCTTTCCATCAGCAGGAATTCTTTAAACTTCTCCTTGCTGGATTGTATATCTGCCGGAATGGTATGCGTGACGCCCACACGGTCGGTAATCTGTTTCAGATAGCCCAGTGCCTTGTCCGTAGGTCCGTTCAGCTCGTTCTCTATTTCGGCCAGAGAGAGGAGTACGTCCGCATAACGGAAAGCCACGATATGCGTATTGCCATTGGAATACTTCTCGGAGTCGTTACACAGATATTTCACCGGAACAGCCCCCTGCTGGATACGGTCATCACTTGCGCCACCTCCCCCGGGACGGGTATAAAGCGTGCCGTCTGCGCTCTTGTAAGAGTCAAATATCACCTCCAAGCGTGCATCTGCCTTGTCGTACGTATCGTAGAACTCCCACGGCATCAGGTAACCTCCCCAACGGTTTGCACCGGATTTATATTCAAAGTCCTTTCCAAAGGTGATACAGTTGGGCGGGAAAGCATAGAAGAAATATTCATTGCCGGCAAGCTCGCCACTCGGAACAGCCCACACCGTCTCATCGTTCATTTCATTGATAAAGATATCCTTATAATCATCAGACAGTTTGTAGCCCATCGTCTTCATACTCTCGGCATAAGGCAAAGCCTTGTCATACTGATGGTCATTCATATATGCCTTCATCAGCAGCATGGTGGCAAGCCCCTTGTTCACACGCCCCCAATTGCCCGTACCGTTGGTCTTGTCATAGAGGTATGGAAGCGATTCCTGCAAATCGCTCACCATCCGGTTGAAATAGGTCTCTTTCGTGGGACGTGGCGTATAACCGATATTGCTCAATTCTTCCGGTTCGAGTACACAAGATACCGGACCGTACAAGTCATAGAAACAGAACATCAGCCATGCACGCAATGTCTTCGCCTCGGCTATCTTGGTAGCCTTTGCCGCTTCGGGCAGACCACCCACCTTCTCCAGCTGGTCGAGAATGAAGGTGCATCGCGTAATGTTACGGCTAATGGTATAAGTCATGAACGTGTCCCAGGCACCTGCCCAGTTGAAATCGTATAAGCGGTTGCCCTGATGGCGGCATTCGTCCGAAGTAAATTCCGAATAAGCCCACCAGCCATCGCCTGCCGCATAGATAGGCATGGCCCAGCCACCGTTTGAATCGTCCCACATACCGCCTGAATTGGCCTTGAAATTAGCATACATCCCTACCACCAACGCATCAATATCTTCTACCGTTTGCGGAAAGTTTGCATTTGTCAGGCTCGAAAATACTTTTTGGTCCAAGTCGCATGAATGGAGCATCACACCCATGCACAAGGCAACCGCCCAACTGATTATCTTTTTTGTTTTCATCTCTTCTTGGTATTTTTAGTTTAGAAATTAATGTTAACACCCAATACGACTGTAAACGGAATGGGGAACGGTGCAAAGTTGGTTCCCATTTCCGGATCCAGACCATCGTAGTTGGTCAGCATCAGCGTGTTCTGCAAATCCACGAATACAGAAGCATCCGAAGCAATCTTATTTCTCTTCAGGAATTTCTCAGGCAGCATATAGGTCAGCTTGATATCCTTGAAGCGCCAGAAATGTACGTTCTTCAGTGTAAAGTCGTGCATGCCGGTCTTATTGTTTCCGCCCGTCACATCTTGTGCAATACCGGGATACCAGCCGGTAGGATTGTAGGAAGTCCATCTGTCCTTTACGCGTACACTGGTGTTATCGTCGCCGATGCCTCTGAAGTGCCATGCATCGTGTGATTTTCTGCCCAATACACCATACGTGTCAATATCCAGCATCCAGTTTTTGAAGCGCAGGCTGGCACCCAGACCGAAATTGGCCTTCGGATCCCACGTACCCAATTTCACGATGTCATTATCATCCATCACGCCGTCTCCGTTTACGTCCACATACCTCAGATTACCCGGTTTGGCATCCGGCTGGAGCACCTTGCCATTCGAAGTATAGGCTTGCACCTCTTCCAAAGAGTGGAAAATCCCATTGGTTTTCCAGCCGTAAATCGGACTAAGGTCATCTTTTTCCTTCAGCCATGGGCTGATAGCCACTTCCGGATTACGTTCCACCCACTTGGAACGGTTATGCGCCATATTGGCATACGCCGTCAGCGTCCAGTCTTTCTTATCGATGAGGGTACCTTTCAATGACACCTCAATACCTTGGCTTCGGGTAGAACCTACATTCTTGGCAATATTCGTCACCATACCGGTCACGGGAAGCGGAGTGAAATTGAGCAAATCCTTGGCTGTACGCACGTAGTAGTCCACACTACCGGTCAAGCGGTCATCGAAGAAACCGAAGTCGAGTCCGGCATTTATGGTAATGTCCGTTTCCCACTTCAAATCCGGATTACCTTGCTGTTTCTGAATGATACCCTTATGATAAACTCCACCGAAGTAGTAATAGTCACCGTTAATGGCATTGCCATACGTAGTCAGCGAATAAGTACCGCCGGTCAGGATGCTTTCGTTACCGGATGTACCGTAACCGGCTCTCAACTTCAGGAAGCTCAAAGCGTTAAAGTCTTTCATGAATTTCTCCTCAGAGATAATCCATGCAGCGGAAGCACCGGGAAACCATCCCCACTTGTGGTTGTCGGCAAATACGGAAGAGCCGTCGTTACGGAGCGTAACGCCCAGTATATAGCGGTTCTTGAAGGTATAGTTCAAACGGCCGAAGAAAGAGAGCTTGTTGCGCCAGGTCTTCCACGAGCCCAGATTGCTTCTTTCAAGGTCGGCCGTAGAGCCGATGTTGTTATTCTCGTACACATCCGTAGGAAAGTTGTAGCCCATCACGTTGTGCGCCTTGGAAGTGGTGATGTAGTATCCCGTACCCACCACTGCATTCAGGTGATGATTCTTGGCGATGTCCTTGTCGAAAGTCAGGTATTCTTCTATTCCGTAGTTGTCGTTGAACGAATCGGAGAAACCACCGTAGTTCTTTTCTATCTGTGCCGGCAACTTAGCCTTAGATGAGCCGAAAATCTCGCGGTTCTCGTCTGTCTTGTCCACGCTCAACTGCACGTTTGCCTTGAGCCACGGCAGGAATTTCACTTCCAGATTGGGCGAGAACATCAGGCGCTTTGTCACAGTCTGGTTCTTGATGTGGAACCAAACGGCCGGATTAGGCGTCAGCGGAGAGATGGAAGTGGTCGTATTTCCGTTTTCATCGTATAGCGGCATGTTCGACGGGAAGTAAATGGCAGCGTTGGTCTGCACCGCCTCATTGGCATTCGAATGGGTACCCGCATCTCCCGCCGACGGATTGTTTGCCGACAAATGGGAGTACATGCTTGCCACGCTCAGCTTGACGTTCTTATTGAAGTTGGCCTCAAAGTTGAGACGGCCGCTGAAACGTTTCATGTCACTGACCTTCAGAATGGAATTCTGGTCGTAGTAGTTGAACGAAGCATAAAGCCTGAACTTCTCCGAACCGGCATTGATAGCCACATTGTGATTATGGATAAGTCCGGTACGCGTAATCTCGTCCACATGGTCGTAAGTCTGCGCATTGCGTATTTCCTCGGCCGTAAATGCCTCTGCCCACCCCGAAGCGGGAGCCGGTTCCGTACCGTAAGGGAAGTAGTTGCCGCGATAGAGGAACTGCTCCATTCTGGAAAGGTTGACGTTGGTCATGTATTCCTGAGCATTGAGTACGTCATAATATTTGCTCAGCCCCTGCACTGAAAAAGAGCCATTGTAAGAGATGCGGGGCTTTCCGGCCTGTCCTTTCTTGGTGGTAATCAGAATCACACCGTTGGCAGCAGACGAACCGTAAATGGCGGCAGCACTGGCATCCTTCATCACATCGATGGAAAGGATGTCATTGGGATTCAACGTAGCGAGCGGACTTCGGTCGGCACCGTCGCGCAAGCTCAGCTGGTTGGGACCTCCGTTGGAAGCCTTGTTTCCAGTGCTGCTTATCACTACCCCGTCAATGACGTAAAGCGGAGAATTCGAACCGTTGGGCGAAAGGTTTCCACGAATGTTCACGCTCATTCCCGCACCGGGCTGTGCAGAGTTTTGCGTAATGGTAAGACCGGCCACCTTGCCTTGCAGCAGATTGTCGGCACTCACCGCATTGGGCGCTTCAAGCTCCTCGGACTTTACGGAAGAGATGGCACCCGTCACCGAGCGCTTCAATTGTGAACCATATCCCACAACCACCACTTCTTCCAGCAACTCGGCATCGTCCTGAAGAACGACGGTATATTCCGACTTCGAGTCTACCGGAAAAGCGTAGGTCTTGAAACCGATAAACGACACCTCTATCACCTGCCCTGCTCCGGCAGAAATCGTAAAGCGTCCGTCTATATCCGTTATCACACCCGACGTAGTGCCTTTCACTATCACGTTGGCACCAATGACCGGTTCACCGGTCTTGTCTTTCACCACTCCAGTCACATTTCTTTTTTGTTGTACAACTTCCGTTCCATCTGCTGGAGGATTTACGGCTTCTGCGTGTAAGCCCTGAACCGAACCGAATGAGAACAGACCTACCATTCCCACCATCTGGAGAAAACGGCGGCCACGGTATGTTCCGTTCAGGATTGTGCTTACCAAAAGCGTTTCATGCTTTTTCATAATACGAATGTATTTAAGAATTAATTAAAAAAATTTTGCTGCAAACTTACCTGCAAAAAAGATTAAAAAAGGATAATTGCTCTTCAAAAAAGGCAAATATCCGCTCATTCATGCGTTTTGAACAGTTTGTTTTCATCCTTCACCACCTTCACCTTTTCCCTCAACCTGCCTATCCACAAGCTTTTCCGGTGAAACCGGTTTTACCCTATGCCGCTTTCCCGATGAAACCTCTTTTCTTCGCACTTCCAATTCCCGACAACTCCAAAAACATCTGCAGTTCAAATCTGTTTCACTATAATATAACTATGTATAAATCAACAGATAATTACTGCAAAATTCTGCAATAGTTTTGCAGTAACACTGCAACAGTTTTGCAGTGGCGCTGCAACTAACTTGCAGTAGCGCTGCAACTAACTTGCAGTAGCGCTGCAACCAATTTGCAATGATGCTGCAAATCGGTTACAGTGAAGTTCGCCGCCGGCAATTGACAACTCCCGAAACATAAACGCGAGAGCGAACACAGAATTAAACCGGTTTCACCGGAAAAGCCTATGAATAGAGGGATTGAAGGAAAAGGTGAAGGAAGTGAAGAATAAAAAAAACGCTTTTATTCCATTTGGTTTACTCAAGTTTCACAAGCTCACTTCCGTAGCAGACTACGAATACCTTGTCAACATAAGAAGTCGGGCTTGCGAAACTTAAAGGCAGGCTATCGTTTGCATTTTACTAAAAAAGCAATCCGAAAACGGGATTAAAAGACACCCCCTATTTACCGGTACGTTGAACCACCTCCTGATACAACCGGTCGAAAGCAGGTTTCAGATGGCAGCTTCCGGTCTTTACACCCGGCTGGAATCCGTTCTGGTTGTAAGTGGCGTCTATTTTCTTCATCAATACCTGGAGGGCCTTGGCATGAGAAGCGGCTTTCTCCAGTTCCGTCTTTTTGCCGTCACACTGTGCCGCCAACATGCACAGCACTTCTCTTCCATATTCACCCAGCAACTTAAACTGCATCAGCCAAGGGGTTATTTCCTTGATTAATGCCGGATTTTCATCGGAAGCCAGCAGCAGGTCGGCAGAAGCAATCATACGTTCGCATTCCTCGGTTACAGCCGATGCAGCGGCGACCTCCCGCTTTCCTTCGCGGCAATAAGCATCCAGCAACCGTTCCAAAGCAGGACGAATCTGTTCTGACTCTTCACGACGGAAATCATGTTCGTTCCCGCCAAGGTCGGAATTGTGTGAGGCAAAGACCTGAAGAGCTGCGGCATGGCCGGGCATCAGGTACCGGACAGCTCTTCTCCACGATGCATCACTCTTGTAGGCATCCATGTTCCAAGCATAATCGGCTATACTGAAAAGGGCGATTTTTGAAGCCTCGGCATGTTCCATAGGGTTGGATATAAAAGCACTTATATCGTCATCGATATCTGTCCCATTGCCATAGACAGCCCCCAGCAAAAGGCGGTCGCGCACATAGTCGGACACGGGGAAATTCCACCAAATGAATGCTTTGCGCTTCAACAGCGGATTGACAAACTGCATCGTAGGCTTATCAATACAAGCCACCACTTTATCGCCCGTCCACAAGATGCCTATGTCCGGATGAAGCTTGCCGCCCAGCGTCGCGAGATAACCTCCCTCGAGCTTAGTCCACAGACGGTTGTACTCCGTAGGACACATCAGCAACGGAGCAACATCCCCTTTCACTTTGACGAAGTTATGATAAATATCATTCAACAGCTCCACCTGCTTCTCCGCCGATGTCCCTTCGCCGGAAATATCATCAAAGAAAACGGCAAAGGCCCTTATCCCCAAACGATACATGCTTTCGAACTTTTCCATCAACAAATCACGGTCTTCCGTATTCCAGCGAATGTCCTTTCCCGGATGGATAGCCCAATAGAAAAGCACTTCGTTCCGCCGCGCACATTCCACCAGTTCTTTCAGCTGTTCGGCTTCCTGAGCAGGATAGGGCTTGCGCCAGTTGGGCGAACTGTGGTAAGGGTCGTCCTTAGGACCGTAAATATAGATATTCATCTTGTTGCGCCCATAGAAATCAAGCTGCGACAAGCGTGCTTCCCGGCTCCAGGGAACGCCATAGAAACCTTCCACCACACCACGGTAGGGTACGTCGGGATAATCCGTCACCTCCACCAACGGCAGTTTGGGCAATGCAATCAGTTGGACCAGCGTCTGCACACCGTAAAAAACCCCTCTACGGTCGGCACCGGCAACAACAATACCTTCCTTGTCTATCTTCAGATAATAACCCTCTGCCTGTTTAGGGATACGTGCAGCATACTTCCTCACAGACTTATCCCCCTTCATACCGATACAAACGGAAAAATCGGCAGTCACCGCAGCATCCGGAAAAAGACCGGCCAACAACTGCTCCGCCGCACTTCCCCGCAAAGTGGCTCCTACCTGCAAACTATATCTTGCAGGGATAAAAACAGAATCCTCACTTCCCACATATTTCTGCGGAGTGGGCTGGAGGTGAAAACCCTGCGCATCGGCTTCCGCCCATGAACAGAGAAACAAGATGCACAAAAGCAATACCATGTTTTTCATCAATACCATATTTTTTTAAGATTCATACTCACAGCAGAAGCACACGCAACTGCCGGATGCAAAATAAGGGCATTTTCCATGGAAAAAAGAAGAAATTCCGACCGAAAAAGGAGAATTTCCGCATCCATAAGGCAACTTCCGTGCCGATTTCAATCATCATTCGCATGTGGCGTCCCCGACGGCTTGCGCAACAGCGTATCCTGCCTTTGCGGACATCCCAGTATCGGAATACCGTCTTTGTCCCACTCCACCTTCTGCATACAGACTTCATACTTCTCTAAAGAAATGAACATATCTTCCAAGTCCTTACGCACCTTATACAGATAGTAATACTCCGTCTCGTCCGGCGAGGGTATGAAACAGACGATGCTGGGAGCATAGAGTTTATCGGTGGTGTTCGAGCTGAATACCGGAACCGGGCACTTCTTCCATGAAGCGGAATCAAGCAAATCGGCAGAAGCATCGGCCATCAGCATGCCTTCACAATAATAAGGGGTCCAACGGCCACTGGCAGCATAATAGAGCAGAATCTTGTCTTGACGAAGCGACCTGAACACCTGAGGACACTCATTCACATAAATCGGATAAGCCGTGCGGTTGCCGTCAATACCTACCCACTGGCACTCCCACTCATATTCGGGCCTCGATATCAGCACGCGCTCCGAAGACAAAGTCCAGGGATTCTCCATTTCGGCAATATAGATACACTGGTTTTCTTCATAAACCCTGCGGGAAGGCCAGCCGCACCACACCAGATACAAACGGCCGTCCTGCTGGAATACCGTAGAGAACATGGCCACATGATTCTCCTTATCGGTGTCAATGCGCCCTTTCAGCCTGAACGTACCCTTCAGCGGATCGGGCGAATCATTCTCCAGCACATAGATACAACGATTATCCAGGTTATTGTCATTCCCGGTGAAATAAACATACCATTTGGAATCAATGTAGTGCAATTCGGCATCATCTATGTTTCCGACAGAAGGATCGGCAGAACTCCACACATTCTTGAATTCTTTCTCCTTGAGCAAAGTGGCATCCTCAGCCGCACGCAGGTATATACCCGACATCCACCCCTGGATGCAATAATACATACCGTGATGAAACAAGACATGACACCCCAGAAAACCGGTAGAAATAGGATTGACATAGCACTGCAAAGAGTCTACTCCGTCCACGTTTTCAGAACGCTTTCCCGAATGGCAGGAACTGAACCACCCGACAAGCAAACAAAGAAAAGCACACTTGATTCTCATCATACGGAAATCATTTAATTTAAGGTATATATACTCAAACAGAAATATCCTGCGACTATTTCCGTTTGGCTCCAAATCTTCCAAAGCCATCGCAAAGTAATGGATTTTATTCTTAAGAAAAAGCAGCTGAAACAAAATTCGCCTTTTTTGGTCAGTTTTTATCCTTTCATAAAGACGAATTGGAGCACCTTTGCCCAAATTCCGCACGACAGACGGAAACAACTATAATTTATAAACAACAGATTGTTATGAGAATGAAAAAATTGGCGTTAGCATGTGCTTTGGCATTAGGCCTGCAAGCCCCCTCCCTCGCCCAATGGAAACCGGCAGGCGACAGAATAAAGACGGAATGGGGAGAGAAACTGGACCCTGCCAACGTTCTGCCGGAATATCCGCGCCCGATGATGGAACGAAAAGAATGGAAAAACCTGAACGGACTGTGGGACTATGCCATCCGCCCGTGTGGAGAAGCAGAACCGAAAACCTACGACGGCGAGATATTGGTGCCCTTCGCCGTAGAATCATCGCTATCAGGAGTAGGCGTGCACTTGGAAGACAGTCAGGAATTGTGGTATACACGGCAATTTGAAGTACCTGCCGGATGGAAAGGGAAAAGAGTACTGCTGCATTTCGGTGCCGTAGACTGGAGAGCCCATGTGTGGGTGAACAACACCAGCGTAGGCAAGCACGAAGGCGGTTATACCCCTTTCTGCTTCGACATCACCGATGCACTGCAAAAAGGAAGCAACAAACTGACCGTACGTGTATGGGACCCCACCAACAATGGTCCGCAACCCGTAGGAAAACAAGCCAACCGCCCGCAAGGCATCTGGTATACAGCCGTCTCAGGCATCTGGCAGACTGTGTGGCTCGAACCGGTAAACGAAAACCATATAGCCTCTATGAAAATCACACCCGACATCGACCTCAACCGGCTGCGGATTGAAGCCCGGACCGGTGAAGGCGAATGGAAAAAAGGATGCCGTCTGGAAGCGGAAGTATATGACAACGGCAAACTTGTAGCCTCGGGAGCAGCCATCCGTGGGGAGGCCATAGACATCACCATACCCGGAGAAGTAAAGCTGTGGTCGCCCGACACACCTTTCTTATATACACTCAAAGTACGTCTGAAACAAAACAGCACGGAAACGGATGCGGTGGACAGCTATGCAGCCATGAGAAAGTTCTCGTCCAAGCGCGACGCAAGCGGTGTGATGAGAATGCAACTGAACAACCGCGACCTGTTCCAGTTCGGCCCGCTGGACCAGGGCTGGTGGCCCGACGGCCTCTATACCGCCCCCACGGACGAGGCTCTGATTTACGACATACAGAAGACGAAAGACTTCGGCTTCAACATGATTCGCAAGCATGTAAAAGTGGAACCCGCACGCTGGTACGCACACTGTGACCGGATAGGCATCATCGTATGGCAAGACATGCCCAACGGCGACAAAATGCACGAATGGAACCAACGTGACTACTTCACCGGTGCCGACCTGACCCGCACTCCGCAATCGGAAGCCATTTACTTCAAGGAATGGAAAGAGATTATGGATTACCTCTACTCCTACCCCTGCATCGGCGTATGGGTACCCTTCAATGAGGGATGGGGACAGTTTAAAACAGAAGAAACAGCCAACCTGACCAAACAATATGACGGCACCCGACTGGTGAACGCTGCCAGCGGTGGCAACCATTATACATGCGGTGACATGCTGGACATACACAGCTATCCGGGTCCCGAACCGTTTCTGTATGATGCCCGACGGGCCAACGTGATAGGAGAATACGGCGGTATAGGCTATGTAGTGAAAGGGCACGTATGGGAGGCCGACCGCAACTGGGGATATATCCGGTTCAATACCTCAAAAGAAGTAACCGACGAATACGTGAAATATGCGCAAGAATTGAAGAAACTCGCCCTGAAAGGTTTCACCGGTGCGGTATATACACAGACCTCGGACGTAGAAATCGAAGTGAACGGCCTGATGACGTATGACCGTAAAGTAATTAAAGTGGACGAAAAGCGTATCAGGGAAATCAACCTGGAAATTTGCAATTCTCTCAAATAAATTCTATTTTCGCCATCACTATGAAAAGACTGTTTCTCATATTGTGCTTTCTTATCGGAATATCCGGTTATCCGGCCACTGCTGCCGAAATATTATCGGTAAGGAGGCTCAATGTGGAAAACGGTCTTTCATACAATACCGCCACTTGTTGCCTGCAAGACAGCTACGGCTTCATCTGGATCGGTACGGAAAACGGCCTGAACCGCTACGACGGCTGCAACAATCGGATATACCGCAGCAGCAACCATAAGCACTCCTTGGGCAACAGCCACATAAAAACACTTGCAGAACTAGACCAAGAGTTGTGGGTAGGAACCGAAAACGGCATCTATATCTACCGCCATGCCTCGGATGATTTCTCACACTTCGACATCACCACACAATTCGGCGTCATCATCAGCAGCGAAATACGAAAAATAGTCAAGACACACAACGGCCTCATGTGGATAGCCACCATAGGCCAAGGGCTCTTTATCTACAATCCCCAAACAAACACAATGAAACAGGATTGCGTATGGAACTCCTTCATCAACGACATCTGCGAAGACGAGGACGGCCGTGTCTATGTACTTTCGCGCCAGAAAGGATTGATGATATATGATGAAGACGGAAACCGGAAACCCGCCGACACCCCCTTGGCCGAAATTGCCGAAGGCACCGGAATAAACTTCCTGCAATGTATCGGCGGCAACCTCTGGTTCAACCAAGGCAGCAAGCTGTACTGCTACCAGAAACTGCTGGGAAAAACCGAAGTGTATGAAACAAACGGAAAACGGTTCGGAACCATCTTCTGCCTCATCAAGTATAGAGAGAAAAGCCTGCTGATAGGAACAGACAAAGGAATTTTTGCCCTGCAACTGCCACAATGCACCTTCGAAGAAATCAATCTGCCCACCAGCTTCCTGAACATCAAGCAACCGCATATCAATGACCTTATGTGCGACAACGAGGGCAACTTCTGGATAATGACCAACTACAATGGAGTGGAAATCATCAACAACCAGCTGAAACGCTTTGAATTTTATACCATTCCCACCACAAACACACAACCGGAAACCGGAAGGACTGAAATAAGAGCCTTCTATGAAGACAATCAGAAGAAAATATGGCTGGGCACCGATAAAGGCTTGTGGATATTCGACCCTGCCAGCAAGAACCTCGAAGAATACCGACCTGAAAACATGCCGCCACACCGGCCTGACATCTGCTGCCTGCTGCCAAGCAAGGAAGATCTGTGGATAGGTACTTACAAAGAGGGCATCTACAGACTGAACATGAACACCGGAAAATGGAAAAACTACCGCCACTCACAACAAACGCCACATACAATACCCAGCAACGACGTATTAAGTCTGTATCAAGGACATGATGGAACCATATACGTAGGCACAAATATCGGCCTATGCCGATACCGTGCAGAAACTGACAATTTTCTGCCTATCATCCAAGTGGGGGCAATGACAGCGGTAACGGACATTCTGGAAGATTCACATCAACACCTCTGGATAGCCACCTCAAACAGCGGGGTTTTCAAGATGATAAACCTCAATGCGGAAAGCACTGTGTGGAATCATTATAAAAAGACAAATCAGAATACCAACAGCATTATCAGCAATTCCATCACAAGTCTGTTCGAAGACAAAGACGACCGGATGTGGTTCGGCACCAATGAATCGGGCATATGCCGTTTTTCCGAAGCAACCGGACATTTCTCAACCCTTCTTCCCGGCAGCCGGACACCGCTGACCGGCAACATGGCATGTGCCATCAGGCAAGACCACGACGGAGATTTATGGGTGTCGAGCAATAACGGTATTTACCAGATTCCCCAAGATAACCGAAAAGATATCAGGCAGTTCACGATGAACGATGGCCTGCAAAGCAATCAATTCCTGCCCAAGGCATCGCTGCTCTCTTCAGACAACAAACTCTATTTCGGCGGTATCAACGGATTCAATATCCTGACCCCCGAAGACATTAAGAACAATCCATATATTCCTCCCGTATACATCATGGAGATAGGCTTCCCCCACATGAGCGACAAGGAGGGACAAACCGACTTTGGCAATGCACTCTATATGCGGAAAGAAATACGGTTGCCGTACGAATACAACACTTTTTCCCTACGGTTCGTGGCCCTCAGCTATGAAGAGCCGCTTAAAAACCAGTACAAATACCGCCTGAAGGGTGCCGACAAAGAATGGATTGCCAATACCTCCAGCCACTCGGCGTCCTACACTCACCTGCCGCCCGGAGAATATGAATTCCAAGTGAAAGGAGCCAATAATGACGGCTTGTGGAACGACCGGACGGCTTCGCTGCGCATCATCATCACTCCCCCGTGGTGGCTGAGCATACCGGCCTACATAACTTATGCGCTGGCACTCTTTTTCATCATCGGATATATCACCTATCGCTGGAGGATGCACGTCAAACGCAAGTACCATCAAATGATGGAAGACTTCCGCATCACACAAGACAAGGAAATCTACAAACAGAAGATAAGTTTCTTCATCAATCTGGTACATGAAATACGTACCCCACTCAGTCTGATATGCCTGCCACTAGAGAAATTGCGCGACGGGAAGATAGAGGAACATGGCAAACATCTCACCCTGATTGAGAAAAACGTCAGCTATCTGCTCGAAATCACCAACCAGCTTCTTGATTTTCAAAAGATAGAGAACAAAAAAATGAAGCTCGACCTGAAAAGACATGATATAAATGCAATCATAAAAGACATCGCCGAACAATTTAAAGATGCGGCATCCATCAAAGGCCTTGAGCTCTCCGTCAGCCTACCTGCACCCGAAATGGAAGCCATAGTTGACAATGACATCATCCGTAAAATCATGGTCAACCTGATGAGCAATGCACTGAAGTATGCCGCATCAATGATTGAACTGAGCCTGAAGGAATCTGACGGGCACATTGTCATTTGTGTCAGCAACGACGGTCCCCGGATTCCCGAAGGACAAAAGGAAAAGATATTCCAAATCTTCTATCAAATACCGGATGATAAAAAACAAATGCCAGGAACCGGTATCGGACTTGCTTTCTCCAAATCACTGGCAGAATCCCACCAAGGCACTCTGTCCGTAGAGAACCTGCCGTCGAGCGGATGTTCGTTCATCCTCTCACTACCCCTGAAGAGAGCTACGGAAAAACTTCCGGAAACGGAAAGCCATCCGGAAAGCGAAGGGTTTGAACCGGACCTGCCCCAGACAAAGAACAAACGCCACACCGTGCTGATTGTAGAAGACAACATCGAATTGCAGAATGAAATACGGGAAGCACTGGAACAATGGTATAAGGTATATACTGCCGGCAACGGAAAGGAAGCGCTGGAAAAACTTGAAACGAATGATGCCACAGACGTTATCGTCAGCGACGTCATGATGCCCGAGATGGACGGTATAGAGATGTGCCGCCACATCAAGACGAACCTTACTTACTCACACATCCCCATCATCCTATTGACAGCCAAGACCAATCTGGAATCAAAGACAGAAGGCATGGAGAACGGTGCGGAGGTATATATGGAAAAGCCGTTCAGCATCAAGCAACTGCACAACCAGATAGAAAATCTGCTGAAATTGCGTTTGGCCTTCCACGAGCTGATGCTCCGTTCGGCAGGAACCACACACGAAACGCCTATATCGGAATATATTCAGTCCGAATGCGACATCACCTTCATGAAAGAGGTGGATACTGCCCTTACAAAACATCTGGACGAGGAAAGTTTCTCCGTAGACAATCTGGCCGATGCCATGAATATGAGCCGCACGAATTTCTACCGGAAATTAAAAATGCTGACCGGAATGGCTCCCAATATCTATATCAAGAACTTCAGGCTCAACCAGGCAGCCGAACTGCTTGCCCAGAACATGCGCATCAACGAAGTGATGTTGCGCGTAGGATTCATGGCCCCATCCTACTTTGCCAAATGCTTCAAAGCCAAATTCGGCAAACTGCCCAAAGAATATCAAAACACCATCAACAAGCAAGAATGAGGAATCTGCTTGTGAAAAAACAAATATACATTGATATGAAACCACTATCACAGAAGCTCCGGAAAACCGGCTTATCCCTCCTTTGGGGCACAACAGTGTGGCTGTTCTGGAGGATAGTCTATCCGGGCCACCTCCAATACCACGAGCAATACCAACTTTTTTTGTTCGACATGGAATATTGGAAAGAAAGAATCGCCATCCCCGGCGGAATGGCCGACTATATAAGCGAATTCCTGGTGCAGTTTTATTATCATACGTGGATGGGTGCCACTATGCTGGCACTCTTGTTCATAGGGCTGCAACTCCTGACATGGAAATTAGCAAAAAGACAAGGAACACCGGAAGTGTATTACCCGTTGAGTTTCCTACCGGCAATAGCCGTATGGCACTTTATGTGTGACGAAAACGCCATGTTGTCGTTTGTGGTGGCCCTGCTGATGACATTGGTTGCCAACTATTTCTACACCTTCCTGCACACCAAATGGAAACGTGCGATGTACGTGCTGGTATGTTTCCCTGTCCTTCTTTGGATGGCGGGAGCAACACATCTCATCTTTATGGGCTGGATTATCATCAGCGAACTGCACACCTGCTTCAAAAAAAGGAAATTCCTCCAAGGAATCGGAATCGTGGTAGGGATGTTCGCATTGAAAGCCACCTGCACGCTATTGATAAGCATGCAAGTGCAGAACCCCATCTACCAGCTAAGCGGATTTCTCGGCTACTACCGTTTCCCTGCGGTGATTCCCCGGATGGAAATGACAATCATCCTTCTGTTCACCGTGCTCCCCTATCTGCTGGCCCGGCTCCCCCGGACGCACAAGCATGTATCTCTATATATGGCCTTACAGAGCATGGCATTAGTAGCAATAAGTTATCCCTATATTCTTTCAAGCTGCAATTTTGATAAGGAAGAGGCAATGGAGTACAATCAATTGGCAAGAAACCGGCAGTGGAACCAAATCATAGGAAAAGCGGAAAACAAGTCCCCGGTTTCCCCGCTCAGCGTAACTTGCCTGAATCTGGCTCTGAGCAAGACCGGACAACTGGGCAACCGAATGTTCGAGTTCTACCAGAATGGGACGGAAGGCCTGATAGCCAAGTTCCAGCGAAACTTCGTCACTCCGCTTCCTACGGGCGAAGTATTATACCATCTGGGGATGATTAACGACGCACAGCGTTTTGCCTTCGAAGCCATGGAAGCCATTCCCAACTTCCGCAAAAGCGGGCGCTGCCTCAAACGGCTGGCCGAAACAAACCTGATTAACGGACAGTATGAAGTGGCGGCCAAATACCTGCGTATTTTAAGCAAGACACTGTTTTATAAAGACTGGGCAAAAAACACGATGACCTATCTATACAATGAAGAGAAAATCGACGCACACCCGGAATGGGGACGGTTGAGACAAATGCGGTATACAGAGAACTTCCTGTCCGGAAGCCACGAAACGGATATCCTGCTGGCACGCTTGTATGAACAAAACCCGCAGAACCGGACGGCTCTTGAATACCTGCTGGCATATACACTGCAAAAACGCGACCTGAAAGGCTTCATGAATTACTATCCTTCAGACGCAAATATCAATCATGAACCCATTCCGCGCAGTTACCAGGAAGCGCTGGCATATATATGGGGACAGACTCACAAGGATTTCCGGGACATACCTTGGAAACTGTCTCCGCAAGTAATGCAGGATTGCAAAGATTTCATGCGGATTTACACATCACAACCGAATGGGCGGCAAATACTGCAAACTCTGTATACCGGCACATTCTGGCATTATCTGTTATTTCAAAAATAGGATAAAGAATGAAGAAGCATTTGATTTGCATACTATCGGTATGGTTGCTGACAACCTGCAGCCATCCGGTAAACAATCCGGAGAAGACGGAAGAATGGCCGGAAATCTATCCCGACTACATAGGAGTGACAATACCCGCCACCATTGCTCCGATGAATTTCGACTACATCGGCGGAAAACACGACCGCATAGACGTAATCGTAACGGGAAGCAAATTCGGAGAAATACACGTAAATGCCCGG
Source organism: Bacteroides sp. AM32-11AC (assembly GCF_003603515.1). Taxonomy (NCBI): domain Bacteria; kingdom Pseudomonadati; phylum Bacteroidota; class Bacteroidia; order Bacteroidales; family Bacteroidaceae; genus Bacteroides; species Bacteroides sp. AM32-11AC. The sequence continues at coordinate 124,239 of NZ_QTNH01000002.1, read as the reverse complement.
ACAGCCTCCTTTCCGGAGGACGAATGGCACAAACTCCTGGAATCCAACAAGGGAGACAGTCTGTTGTTTACAGTATCTGTCAAGAACGAAAACAAATGGAAGCAGTACCGCCCTTTCTCCATGTATGTCAGTGACGCTCCCATAGACTATGGAGTGGTATACCGCAAAGTCATTCCGGGATATGAAGTATATAGCAAAATGGGTATTTACGAACGGAACCTTTCATCCTTTGAAGAACGCGTTTTGCTGGAAAATGCGATGGTACCGGGCATGTGCCTGAACTGCCATGCCTTCAACCGGACAAATCCCGGTCACCTAAGTCTGCATATACGCGGACAGCACGGTGCAACCCTCATGCAGATAGAGGGAAACCGCGAACTTCTGGATACCAAGACAGATTCCACACTCTCCGCTTGTGTCTATCCCTATTGGCATCCGGAAGGAAAATACATAGCCTATTCGGTAAACCGGACCACACAGTCCTTCCACACAGCCAAGGTTGAACGCATCGAAGTGATGGACATGGCCTCGGACATATTAGTATACCAACCGGAAACGCACGAACTGCTGCTTTCTCCCCTACTGCAGAAAAAAGAAGTTTTTGAAACCTTCCCCGCATTCTCGGCAGATGGAAAGAAACTGTATTTCTGCTCGGCAGCGGGTAAACCGATGCCCGAGAAATACGATGAGATACGCTATAGCCTTTGCTGCATAGACTTCAATCCGGACAACGGCACGTTCGGTGAACGGGTAGACACGCTGATAAATGCAGAAGACCTGAAAAAGAGCGTTTCCTTTCCACGTCCTTCATACGACGGGAAATACATCATGTTCACATTATCCGACTATGGGAACTTCTCCATCTGGCACAAGGAAGCAGACCTATGGCTGCTGAACCTGCAGGACGGTACCATGCACGCCATTGAAGAAGCAAACAGCACCAATACGGAAAGCTACCACAGCTGGAGCAGCAACTCACGCTGGTTCATATTCAGCAGCCGACGTGACGACGGGCTATATACCCGCCTCTATCTGGCATACATAGAACCGGACGGCCGCGTATGCAAACCTTTCATGTTGCCTCAGGAGAAACCGCTGGAATATTACGACCGGCTGATTTACTCTTACAATGTACCAGAGTTTACAAACAAACCGATACAGCCGGAACCCCGTAAGATAGAAAATGAAATCGTATCAAATAAGCGTGTAAAGGTAAAAATACGTAAATAGCGGTATTACCATTATTGACTGGAATGCAAAACAAGGGCCTCCAGTTGTCAAGCCTCACGTACTTCAACTACTTTCGTTGCTACCGCATATTCATCTGGGAAAATTTTGCTTCCCATTTCATTAGCCCATGCTTTAGTGAACTCTGCACCTGCGTAGACAATAATAGCAGAATAATAAATCCATGTAATAAAAACAACCATGAATGCCGCTGCACCATAGATAGTTCCTACATTCGCAATTCCGATGTAAAAGGATATTCCCCATTGCCCTACCAACAATAATAGCGTTGTCACTACAGCTCCAATAAAAACATCCTTACTTTTTATTTTTGCATCAGGCAGAACCTTAAAAATCAATACAAAAATAATAACTGTAACACCTATGTTTAATATTTGTCCCACAACTTTCACAATAAACCCTGCCACTTCCGGATAGCTGGCCATAAACTTATTGCTCAAGTCTCCAATAATATTGGTTATACTAAATGTTATCAGAAGCACGAAAGCAAATACCAAAATTATCGAGAATGAAAGTAACCGATTCTGAATATATTTCAGCCAACTCTTCTTTGGCACGGCCTTTATTCCCCAAATCGAATTTAAGGAACTTTGTATTTCTGCAAAAATGGTAGTAGCACCAAATATAGAAATTCCCAGGCTAACAATAGCTGCAGATGCGGAAGAGTCCGTTCTTTCTGCATTTTCTATAATTAAGCGAAGTGCCCCAATTACCTCCGCTCCCACTATCGGTTCCCACTGAATATACAACTGATTAGCCAAATCCATATGCAAAGCTACCCCAATAGTAACTAAAAGAGAAAGAAAGGGGATAATTGAAAATAGTGTCGCATAAGCTAACGATCCGCTTAATCTAGTGACACTATCATCAATAAACCCTTGTCCGGTATCCTTTACAATCTTGATTAATAAGGATAGGCTTAACTTTTTCTTTCCTATGAATTGTTCCGTCATCTCATGCTTTTTTTACCCAAACAGCAAGATTACGCGCATCCACAGAGAACTCTCCATTTCCTTCTTTATCCAAAGTTACTTCATCCGGAATACTTCCGGTAATTTCGCACCACACTTCACCCGCATGTTCTTTCCCTAAACACATCGTTTTACTTCCCGCTTCATCATTCGAGATTAAAAATACCAAGCCTGAGTTAACATGTTCCCCATCTCCTGTACGAATAAAGCCTACGGTTGATGGATGGTCGAAATAATCAACTTGATCACCATACGCATACTTTTTCCTTGCATTCAATAGAATATCTATAATTTTAGTATGTGGCGATTTTTCTCCTTTCACCCCATAATAATCACCATAGAACAAACAGGGATAACCATCCTTCAGCAGAAAAATAAGACCATATGCCAATGGCTTGAACCAATCTTCAACCTGTGATTCCAAAGAACTTCCATGCTGCGAATCATGATTATCAACAAAAGTCACAGCAAGTTCACAATGGTGCTCCACTAAAGTATTCTTCAGAATATTCCGTAAATCATAATCTTTTCCTTCTTGTGATGCCTGAAACATATTATAATGTAACGGAACATCAAACAAGTTAACTTTATGCCCTACTGCTTCCAGATAATTATCCAATGTTTCCAAGTCACCGTTCCAATATTCTCCCACAGCATAGAAGTCATCACCTCTCTCACTTCTTACCGTATCCAGAAACTGTGCAACGAACTGATCTTTCATATGCTTAATTGCATCCAAACGCATTCCATCAAGATCAAGTTCATTTGAAACCCATTTGCCCCAACGATTCAGTTCGGCGACAACCTCAGGGTGATCTAGGTCAATATCATTACATAAAAGAAAATCGTAATTGCCATTCTCTCCATCTACACCATCACTCCAGGCTTTTCCTTCTCCTTGAATCTGAAATATACCACTTCGCTTTCGAGCATCATCAAATCCAGTCCCGGAAAAATGATAATAATGCCACTTAAAATCCGAATATTTATCTTTACGTCCATGAAAGCTATATCCGGTCCATCCTTGTATTTCATAAGATTTCCCCAAAGCTTTATTTCTTTGATCAGGATCTACTTCCACCACCATAAACTTTTCCGTAAAATCACCACCTGCTTTATGATTCAAAACGACATCCAGATATACAGCAATCTTATTTTTGTGAAGTTCATCAATCATCTCCTTCAATTCATCTTTCGTCCCGTATTTAGTCCTCACAGTTCCTTTTTGTTCAAACTCACCCAAATCATACAAATCATAAGTAGCATATCCTTCATCCTGCTGTTCATCTGCTTTATATGCAGGTGGTATCCAGATCGCTGTCACACCAATTTCATGTAGATGCGACGCATCCTCTTTCAACTGTTTCCACAACTTTCCGTCATTCGTAAGATTCCACTCAAAATACTGCATCATTACTCCATTTTCCATAACTATTTAATTTAAAATTGATGAGTAACTTAACAAAATAAATAATAAGATGGTTCCCACTATAAATGTAAATTATAGTTTAGTAAGAAAAAAGTATAACACAACATCACATTAAGCATTATAAAAACGCCTCCAAGGTTTTTAACCATCTCCAATAGAGTAATAAAAATTATCTTAATGTTTCTTTTCATATATATAATTTACTTGATTATGAATAGGATTTTTCCTTTATCCGTTTGTTTTTACATCATCCAAAATCAAGGATATTCCATAAAATGTTTAATTAAAAAATTTCCAGTTATGTTAGAAAGAGAAATCTGGGGAAATACTTTAGAAGACTGGGGTATTTCCATACTTATTATTTTAGGAACAATTGTTTTGATGAAGTTAATATCATTCTTCAGCAGAAAAGTACTCAATCCATTTATCACCCGTACCAATAATCGGCTGGATGATATAATTTATTATTCTTTAGAATCGCCCGTCAAGTTTGCAATTATGTTATTAGGTATTTGGATAGCTATTCACAGGCTTGTTTCTCCGGATAGTTTTGTAAAAGTAATAGATAATGCTTACAAGATACTGATTATTCTGGATATCACATGGATATTTGCCCGATTATCCAGTAGTTTATTGCAAATCTACTGGGGACGACAATCGGATGGACAAAACAACAAAATGATGCCCATTATCAGACGGACAATACTGGTCATTGTGTGGATAATCGGTCTTGTAATGGCCTTAAGTAATATTGGAGTCAATATTGGTGCATTATTAGGTACTCTGGGTATTGGAGGTATCGCATTTGCCTTAGCAGCCCAAGACACTGTAAAAAATGTGTTCGGCGCTTTCACTATATTGACAGATAAGCCTTTCAACATAGGTGATACGATTCGCGTGGATAATATCGAAGGTACTGTGATTGATGTTGGAGTTCGAAGTACAAAAATCATGGACTACAATAAACGTATCATCACTTTCCCTAATTATAAAGTTACAGATGCTTCTATCATAAATATCTCTTCCGAACCGATGCGTCGAGTCGTCTTGAAACTTGGATTGACATACAACACAACATCCGAAAAAATGAAAGAAGCTTTAAATATACTGAAAGCCATTCCTAAAAGAATAGAAAATGTATCTTCCAAACCATCAGATACCACAGCTGTTTTTACAGAATACACAGACTCTGCACTGAATATCATGTACATATATTTTATAGAAAAACAGGGAGATATTTTAATGGTAACTTCAAATGTAAATATGGAGATTCTAGACTCATTCAATAAAGCAGGCATTGATTTCGCATTCCCAACACGAACGATTTACGTTGAAAAGGATGAATTGGCTGATTTGGCAAAAGAGAAAAAATAGTACGCACACTTTATCCTCAAATCACCCCACTAATATAAATCCAATGTAACAAAAAAAATCCCGACGGTATATAATGATTTCTATACCGCCGGGATAATACAGATACTTTTTCAATTCTATCACACTCATACCACACCAATACTCAACCCATATCTACCTTATTTACAATCATCTGAAAAAGACTCAAGTACCTTTTTCGCCATTTCAACCCGTTTCTTTAAATACATGCAGACAGTTTCCCATCGATAATAAGGAAAACGGGAAGTTGAAACAGGAAGTGTCATTTCTTTTTCATTCAAAAGAAATGACACCCATATTTCTCGAGCCTTGTCATGATAAAAAATCCACTGTACATTAGCAGCCATCGGAGCAATCTCATAATCTTTCCAATATTTAGATACAGAATCAGGAACAACAACTTTAACATCCGTTCCTTCTATACCCATTAATGCTACAAAAGGAATAACTGTCTCTGCATGAGCAAAACGAAAGTTCGCCCTGGTATCCGACTTGCCCTTTATCACTTCATCAGCTGAATGAATAAATTCTGATAGCAGAGGCCATGCAATTGCAACAGGCAACATTCGCCCAATCGGCGAAGAACTTTTACTCATATATTGTCGCAAATTCTGAGTCTGCCAGTAATTATCCCATTCACCTATTGTGAAAAGACCATCCAAATTTATCGGAGTACCTGTATCTGGTAGTATGGCAGCAATGGAGAATAAAGCCATGACAAATTCCTCTGCCTCCTTATCTGTTTCCTGTCCTGATTCCAGAAAGAAGTTTTCCATAACAGAAGCAGAAGAAATCTTTCGTCGCACAAAAGTCTCGTATATAGGACGCCAATCACCATTTTCTTTATAATCAACATAAGATTGGTTTAAATCGAAGAAACGAAGAATATCATTATATTGCTTCCCTTCATTGCGTTGTATGTGTAAAGAAGAATTAAACTCTACCATACAAGCAAGAAATGCATCCATACTATGTATACAACGGGGAACATATGTCGCAATTGCCTGCACTTTGACAGAATCACTGAATAACTGTGGATAGCGTTCTATCATACGTCTGGCAATACCCCGTTGTTCCTCCTCTCCCACTACTGATAACTTCCCCCATTGTCCGTCAAAAGTTTCCGATAGATTCTGTATTGTAGAAAGCAAGGTTACCCCTCCTGATGTTAGCCTATTTTCCCGCTGAGCCAATTCCAGAATCTCCTTCACTCTATTCAAAGCCTTTCCTGAAGTTGGAAAACGCGCTCCATGTCTTCCCAAATGGTTAACATAAAACGGAACCATACTATCCTGAAAAAAAACAAACGAGTCTTTCACAATAGGATACGGCATGGCTGTCCCCGCGTATTGTTGTATCCTATCCTGTCCCCATAAGATGGAAACGGGGCAAAACATAAAAATTCCAATTAACAATAATCCTTTCATATCATAAATCTTATATGTGTAGATTATAACGATGAAAGAAGGATTATGTTTACTTATAAACGACTCTGAGAGAATTCAATACCATAGTATGAAGGCATCTTCGGTTGTTATACATCTTCAGCCAACGGCCATCAGAAAGAACGATATATGGAGTTATATCATTTATTATCAAAATATTAAGCCACAACTTTTATCTATTACAAGTTTGAAATATTGACTGCACGGCATAGTTACTTAGCAATAAAACACTACATGGGATAAACATATAAATAGTACTAATATAGCCAGCCAGCCTATTATTAAAATGAAAATTGTTGTTAAATCCTTTTTTTACACCCAAACCATTTTCTTACACAACATGTTTTTTTTCAAAACGGGACCGATGGTTTTCCGTCTGATATGATTCCTCAAACCATCTGTCCCAACAATATTATTTTAACTAAAACTTAATATTATGTATTTTATTTGGTACATTATCATTGGAATCGTTGCCGGACTCATAGCCGGCAAGATTATGAGAGGAGGCGGTTTCGGACTTCTCATTAACCTACTCGTAGGTATTGTAGGTGGCGTATTGGGTGGCTGGGTATTCGGCTTGTTGGGAATTACTACCACAGGCCTTCTGGGTAGCCTTTTCACCTCTGTTATCGGTGCAGTCCTATTATTGTGGATCATATCCTTCTTTCGTCATCCCAAGAGAACTGATATTTAAATTTTTATTAACCTAAACCCTTTTTGATTATGGAAACTAGTAAATCTAACTTTTTGATTGGGCTGGCAATAGGTTCGGCCATCGGAGCACTTGCTCAACGTTTTTCACGTACGGCAAAAGCCAAGATGCTAAAAAAGAAAATTCATAATGCCATGGCAAAGATTGCCGATCGCGCTGAAAGCCTTACAGAAACCGTGAGAGACAAAGCACTGGATGCAAGTACCAAAACCGCCGACAAGGTTGCAGATGCGACCTTTGACGTTGCCGAAAAGGCTGACACTCTGAAAAGTAAAGTCCATGCAGCTGCTTTAGAAGCCAAAAAATAGGCTACTATAACAAACAACTAAAATTACGGGATGTATTTTCAATGCTTCCCGATCCATTTCACCTGAATTAATGATTAATGAATATGAAATGGAACAATAAATGCCAATATACTCCCGCATCCCTGCGGGAAAAGAGTTATGAAGAACTGTACACGCTATGCCTGTCCGCCTATACAGAGGGCCGTACGGATGAGAGGAATAAAAGCTTGGAAGCGTATAGACTCAGGTGCAGCTGTCTGTTCGGAAACAAATGTATGGACTCTTCCCTTTCCGTGGGAGTGCGGAAAAGGATATGCGACGGAAATTGTCATTATATAAAGAAATATATGTCTGAACTGGACAAACTGGAGGAATAAAATTCATTTTCTCCGATCCTTTCTCATTTATATCTCTACCGACAACTTTACCCTCTTGACTTGATTGGACAAACCTCTTCCGGTCTGTACATACGGCCCGGCAAGGATATTCCTATCTTTAATATACAGATGTACATCTAAAATTAACCTGAATTATTAACTTAAAAATGAATCTGTTATGTTTTACCATGTAAAAGATCTTCAGTTCAATGCCCGTGTATCACAGCCGGATCCTCGTTTTGCTCGTGTGATGCTTGAGGCATTCGGAGGGGCCAACGGTGAGTTGAAATCCGCTCTACAGTACTTTGTACAGGCATTCAGTTGCCATAACCCCTACCCTGACAAATATGACATGCTCATGGATATTGCCACTGAGGAATTCGGCCATCTTGAAATCGTAGGTGCAACCATCCAGATGCTCCTCGGACCAGTAAACGGAGAAATGAAGGATGTATTGGAAGATACTCCTCTGCGTACCATGATGGGAGGAAAAGCAGGCAAAGAGGATCTTATCCACCAAGCCTTCACCAATCCTGCGTTTCTGGTAACAGCTCCCGGTAGTCCCGTACTGACCGATAGCAACGGGAACCCATGGTGTGCCACCTATGTATCGGCCAATGCTGACCTGACAGTGGACCTGCGTTCCAACATGGCGGGTGAAGCACGTGCCAAGATAGGTTACGAAAACCTTATCCCACTTACGGATGACCCACTTGTAAAAGAAACGCTCACATTCCTTATGACTCGCGAAGTGACCCATTTTCAACAGTTTGAGGCCGCTCTGGAAACTATTCAGCCTAACTTTCCTCCGGGAGTATTCCAAACATCCCCCCGATACAGTAACCTTTATTTTAATGATTCCAAAGGAAAGGAAGCCCGCGGACCATGGAACGAAGGCAAAAGTACGAGGCTCAAAGAAGAATGGCAATATATTGAGAATCCACTGGAGGAAGTCAGAAGTACTGACGGACTACTTCAACGTAAACCTAAAGGCACCAAACGTACGGAAAAGGAAGTACGCCAGACAGATGAAAAACTAGCCAAGGAACGGAGCAGCGAGATACTCTCCCATATCCCTAAAGGAGAAATGCGTTGGTGTGAATATGGAAATGCTAAGAACGGAAACAAATAAGACTTCCAGTTCTACTATTGTTTAACTTAAAAACTAAATTTTATGACAACAAAGAACGAAAAAAAACAGATGGAAGCAAAGGGTGGCAAAAAGTGTACCCAAAGCAAAGCTAAAGAAAGTAAGCCTGCTGCTTCAAACAAAAAATCGGAAAAGAAATAACTTGATCTTCCGACAGTATGAAGTCTAAATCTTCATCCCGGTGGAGAACTGGTTTCTCCACCGGAAATCCTAAAGCATATTGTATAACAAGCAAAAATAGAGAACTATATGAAAAAGATAATGTTTATCACACTGACAATTTTATTTGCACTGTCCGCATCATCCTGTCGGGACAAAAAAGAACAGAACCGGACAGAACAGCAGATTGAAAATGCAAAAGAAAACGTAAATGACGCATTAGACAAGGCCTCTAACAAAATAGAGGATGGTGCCGACAAAGTTAAAGATGCCTGGAAAGAAACCAAGAAAGACGTGCAACAAGGTACAGAAAAGGTAAAAAAAGAAATAAAAAAGGATTATAACAAAGCTAAAGATGAAGTAAAAAAGCAGCTTGATTAAGACTGCCATATAAGCCTTTATATCTCGATTTACTATCTCTCATTTAATTTATACAGGTATGAATATTCTTGCTATTTGGGTCGTTGGAATAGTTCTGACTATAAGATGCGCCTGGGAAATAGGTTGCCTGAGAATACCGAAAGAAAAAAAACTTATGGCAATCCTGCTGGTAGTCCTTACAAGCTGGATAGGAGCATTCCTCTATACTTTCTTCTTTAAAGAGAAGGTAGGAGCATGGCTAGACAGGTAATGACGAAAACCAAATTGGTAAGATATTCGGGTGTTTAAAGTTCTAATAAGAAAAGGACAGTGCGTGATGCATAGTCCTTTTGAAAATATGGCAAAAAAAGAATACTTGGATATGTTTATTTGATACAGTTTTAAGTTGTTATTTGACTGTAAACAGATTAAAAAGAATACACATGAAGTGTACACTGCGGGGGCGTAAAATAAACTGTGTCATGCGGCGTTTTCTTCCAAGCTCATCGGTCGGGGATCGGCCAGCGCCAAGGGGGTGCACCAGCACTCCCGACGAGCGTAAAGTTACAACAATTTAAATCTGTCTCCAAACTTTATCGCTAATTGTTGTGCGATGGCCGCCCAGTTGGCTATGGGCATGGTCCATTTCTTACGTATGTTGCGGTAAGCGAGATAAACCAACTTTTCAAGGGCGGTGTCGTTAGGGAACACGCCCTTGTTTTTTGTCACTTTCCGCACTTGGCGGTGATAGCCCTCGACTGTATTCGTGGTATAAATCATACGTCGTATATCCGACGTAAACTGGAAGTATTCAGTAAGCCTTTCCCAGTTATCCTGCCAAGACTTGATAACGATAGGGTATTTCTCACCCCATTTTTCTTCCAGATTAAGAAGTCCTGTCGCAGCGGATTCCTTATTTACCGCACCATAGACATGTTTCAGATCCCTCATGAACTCTTTTTGGTGCTTGCTGCCGACATACTTGACGGAGTTACGTATCTGATGGAAAATACAGAGCTGGACAATAGTATCAGGAAACACACTTTGGATAGCATCTGGGAAGCCTTTCAATCCGTCAACACAAGCTATGAGTATGTCACAGACACCACGGGTCTGCAAGTCTGTCAATACATTCAGCCAGAAGTTAGCGCCCTCATTCTTAGAGATATACATCCCTAACAGATCCTTATGTCCCTCGCTGTTCAGAGCCAGTACATTGTAAATCGCACGGGTTACGGCACAGCCTCTCTCGTCCATTACCTTATAATGGATGGCATCCATCCAGACTATCGGATAAACGCTCTCTAGGCTACGGGAACGCCATGCCTTTATTTCCGGAAGTACACGATCGGTGATGGCGCTAATCGTCTCGGCAGACACACGATTACCCAAGTTCTCCTCCATCCAGTCACTTATCTCACGTGTGCTGTTTCCCAAAGCATAAAGTCCGATGATGCGCTCTGCAACACCTTCCGCAAGAATGGTTTCACGCTTCTTTTCCAGAACCTTTCCTTTTGCCGCACTCCAGAATTCCGGAAGAATTGTTTTCTTCACTGAAGCATCAACCCGCACTCCATTCACTGTAATTCTCATCATCATCGGAGCCTCACCGTTCCGATTCAATTTCGTCCTACGAATGTAGAACAATAGACAAAATGTTGTTCTTTCCATCTTACTTGTTTTTTAATCACAAAACTAAATTTCCAGGAGCAACAAGTCAAGATGCAAAACACTGATAAACAATGAATTATTTACTTAATAGGTGTACCTGACATTGAAGGCAAACAGGTACACCGAATAGTACACCGAAAGAATGCTTTGATATGCTTATTTTTGCTATGCACCAAAAACAAAAAATCCCCGTAAAGTATTAATTTACAGAGATTTTCTTTGTTTTGCAATTCTTTCCAGCGGAGAGGGAGGGATTCGAACCCCCGGTGCCTCGCAGCACAACGGTTTTCAAGACCGCCGCAATCGACCACTCTGCCACCTCTCCTAAAACTTCCTTTTCGGGAAGTGCTTTCCTCTTTAAAGCGGTGCAAAGGTACAAATCATTTTTAATTCTGCAAACTTCCTTTCTCTTTTTTCATGAATTAATAGTACTTTTGCACCATGATATATCCGCAGAACTTTGAACAGAAAATAGGTTTCGACCAAATACGCCAATTGCTGAAAGAAAAATGCCTCAGTACACTTGGCGAAGAACGGGTGATGGACATGGCATTCTCCGACCACTTTGGAGAGGTAGAGGAGCGTTTGGACCAAGTCACTGAATTTGTACGCATACTCCAAGAAGAAGACAACTTCCCGGCACAATACTTTTTTGATGTACGCCCGTCACTGAAACGCATACGTGTGGAAGGCATGTATCTAGATGAACAAGAACTCTTTGACCTACGCCGTTCACTAGAAACCATACGTGATATTGTACGCTTCCTACAGAAAAGCGACGATGATGAGGAAGAGGGCGCTTCCCCCTACCCTTGTCTGAAAAGACTGGCAGGAGACATCACCGTTTTCCCACAGCTCATAGCAAAAATAAACGGCATCCTCTCTCCTTACGGAAAAATCAAGGACAATGCCTCTACAGAGTTGGCACGCATCCGCCGGGAACTGGCAAGTACTATGGGAAGTATCTCCCGCTCACTGAACAGTATTCTACGAAATGCCCAGTCCGAGGGCGTTGTGGACAAAGACGTAACGCCCACCATGCGTGACGGCCGTCTGGTCATTCCCGTTGCACCGGCACTGAAACGGAAAATACGCGGTATTGTACACGACGAGTCGGCCAGTGGTAAAACCGTATTCATCGAGCCTGCCGAAGTAGTGGAAGCCAACAATCGCATACGAGAACTTGAAGGTGACGAACGCAGAGAAATTATCCGCATCCTGACGGACTTCTCCAACCAGCTGCGCCCCTCCATCTCCGACGTACTGCTATCATACGAGTTCCTTGCCGAAATAGACTTCATACGTGCCAAAGCATTGTTTGCCGAGCAAATATCCGGACTCAAACCGGCTCTCGAAAACAAGCAACTACTGGACTGGACAATGGCGGTACACCCACTCTTGCAACTTTCTCTCGCCAAACATGGCAAAAAAGTCGTACCGCTTGACATCGAACTGAATGAAAAGCAACGTATCCTCATTATCTCCGGTCCGAACGCAGGCGGCAAGTCCGTCTGCCTAAAGACAGTAGGCTTATTACAATACATGCTGCAATCCGGACTACTCATCCCGATGCACGAACGCAGTCATGCCGGAATATTCAGCAGTATATTCATCGACATCGGTGACGAGCAGTCCATTGAAGATGATTTGAGTACCTACTCCTCCCACCTTATGAACATGAAAATCATGATGAAAAGCTGCAATGAACGGAGCCTCATCCTGATTGATGAATTCGGTGGTGGAACGGAGCCCCAGATAGGAGGCGCCATCGCCGAAGCCGTATTGAAACGCTTCAACCAAAAACAGACGTTCGGTGTCATCACCACACACTATCAGAACCTGAAGCATTTTGCCGAAGACCATGAAGGTGTAGTAAACGGCGCCATGCTCTATGACCGCCATCTGATGCAAGCACTGTTCCAGTTGCAGATAGGCAATCCGGGCAGTTCGTTCGCTGTAGAGATTGCCCGCAAAATAGGTCTGCCGGAAGATGTCATCGCCGATGCCTCGGAAATTGTGGGCAGTGAATACATCAATGCCGATAAGTACCTGCAAGACATTGTGCGCGACAAACGCTATTGGGAAGGCAAACGCCAGACAATACGCCAGCGTGAAAAGCACATGGAAGAGACTATCGAGCGCTATCAAACCGAAATCGAAGATTTGCAGAAATCCCGGAAGGAGATTCTGCGCAAAGCGAAGGAAGAAGTGGAGCAACTGATGCAGGAAGCCAATGCACGCATCGAGAACACCATACGCTCCATCAAAGAAGCCCAAGCAGAAAAAGAAAAAACACGCCAGGCCCGCCAGGAGTTGACGAACTTCCGTGAATCAATGGAAGCGCTTGCCAACAAGGAACTGGAAGAAAAAATCGCCCGCAAAATGGAAAAGCTGAAAGAGAAGCAGAACCGGAAAAAGGAAAAGAAAGCGGGCAAAGGAAAAGAGAACGGACTGTCTGCCCAGGCTTTGGCAGAACAGCAGGCGCGGAAAGAGGCAGAACGCCTTGCAGCCATCACCCCCGGCTGCAACGTCAGAATAAAGGGCCAAACCTCTGTGGGCGAAGTAATGGAAGTGAATGGCAAGAATGCGGTCATCGCGTTCGGCAGCATCAAGACTACCGTAAAGCTGGACAGGCTGGAACGTACCAACGCGCAGCCTAAACAAGCTGATGTGTCCACCAAAAGCACTTTCATCAGCGCCCAGACCCAGGACAGCATGTACGAGAAGAAACTGCATTTCAAACAAGACATTGATGTCCGCGGCATGCGTGGCGACGAAGCCTTGCAAGCCGTTACCTATTTCATTGATGACGCCATCCTTGTCGGCATGTCACGCGTGCGTATCCTTCACGGAACGGGAACAGGCATCCTGCGCATGCTTATCCGTCAATATCTGGAAACTGTCCCCGGAGTGCGCCACTTTGCCGACGAACATATACAGTTCGGCGGAGCAGGCATCACCGTTGTGGACTTGAGTTAATGGATAATTGACAGTTGATAATTGATAGTTAAAGCTAAATCATAAATCTGAAATATATGAAATCAATCAAAGAACTCTACCGTATCGGTACCGGTCCATCCAGCAGCCACACCATGGGACCGCGCAAGGCAGCTCAGATATTCCTGGAAAGGCATCCCGAAGCAGCCGCATTCCAAGTAACCCTATACGGAAGCCTCGCCGCTACCGGCAAGGGACACATGACCAATGTTGCCATCACCGAGACACTGCAACCCGCAGCACCGGTAGAAATAATCTGGGAACCCAAAATATTCCTGCCCTTCCATCCCAACGGCATGAAATTCGTTTCTTTGGACAGCGAAGGCAAGGAGACCGACCAATGGACTGTATTCAGTGTCGGCGGCGGTGCCCTGGCAGAAGAGAATGACGGAGCATCATCCGTAAACACCCCGGATGTATACGAAATGAACAGTATGACCGAAATACTACAATGGTGTGAACGTACCGGAAAAAGTTACTGGGAGTACGTCAAGGAATGCGAGGAAAGCGACATTTGGGATTACCTGCAGGAGGTATGGAAAACCATGCAGGCTGCCGTAAAACGGGGATTGGATAGTGAAGGAGTCTTGCCCGGCCCTCTGAATCTGCGCCGAAAGGCTTCTACCTATTATATACGTGCCAGTGGCTACAAGGCTTCCCTCCAGTCGCGCGGACTGGTATTTGCCTATGCCTTGGCAGTAAGTGAAGAAAATGCGTCAGGTGGGGTCATTGTCACTGCACCTACCTGCGGTTCGTGTGGCATTGTACCGGCAGTGCTCTATCATCTGCAAAAAAGCCGGGAGTTCAGCGACACACGCATACTTCGTGCCCTTGCCACAGCTGGACTGATAGGAAACATCGTGAAGACCAACGCTTCCATTTCGGGAGCGGAAGCCGGATGCCAGGCAGAGGTAGGTGTAGCATGTTCCATGGCATCAGCCGCAGCCAACCAATTGTTTGGAGGCAGTCCGGCACAAATAGAATATGCCGCCGAAATGGGATTGGAGCATCATTTGGGTATGACCTGCGACCCAGTTTGCGGACTGGTACAAATCCCGTGCATCGAACGTAATGCCTACGCCGCCGCACGCGCCTTGGATGCCAACCTTTACTCCTCCTTCACCGACGGCATGCACCGCGTGTCATTCGACAAAGTGGTGGAAGTCATGAAAGAAACCGGAAACGACCTGCCCTCCCTCTACAAAGAAACCAGCGAAGGAGGACTGGCGAAGGATTATAAGCCGATGTAGTTAAGGATAAGGGATTAAGGATTAAGGGATTAAGTTTTCAATATGATTGCACAACACTAATGTCCTTAATCCCTTATCCTTAACTCTTCTCTAATCAAGTTTTACCGGCCAATGCGTATCATCCCTATTACCGCTCACATCTTTTGTCTGTAGCAAGCCGCCTTCTTCCGAATAGAACAATTGATACTCTGCATTTCCCTTTTCAACTTCAATGACAAACTGCATAGGCACTACCGGATACTCCAAAAGAACAATCTCCTCTATCTTCCAACCGGCATACTCACTGGCGCTGAAAGAGGTCTGTACTGTTCCCGGAAGATTATTCCAAAGCAATTCGGTTTCCGTCAGTTGCCATTCCGCCTGATTATTGAACCATACATCCTTTTCCTGCCCATCCACTTTACAATCTGCAACGAAATAGCCCCCTTTCTGTTCCCATTCCACATGGATTGCGGAAGGGTATTTGGACTTCAATGCTTGTGACATTGCTTCGGGCACTTTGACATCATCCTTGTCGTCATCATCACTGCATGCACCAAGTGCCAAGGCGGCGATGAACATCATCGCCAACATTTGAATCTTCATTCTCATCATTTCTCTATAAAGTTTAGGTTAATAGTTACTGGAGAATCAATCGTCCATGCTGACGAACTTTCCCTTTTTGTTGAACTTCAAAGAGTAGTCATTACCCAATTCAATTTCCACACCGGTACGTCCGCGTTCGATTTTAGTAATAATCTCTCTCGGGAAGTTAGCCTTCACATACTCCTTTACCGGAACCGGAATCAATGCTTCGGGAACAGCGGACTTCTTGCAATCCACTTCCAACCAATTTCCTTTCTTGTCGAAGTCTATTTCCGTACGGTCTGTCAACAGCACTTCATATTTTTTAGTCTGCAATATTTCACTTTCAATCTTGATGTGTGAAATGTGCGGTTTCGAGAAATACTGGTTGATAAAATTGCGTGCCGTCAGCGGAAGCTGCTTGGTATCCTGAGTGATGACATCACCGGCAAAGGCAAACTGAACAGCTACAAGAGCCAACACAAGAATAGACAATACTTTCTTCATAATCGTTATTTTTTAATGTTACTAATAAATTTCATATTATTCACACTGCAAATAACGGTAGAGAATTAGGAAAGATTTGGGAATAACCGCAGTTAACAGTAAATTTTACTTTCTTTAACCAGACGGAAGGTATGCATACCGTCCTGCCATTCATACGTGAGCTTCAATGAAGACGACAACGCAATGGAACGCGCTATGGCAAGCCCCAGTCCGGTGGAGTCCTTCTTGCCATCCATGCCATGATAGAAACGCCGGAACAACTTCTCTCCATCCAAAGGAACATCACCCGTATTCTTTATGACCAGCGAAGTTGGAGTGGTAAGTACCTGCAACTCTCCCTCTTCCCTATTGTGCAGCAACGAATTCTTCACCAGATTGGAAACCAGTATTTGCGCCAGCGAATGGTTGCAACGGATAATAAAAGGCTGCTCCTCCCGTTTTCGTATCAGTCTCACCTGCTTATGTTCATAGATATCCATCAAGTCGGGCAAGAGTTCATCCAATATCTCATCCACCGAGACATCCTCCATCTCGGTATACTGCCCGTTCTCTATACGGGAAAGCAACAGCAGGGACTTGTTCAGTCTTACGGCACGCCCCAGCGTGGCATATATCTCGTCCAGCTGCTCCATTTGCTGTTCCGTCATCCCTTCACTCTCAGCCAGCAGTTCCACTTTTCCCCTCACGATGGCAAGCGGTGTCTGCAACTCATGCGAGGCATTCTCGATGAACTGCTTCTGCTCCTCGTATGCCTTGTAGCTGCGGTTACCCATATCCAATGCAGCATCGCTCAGCTGGCGGAACTCCCGTATCTTCGTCGGGTTGTCCAATGGAGGCACCTCCTTGCCGGGCTGAATGCAGTGCAGCCAGTCAAGCAACCTATGTAACGGACGGAACACTCCCTTCAGCACCAACTGGATGCCGATGGAAGTACAGATGAGAAACAACAGGAACAGCGCTCCCAGATACCAAAGCATAGCCTCCACCATGTCATCCCGCTCCAAAATGGAAATCATCAGTTTCAACTCATAATATTGCCCGTCGGGCATACGGAAAGCGGTACACATGACACGTACCGGTTCGTCTTCATCCTCCAGTTCGATATAAACCGTAGCATCATAGAACACTTGTCTGTAATGCCGCCCTTCCTCTTCGGATATAGGAGTGAACTTATAGAAAGACATCAACGAGCCTTCCGTTTCGAGTATCGAGGGGTCGTGAAGCGCACTCTCCATCAATATCTCACCGTAATTCTCCAACGTATCGTCCGTCTCATCCACCACCTCGTCAATGATTGCGTAATAGAACAGCACACCCCACACTGCCATCAACAGAAACAGCAGCAATGCAAGTTTGCGGTAGGTGTAGCTCAGCAGCTTCATAGTTCGGAGAGTTTGTAGCCGAATCCATAGACAGCCTTTAATTCTATGGTAGCCTCAGCTTGTTTCAATTTCTTACGCAGATTCTTCACTTGCGAGTAGATAAAATCCAACGAATCCGCCTGGTCTATATTGTCTCCCCACACCGACTCGGCAAGGCTCATTTTATTGATGACCCGGCCGGGGTTGACTACAAAATAATAGAGCAGGTCGAACTCCTTGCGGTTCAGCTGCAAGGGTTTTCCGTTTATCTCTACCTGCCGTTTGTCGGGGTAGAGCAAAAGATTTCCAAGGGTGACGGTCACATCTCCCTTCGCCTGCCGCCGACGTATCAATGACTTGACACGTGCATTGAGTTCTGCCAGATGGAAAGGCTTTGTAAGGTAATCGTCGGCTCCCAGTTCCAGCCCGTCCACCTTGTCGTCCAGCGAGTCTTTGGCCGAGATAATAAGCACACTGTCACTGCGGTGCAGCCGTTTCAGCTCACGCAGCAAGTCCAGACCGCTCCCGCCAGGCAACATGATATCCAGCAAAATGCAGTCGTAATCGTAGTCATTGATTTTATCCAATGCCGAAAAATAGTCGGCAGCGGTCTCTACAACAAACTTTTCTTTCAAGAGCGAAGTGCGGATGGTTTCCCGCAAATCTTGCTCATCTTCTACAATCAGGATTTTCATACCGGCAAAGATGGTCTATAAAACTGGAAACAATCTGGAAAACTATCCACTAATCAATGCTGTCTGTCTGATAGTCCTCCATCAGTTCTTCTTTTGCCATGGAGATTTTCCCGTCAGCCGTAATGGTCAGTCTGATGGGAACATAAAGGTCGGATTGCGGATAGCAGACGCTCGCCGCGTATATGATTCCTTGCGGAGTGGTCTTGTCATAGACCAGCCCCTCAAGAATGGAGTACTTCATGAACTTGGCATCCACCAACGAAGCAAAATTATCTTTGGTGAACACTTTATCCACCACCTGCTTCCCGCCGCACGTGATGCGCAAGGTGATACGGTTATCCACAAATTTCTCCCCCTGCTCGTTTTTCACTATCGGCAGAGATTCATCCGGCCGGCGCACTACAGAAGACTGATACTCTTTTCCCTTATACGTAAAGGATGTTTTTACATCAGACACCTGCATGCGCTGTGGGCCGGCAATTTCTGTACTATCCTGCATCAATACCTGCGTACCGTCTTTCTTATTCTTGTCTTGCGACGAACAAGCAGTGAAGAAAATGACCGATGCACACACTAAAATATAGACTATATTCTTCATCGTTCTGTTTTTTAGTAGTTGACCGGACAAAAATAGTACAAATTGAATGCAATAGAAAATTTATTTTCTTTTAGATTCCATTTTTGCTTTTCTATCCTGCACTTTCTTGCTGTATGCAGCATAT
Source organism: Bacteroides sp. AM32-11AC (assembly GCF_003603515.1). NCBI lineage: Bacteria > Pseudomonadati > Bacteroidota > Bacteroidia > Bacteroidales > Bacteroidaceae > Bacteroides > Bacteroides sp. AM32-11AC. The sequence continues at coordinate 104,942 of NZ_QTNH01000002.1, read as the reverse complement.
TGTTCTTCCGTCATAATCTTCTGGAGTTGTGAATCATAAGCAATACGGGCAGTCTTCATCTCTTCACGCTTCTTTTCCATCTCCGCTTTTTTCTGCGCGCGTTGCTCATCCGTCAATTGATGGCGCTTGCCATCTCTCTTATGATGCTTGTGTGCTTTGGCACGATGCATCGGCATATCTCCCATTTTCTCAACCAATGCCAGATTTGCCTCCAGCAGTTGTTGTTTCTGCGTATCGTTCAAGGAGTACTCTTTCACCATCCGTTCCGTCATGCGCTCGGCACGGACTTTCGGTTCGGGCATTTTATCACTGTGGCGGGCATGTTGTGCCATTGCCATGCCACCCATCAGGAAGGCGGCCATCCATATCAGAACTATTCTTTTCATCATTTTTCTCTTTTTTTAATTAATACCTTATGTTAGTTATACCTATTGTGTTGCAACGTATCTATGACAAAAACAAAAGCGGGAAGTTTAACCGCAACTTCCCGCTTTAACATAATAAATGAGGTTGAAAAGAATATTAAGGTTCGTCCAGATACTGTACGATAAGACTCACCTGCTTCGGCATGAATGTCCGTGTCCTTACATTGTACCCGGTATGCGCCAAGGCTTCATACAGTTCGTGATTCCGTTTTATCCACCGCGTCAGGGTGCGGATGGCGCAACGTGCAGTAGCATTGGGGCAATAGAGGCATGCCAAATCTTTCTTTTTATAAGTCGTGATACGAAAGCCATTTTCTGTTTCCATAGCAGTTTGTCTGATTTTTAAATGATTGATGTAAAGATACGATATTCAAAAGGCGAAGTCAAGTATTTCAAGGAGAATATGAACCTTTTTCTGAGAAAGTTCATATTCTCCTTATTTACAGAATGTTTATCCTAACGGATTTTCTCCCTGATCGCCATCGGAACCGCCGCCATCCGGATTTGGTTTGGAGCTACCCCCGCCAGAAACGGTGCCGTTGCCCGACCAATCCATCTTCTCTACGCTGGCGCGGGTCAGCATGTCCCTAAAGTAGAAGCCCGGGGTGAAGATAATCTTGCGGCGATAAATCGTGCTTGCCTTCACATCTTCCAGCTTGTCCTGGCTCTTGGCATTGATGCCGGGACGGAAACAGCCGAACTCACCCAGCTGTACTGAAAATCCCTTGTTGATATCCATATTCAAGGTGTCGATCAATCCGTCCAGCACCAACTTCACCACACCGCGAGGCGCCATGCCTATCTTGGAAACCTCGTCGCATAAATCCTTAAAACCTACCACACCCAAAGTTTTCATCTGCGCCACGTACTTTTCCGTTTTTGTCTCGTCAAAACCGAATACTCTCTTTTTTACTTCATAATTCAAAGCCATAGTTTTTTAATTTTAAGTTGATTAATAAAAGTCGGTCTTGTTCGCTCGTCAGTCTGCAAAACCAGTTTCTTTGTGACCACGATGCAAAGATACAACGGGCAGAAAACGGGGTGGTGCTTTAACGGAGGTTTAAGGAGGTTTTCGTAGGATAAAAAAGGATATTGGAGAAAAAGAAAGGAACTGATAGACAATGACTAAGAAATTTTATTCCTTAATCATACATTGTTTTTATCCTTTACGGCATCTTTAATTGACAGCGTAAAAAAGTTCAAGTTCTTTTCTCTCTGAATTTGCGCTTGCAAACTCCAAACTCTTTTTTCCCAAAAATGGATAGTGGTAGTTTCGTGAGCCGACAGGACATAGGGCAATGCACCTTCCACATGAAATACATTGACCTTCATCTGTCTTTATGGGGTTCTCCGACGCAATGGCACGTGTCGGGCACTCTTCCTGAATAGGACGGCACGCCTACGACCAACAATTCATCGCGTCCCAATCTCAAACCGGGGGATTAAAACATTACTCGTAATGTCATGTTGGATATTATCGGCGTGCAGCTGCTTGACGATACCCTGCACGATGGCTTTGGTAGTAAATGTAGCACTGAAAAAAACAGAATGGACTTTATGTATCTCCATAAATCTTAATTTATCCGATTAAATTTCTAATAACCGTAAATTTATTGGTATCCGTTCAAGGTCAGGCAGAAGAAGTCACTGTCATCATACGGATAATCGTATTCGATGGGGAGTTCTTCTTTCTCTATTTTCTTGAATCCGGCTTTCTCATAAAACAGATGTGCTCTGTCCGTATTCTTGGGGGTGTCGAGAATGATTTACCTCCAGCTTTTTCAATATGCGGGATAACAGCCCTTTATCCATATTGAGCTCACGGGATATGTCCTTTGCATTTCGATTCGGATGCAAATACACATCTTGAATTTTACCTCTTTCTGGCATACACCACACTCGGCCCCATCCCATGCCTCATCAGCACCCCTTCTTCTATAAACCTATTCAAATCGACAACCGCCTGCTTATAACTACGTCCTGCCAGCCGTGCATACTGGGAGCGATTGATGCAGGGATACTGCTGCAAATACTCATCCAGCAACTGCCAGCGCTGCTCCACGCCCAACGCCTCATCGGCAGACGAAGCAGGCGCCGATGCCGATTGCGGACAACGCTCCAACTGCATCTTACCTTTCAAATCCTTATAGAACTCCCTGCCCAGACGGAAATTCAACCCGCGCAAAGCGATGGAGGCAGCACGAAGCTCTTTCTTGTCCGTCGCCTGGCGGGTACAACTCAAAGAGGGGGTGAAGTAACCCAGTTCGCCCAGCTCCACCGTCCAGCCATTGGCAAGGCAGTCGCGCAACTCATCCATAAAGCCTGCCATCGCTCCTTCCAGCAGGCTGCGGCTGAGGCCGGTGAAAAGATGTACACGCTCGATAAATTCCTTGCGGTCGATGGTGCCCTTGGGGACAAAGCGGGCATAAAGGGATTGTTGCTCGCCGGTCTGGCGGACGTCGGGTTTCTCGAAAAGGTCGTAATACGCACTCATATATATTCTGTTTTTAAATGGTTCTGCAATTCCGTTTTTTCTTCTTCCCTGGCATTAAGGAGAAGAAATGCTATTCTTTAATCGTTCCACCATGGAGAAAATATCATTCTACCACGGAAGAAAAATCGTTCCACCATGGTGGAACGATTTTTCCCACACGATGGAACGATTTAATAGTAGCATACAAATATACTAATCGAAAGGAGGGAAAGCAAGAAAATTCCCATAAAAAACATATCTTTACGCCGGAAATGAAACATATAAAAAATACACACCAAACTCACTTTAGAGTCATGAAGAAAATATATCCCAAAGAATGGTTGGAACTGCATCCTTACAAGCAGACAAACAGCGTTGACCAGTACTACGTCGGCATTGCAAACGAAATCCACAAAAGACTTTACTCTTCAACGATAGCCGACGCCTTCGAAGAAGAGGAAAACATACGCTATACAAGCCTCTGCCTCGCCGCATGGTTTGAGGACGTCATCTCCCAGACCGGCATCTGGCAGGCATTCACTGCCGAGTGCCGGAAGCGATACGGAACCTATCTGCCCTTCTACCCCATCAAAGGCGATTATTTTCCGGATGAAATCAATCTGGAGGACATACGCTTTCTGCTTTGGCACCATATACAATATCTGTGCCGGGGAATAAGCGCCATCAACCCCGAGAATCCCGGAATAGAGCAGACTGCACAAAAGATATACGGACTGCTTGCAGAGGAATACGAAACCGCTCCCGAAAATGAAAGGATGCAGGCATTTCTATACCACTCTGCCATGGGAGAAGAAGACTTCTTCCGCTACCGGGAGATACTGGATTGGTTTCACTACCAATGCTACTTCAACATCGAAAATGTCGCCCAATACCGGGACGAAGCTGAACGGTTGCTGGATGATGAAAAGATTACTCCCGAAATGGCAGAGACCCTCATATATGCCACACGCACCTCACTGACGTTCAAAGGGCGCCGCAACCTGCTGTCGCTGACCTCACCGGAATGGCTGGCTCTCGTCGGAAAAGCCCATCCCGAACATCAGCTTTGGGGCAAGGTGAAGGCACGGGAAAACAGTTGCTATCTGCTGGAGAAAGAAGACGATGAATTTCTGTACGTCAAAGATTTGTGCAGTGAGGACGAAGGCGAATTCAAGATAACCAAGAAGTCCTTGAACCTTTCGGCCATCCGTAGCCGAGAGGTAGGGAAAAGCACCCTTATCTGCGAACTGATTTATTTTGGCAACACATGGTGGCAGTGCGGCATGCTTCTCGAAAACAAGTACGACCAGAAAATGGCAGAATATGTGGACGACTTGACGAAACAGAAAGAAAAGACGAATGAAAAGGCTACATTCCATGATTTCATAAAAGCATCCGGCGGGAAATCTTTTGTATTCTGCCAATCGCAAGAGGAGATTTCTGATTTTCTGCTGAACAAGATGGGATACGGCTTGAAAGAAGACCTGGACATACCACGCATACATACAGAAACCGGAGCCATGCTGATGGCCAACCCGCACACCGGCCTACATATCCAATTCAAGCTGTGCGAATGCATCAAATCTCCGGACAACCCCTATTATAATAAAGAGGAAGCAGAGAAAAACGCCATTATGTTCATCGTCAACCCCGACGTTATCCCTTACCAACTGAGTTGCATCCTGCAAGACGAAGGCATGCTTCCGGATGCTTATCTGAACAGTTTGCAAGGAAAAGAATACGGACAAGAGTTCATACGCAAGAATGCACACTTCCTGACTGATTATTTCCATTATCGGTGTCGGGAGAAGGACTTTGATTAGTTGAAAATGGAAAATTTTCAACTTTCCATTTTCAATTACCAATTGTCATAGTGCTTTCCAGAACTTCTGGAAATCCTTATACCGTCCGTAGCACACTAACTGGTCGCCGGCTTGTATCTGGTCATTTTCCGGCAGTTCGTTCAGTACATTGTGTTGCACATACGAGACGCCCAGGCAATTCTTCAAAGTCTCGGCACGTTTCAAGGCGAGCATCTTCAGGCCAAACTCCTTATCGAGATTCAATTCATTGGCATAATAGCCAATGAACTTGTCCGGAACGGTGAACTTGACTACATAATAATCCGGTGCCACGCGGAATGTCTCCATATCGGCACCGAATTCCAGCAACTGTACCAGTCCGCGTGCGGCATCCTCCTCGGGAGTAAGAATGCGTTCCAGCTCAAAAGCCTCGAGCACGGAACGGTGGACAGTGTCAATGGCACGGGCATAGATATGCTGCACCTTCTTCTGCTTCAGCAAAGCCACTACACGGATGGATGCACCGAAATTCTCGCCGATGGCAACAATCACCACATCCACACTGTTCAGCGGCAATACGGACAAGGCCTGCTCGTCCGTAGCGTCGATGACAAAGGCTGTGGCAATCTTTTCCTTCAGACTATCCACCCGGCCAGCGCTCACGTCCGCACCTATCACTTCGTGCCCCAGTGCAGAAAGCTCTTCTGCCAGCACGTGACCATAATTCCCTAAACCGATAATAATATACTTCATCTCATTTAATTGATAATAATCTGACCACTCGGATACTGATACTTCGTATGCTTCTTCTGCTTGATGATGCCAAGCATCAGCGTAATCAGTCCCACACGCCCCACAAACATCAGCAGTGCCACCAGCAGCTTGCTGTCGTCTCCCAACCGCGGGGTAAGGTTCAAACTGGACCCCACCGTGCTCAATGCCGACACACACTCGAAGGTAATGGCCAAAAGCGACGTACCCGGCTCCAGCATACTGATGATGAAAACAAACAGCAACAAGACGCCGAACGACATCACCACCGTGGCATTGGAACGACGGATGGAATCGTGTGACAGCTCACGGCCAAACACCTCTACCCGTTCCGTGCCGCGCAACACAGCCACCAGATTCAGCACCACTACCGCAAAGGCATTTACCTTGATACCGCCTGCCGTAGACTGTGAACCGCCTCCCACCCACATCAGGAACAGATATATAAGCAATGTCTGTACCCCCAAGCCTGCCAAGTCCACACTGGTAAAGCCTGCCGTACGGGGACACGTGGCATTGAAAAACGCCTGCGTCCACTTGTCTGCCACCGACATGCCGGCGAAGGAGGCATTCCACTCAAAGACAGCAATGCCCACCGTGCCCAGCACCAGCAGCAGGAAGGTGACTATCAGTACAATCTTTGTATTTAGGTTGTACAGATGGTAAAAACGCTTGCCGTCCCAATGCCACGTACGCAGAAAGTGCCACAGACGACGCAGATGGTAAAGAATAATATCCTTGAAATTCACCAGTATGGGGAAACCGATACCCCCCAGAATAATCAGCAGAGATATATAGATGAAGAACGGGTTGTGCCCCGTCATCACCAACGGATTGCCCAGATTTCCGGGCAACGTGGAGAATCCCGCATTGCAGAAAGCGGAAATGGCATGAAAAGCGGAAAAAGCCAGCTCTTCTTGAAGGTCCATCCCCATCGTCCCGTGGATGTCTCCCCAGATAGCAAGCATCCCTATTCCTTCAATCACCAGCGTAAAGGCCAGAATATAGACCAGGGTGGAGAGCAAGGAATTCAAGGAATTGGAACTCACCATGTCGCGCACCACCAACTGATTGTACAACGAGGTATTACCCATGAAGAACATGGCAAAGAAGCTCGTCAGTGTCATCACTCCCAGACCGCCTATCTGAATCAGCAGAATGATTACCACAAAACCGGTCGGGGTAAAAGTGGATGCCACATCGACAGACGTCAGCCCCGTGACACACACCGCACTGGTGGATATGAACAGCGAGTCGACCCACGATATGCCGTTCACCGTGCAGCGCGGCAACATCAACAGCCCCGTGCCTATCATTATGATTATCAGGAAACTTGCAGCCAAAATAAGCGAAGGGTTCGTACGCCGCCCCAGCAACCGTACCAGCCCGTTGGAAAGGCTGAAAAAGGAAAACACCAGCAGCAGGACAAGATGATAGGCCTTGCCATGCAGAAATTCCCAGAACTGCAAGATGGCGCCCTCCTCCTCCGGACGATGGAAAATGACCGGGATAAGAGTCAGATAGAGCAGAATGGTCAGTATCCAGGTGAGCTTACTGAAGGTGCGCCGGGTATCCTTGTATTCCAGCAAAATGCGAAGGGTGACATCTACCAGAAAAACAATCCACACCCCATGGTACAAGCGTTGGAGCTGATGCGCCTCGACCTCTGAAATCGTAAAGCCATGCTCATAGACCACGCCGACAATCAGCAGGATGGAGGCCAAATAAGTGATGGAAGTCATTACTCCCACTGTCATCCGTACGTAAGGGTGAATCCATTTATTTTGATACAAAAGGAATTTATGATAAATCTTCATAAATGCATCGATTAATGAAACGCGGCAAACTTAGACAAATATACCTTGATATACAAAAAACAAAAGGAAAAAGAAATTGGTTCAAAAATAATAGCTACATTTGGGCATTGAATTATTAATAATTTTAACCACTATGAGCAACAAAAAGAAAAGATTCATTCTCCCGGAAGAGGAAATCCCACAGTACTGGTATAACATACAAGCCGATATGGTGAACAAGCCCATGCCACCGCTTCACCCCGGCACCAAGCAACCGCTGAAAGCAGAAGACTTGTATCCTATCTTTGCCGAGGAACTCTGCCGCCAGGAACTGAATCAGACCGACACGTGGATTGAAATCCCCGAAGAGGTCCGCGAAATGTACAAATACTACCGCAGCACTCCGCTGGTGCGCGCTTATGGATTGGAGAAAGCGCTCGGCACACCGGCACATATCTACTTCAAGAACGAGAGCGTCAGCCCGATGGGCTCGCACAAGCTGAACTCCGCCATCCCACAGGCATACTATTGCAAGCAGGAGGGAGTGACTAACGTGACCACCGAAACCGGTGCCGGACAATGGGGAGCTTCCCTGGCATATGCCGCCCGCCTCTTCGGACTGGAAGCCGCTGTCTATCAGGTAAAAATCAGTTACGAGCAAAAGCCCTACCGCCGCAGCATCATGCAGACATTCGGTGCGCAGGTTACCCCGTCTCCCTCCATGTCTACCCGCGCCGGAAAAGATATACTGACCGCCCATCCCAACTATCAGGGCTCACTGGGAACAGCCATTTCCGAAGCCATAGAGCTGGCACAGACCACTCCCAACTGCAAATATACCCTCGGCTCCGTATTGAGCCACGTGGCCCTGCACCAGACCGTCATCGGACTGGAAGCCGAAAAGCAGATGGAAATGGCGGGTGAATATCCCGACACCGTCATCGCCTGCTTCGGAGGAGGTTCCAACTTTGGCGGTATCGCCTTCCCCTTCATGCGCCACAACATCCTCGAAGGAAAGAAAACACGCTTTGTCGCCGCCGAACCTGCTTCATGTCCGAAGCTGACACGCGGCAAATTCCAATACGACTTCGGCGACGAGGCCGGATACACTCCGTTGCTGCCCATGTTTACACTGGGACACAACTTTGCCCCTGCCAATATCCATGCCGGCGGCCTACGCTATCACGGTGCAGGTGTCATCGTATCACAACTGCTGAAAGACGGTTATATGGAAGCGGTGGACATCAAGCAGCTCGAATCATTCGACGCCGGTTGTCTGTTTGCGCAAGCAGAGGGCATCATCCCCGCCCCCGAGTCCTGCCATGCCATTGCCGCCACCATCCGCGAAGCAAACAAATGCAAGGAAACGGGTGAAGAGAAGGTGATTCTGTTCAACCTTTCCGGTCACGGACTTATCGACATGGCATCCTACGACAAGTATTTGTCCGGCGATTTAGTGAATTACGAGCTGACGGATGCCGACATCCAGAAGAATCTGGACGAGATAGGCAATCTGGCTTAATAGATATTCGCCATACTGACAAGCGGTTCATAGAGTTTCTCTATGTCCTGCGAGTCCATCTCAATCTGTACCTGGTCCCCCGGAATCAAACGAGTTCCTGCGGGGACCAGATTTTTTCCATCCCGATGTACATTGATAATGACGCAACGCTCCGGCAGGGACAGTTCGTCCACCAGTTTCCCGTCCAGATAAGAATCCGTCATAATCTCCACTGAAAGCGTATAGCGTTTCTCTTCTTTAAAATCGGGAGCATGAATCATATCTTCATAGAGGGAGACGTTGGAAGGCTTCATTTGCAGAAGTTCCGTAAAATAGTAGGTCAACCCACCAACAACCACCGAAGGGTAAAAGACCTCAAAATGCCCCGTAATCTCCGTAATCAGCACAATGGCCGTGAGCGGTGTACGGACCACGGCCACCAGAAAAGCCGACATGGAAACAAGCATGATATAACTGACATTCTCTTGCCCGATGACACCGTACCTCACTCCTACCAGACCGACAATCTGTCCCAACAACCCTCCCGTAACCAGCGTCGGAATGAAACTGCCGCCCGGCAATCCGGAAGAGACAGAGAAAACTGAAAAGACAAAATGCAACAACATGACGGCCGTCACCCACATAATCTGCGTACTGCCATTCTGTGCCTGGGCCAGCAGAAACTGCTCCCCGCCTCCGGTCAGATTGACCTGCATCAGCGAAATGATGTAGGCCACCAGCACCAGATATAACATCTTGACATACGCCGGAGAATTGACTTTGGCATACACATGCCTGAAAGCATTCATGGTGGAGGAGTAGAACTTCCCGCATACGGAGACAATCACCGCCAATATCAAGAAATACTTCACCTGGACAAAGAAGGCGAAAACCGGTTCCGTTACCTCTATCAGATGGTAAGGATTCACGGGAAAGACCATGCTTGCCACGGCTCCTGCCACAACACCCGCCAGCAAGGTAGTGATGGCCGTCTTAGGGGCATCGAAGCGTTCAATGGATTCTATTACAATGAGCGAGGAAGCCAGTGGCGCTGCAAAAGCCGCAGCGAGCCCCGCTCCCGCTCCGGCTGCCAGCAACTGTTTCTGTTCGCCTTTCAGGATATGGGTCCAGCGGGATACCAGGCTACCCACATAGGAGCCTATCTGCACGGAAGGCCCTTCGCGCCCCAAAGACAGCCCCGCCGAGAAGGACAAAATGCCCCCTACGAACTTGGATACCATCTCGATGAAAGGATGCCGGTAAGTGATGCGCCCGTTAATCACGCCGCGTGTCTGCGGAATACCTCCCCCGCCGATAAGCGGCATTTTCCCCACGAGCCACATGACGAAGACGAGAATGCCCCAAGAAAACAGAAAGAGTGGAATGTGCCAGTACCAGGCCGGATGCGAAGCGAAAAAAACACTGCGGAGGTGGAACAGATAATAGAGAAGATAGTGATAGGGCACAGCGACCAGTCCCGTCAGCAAACCGACGAACATGCTGACGAAATACAACCGGGCATCCACCAGCTTCAACTTCCAGATGTGCCAGCCGCGTACTGTTTTCCAGTTCTTGACCCTCGTCCAAAGACGTTCTGCCTTATCCCATAGTTCCATAACAAAACAACTCCCGTTAACTTGCGCTTTACAACAACAAGCAACGGGAGTTGTTTTATACAGAAACATTATTTACCAAAATCTGTTCTTTGCAGGATTATACTCAAATCCCACGAGCTTCAATTTTCGTACAATGTCCTCTTTCTCTACGTTCATATCCTCGCAGAGCGCGTCCAGCGAAGGATAGAAATCACGCAGTTTCATGTTGATGAAGCTGTACAGCATCACCGGGTCCTCAGGTAATCTCATAGTTACAATCTTTAAATTTAAACTAATACCGGAGACAAAATTACAATAAATCTCTGGAAAAGACGAATAAAAAGGGACAAATGTCTTCGTAATGCCTGTCAATAAGGCGTTTGCGAAGACAAATGAGGACAGGCGAAAAATCGAGGTAACGTAAAGGAAAGCGGATTTATGAAGAAGAACGGTCTCCAAATCATTACCCGCCGAATGGTGATTTTTAACACACCGTGTTGTATTTGGCAGCTTGTGGCACAGGTTGGCATATCAAGGTCTAACTCGTTGAGTAATAACTTTGCAAACAAAAAACGAGTATGGCAAGAAGCACATTCAAGGTTCTGTTCTACGTGAACGGCAGCAAGGAGAAAAACGGTATTGTCCCCATCATGGGACGAGTGACAATCAACGGGACTGTGGCGCAGTTCAGTTGTAAGCAGAACATCCCGAAAACGCTTTGGGACGTGAAAGGAAACAAGGCGAAAGGCAAGAGCCGCGAGGCACGAGACATCAACCTTGCCCTTGACAACATCAAGGCGCAAATCATCAAACATTACCAGCGCATTTCAGACCGCGAGGCATTTGTTACGGCTGAGATGGTGCGCAACGCCTATCAGGGAATCGGCAGCGAGTATGAGACGCTGCTAAAAGCATTCGACCGTGAGAACGAAGTGTTCAAGAAACGGGTAGGCAAAGACAGGGTAATGGCTACCTATCGGGCACGTGTACGGGCAAGAAACCATGTAGCCGCCTTTATCAAGTCGTTTTACAGACGCAGCGATATGTCCATGTTGGAACTTACTCCCGATTTCATCAAGGAGTTCGCCGCATACCTCTCGACTGAAGCCGGATTGCGGAACGGTTCGATATGGGCAAACTGTATGTGGCTGAAAGGCGTGGTCATGAAAGCGCATTATAACGGGTTGATACCGCGCAATCCTTTCATCCAGTTTCATATCAGCCCCAATGTGAAAGAACGGGAATATCTGACGGAGGATGAACTGAAAGCGGTCATGACACATGAGTTTGCAGACAGCAAGCTCGCATACATCCGTGACATTTTCATCTTTGCCAGTTTCACCGCCTTGTCATTCGTGGACATTCAGGAACTGACGAATGACAACATCGTGGAGGTGAACGGCGAGAAGTGGATATTGTCCAAACGCCACAAGACAAAAGTCGCCTTCCAAGTGAAGCTGCTGGATATACCCTTGCAGATAGTCGAACGCTACCGACCGATGCAGAAAGACAATCGTATATTCCCCGGCTTGAACTATTGGTCTATCTGCAAACCGTTGAAACGGATGATAAGGGAATGTGGCATAACCAAGTCAATATCATTTCATTGCAGTCGTCATGGCTTCGCAACATTAGCTTTGAGCAAGGGGATGCCCATTGAAAGCGTAAGCCGTGTGTTGGGACATACGAATATAGTCACGACCCAACTCTACGCAAAGATAACCACGCAGAAGCTCGACAACGACCTGACCATGTTCGGCGACAAACTGAGTAAGACGTTTAACGGAATAACGATGTCATGAGTATGAGAAGAAACAGCATAACAGTGAATGAATCCGGCAATATCATCATGCCGGAGAATGTCTCAAACATTTGGATGAGCGAGCCGGAATTGGTGGAACTGTTCGGAGTAATTGCTCCGACACTTCGTTCTGCCATCAGAAACATCTATAACAGTGGAGCATTAAAAGAATACGAGGTACAGAAGTATGTTCGGCAGGAGAACGGGTATCATGCCGATGTGTTCAGCTTTCCGATGATAGTCGCACTTGCTTTCCGCATTGACAGCTTCGGTGCGGAACAGGTGCGCAATGCCATATTTAAAAGGCTGTACTTGCGAAAAGAGAAAACAAATATCTTCTTTTCGCTGGGTATAAATGGTTGGGATATGTCTAATTATCAGGCATAAGTTCTAATGATATGACGACATGAAGTAGTGAGACCTATGCGTATTCCCATTGCCAACAATGTATTTATACGAGTATGTGAATAGGTGTATTGCCATTCATACGTACGATTACGACAAACCCGAAGAAAAATCCATTAGAATGGCATTTCTTCGGGCTTTTGTTGTATGTCATAAAGCCAAATCCAAGAAAATCTTACGTGAGGTATGCGTGAGTTGTTAATCCGTTCTGCGCTAATTGCCGAGTTTTGCACTGATTAAACAAAAAAATGAAGTGCTAATGAAACAAGGCAACTTTGAAAATGAGGAGTTTATCCGTGTGGGTACTACCCTCTACAAGTTAGTGAACCAGCCCCGTCTGAACGGAGGCTATGTGAAGAAGCGCATCGTGTGGAACAACGAAACACTGCGGCAGGACTACGGCAAGGACTATCTCGCCACCGTGCCGAAGTACGACGGCTTCTGCACCGTCCCCGACCATGTGGACTACCGTCCCGTGGTGGACAAGTTCCTGAACCTCTACGAGCCGATAGGACACCGTCCGCAACAAGGCGAGTTTCCCTGTATCCGGTCATTGGTGCGCCATATCTTCGGTGAACAGTATGAATTGGGCATGGACTATCTTCAATTGCTCTACCTGCAACCCGTGCAGAAACTGCCTATCCTGCTGTTGGTATCAGAAGAACGCAACACGGGCAAGAGTACATTCCTGAACTTCCTGAAAGCTGTGTTTCAAAACAATGTCACTTTCAATACCAACGAGGACTTCCGCAGCCAGTTCAATTCCGACTGGGCAGGAAAACTGCTCATCGTGGTGGACGAGGTATTGCTCAACCGCAGGGAGGACAGCGAGCGGTTGAAGAACCTCAGTACAACTCTATCCTATAAAGTGGAAGCCAAAGGCAAAGACCGTGACGAGATAGCGTTCTTTGCCAAGTTCGTGCTATGCTCCAACAACGAGTATCTGCCTGTTATCATTGATGCAGGTGAAACACGCTATTGGGTGCGCAAGATAGACCGTCTGCAATCCGATGACACAGACTTCCTGCAAAAGCTGAAAGCTGAGATACCTGCCTTTCTGTATTACCTGCAATACAGACAACTTTCCACCGAAAAGGAAAGCCGTATGTGGTTTGCGCCCTCTTTGCTGCATACCGAAGCCTTGCAGAAGATTATCCGCAGCAACCGCAACCGATTGGAGATAGAGATGTGCGAACTTATCCTTGACATTATGGAAAGTGTCGGCACGGACACATTCTCGTTCTGCCACAACGACATTCTTCTTTTGCTGGTACATTCGCAGGTAAAGGTGGAGAAGCACCAAGTCAGAAAGGTATTGCAGGAATGTTGGAAACTTACTCCTGCCTCTAACGGGCTTACATATACCACTTACCAATTCAATTACAATCGGGAGTGCCGATATGAGCCGATAAAAAGAGTCGGTCGTTTCTACACCGTCACAAGGGAACAACTTGAATCCCTGTAATACTATTCTTTTTTTGTTGAATTGATGAATAATGATATAACCATACTGATAATAAACAGCATACACTCTCAACAAATTCTCAACAATCGAAAAGAAAAGTTGAGAGGGAAACAGCATCAGTTTGTTGGATTCTCTATTTGTGAGTGGTTTGTTGAGAAGATGTTGAGAATATAAAGCATTAACGTATAGGACAATACATATCTCATTCATCAAATCAACGTTTTTACAGTCATCATCAAATCCATAGAAATTATATCATGAACATCCAAGAAGCAAAACAAATCAAAATTGCGGACTATCTGCAAAGTTTGGGTTATTCGCCCGTAAAGCAACAGGGAAACTGCCTGTGGTATAAATCCCCGTTCCGTCAGGAAACGGAAGCCTCGTTCAAGGTGAACACCGACCGCAACCTGTGGTTCGATTATGGACTGGGAAGAGGTGGTAACATCATCGCACTTGCAGGGGTACTGTACGCATCCGACCATGTGCCTTATCTGCTTGGCAAGATAGCGGAACAGGCACCACACATCCGTCCCATATCTTTCTCTTTTCGCCAGCAGGCATCCGAACCGAGTTTCCAACATTTGGAGGTGGGCGAACTCACCCATCCGGCATTGCTCCGATACTTGCAGGAACGGGGCATAAACATCGCTTTGGCAAAGGCGCAATGTAAAGAGCTCCACTTCACCCATAACGGCAAGCCCTATTTCGCCATCGGTTTTCCGAATGTGGCGGGAGGATTTGAAGTGCGTAACCGTTTTTTCAAAGGCTGTGTCGCACCCAAAGACATCAGCCATATTCGGCAACAGGGAGAAGCGAGAGAGAAATGCCTTGTATTCGAGGGCATGATGGACTATCTTTCATTCCTCACGTTGCGGAAGAGGAACTGCTCGAACTTGCCCGACCTTGACAGGCAGGATTACGTCATCCTCAATTCGACCGCCAATGTTTCCAAAGCTATAGATGTGCTGCACGGGTATGGACGTATCCACTGCATGCTCGACAATGACGAGGCGGGAAGAAAGGCGTATCGGGAATTGGAAAGGAAGTTCGCCGGACGCATCCGCGACTTCTCCGACAACTACAAAGGGCATAAAGACCTGAACGATTACCTGCGTGGAATCCGGCAGAAATTAGCCGTTAGTCCACCGCCAAGAACTATCGTAAAACCCAAGAAGAAAGGGTTGGGATTATGACATCCCGAATGAGAAAAACGGGAGATGCCCGAAACTCATTCCTTAAGGATTGGGAGGTAGCAAGTTTGTGTTTCGGGTGTACCGAAACCGCTTGCCACCCACCATCCAAATTGCAGGAGGTGGCATCCCGTCGGTCTATACAGTTGAATCAGTAACCGAATTAAAAGGAATAAAATATGGAACAGACAAAGGAACACAAGGAACGCAACAAGGGAGGTCGCCCCAAGAAGGAAGCAACCGAGAAACTGAAATACCGTATCGCAGTGAAAATGACGGCAGCCGACTACTTCCGCCTGCTGACACGATCGCATGAGGCGGGCGTATCACCAAGCGAGTACATGAGGGAATGTTTCCGTAACGGTCATGTGAAAGAACGGCTGTCGGAGGAACATGCCGGATACATCCGCCAACTCTGCGGCATGGCTAACAATCTCAACCAGCTTGCGCGTAAGGCAAACGCCGGAGGCTTCCACGATGAACGGTGGGACTGCAAGGTGGCAGTGGCAAGGATTCATGAACTTATAACCAAGATAGGGATATGATGGCGAAAATCGTAAAAGGAAGCGACTTCAAGGGTGCGGTGGATTACATCATCGACAAGAAGAAGGATACGCAGATAGTAGCAAGCGAAGGCTTGTTTATGGAAAATCTGGAAACTATCGCCATGAGTTTCAATGCCCAGTCACGGATGAACGATAAGGTGACAAAACCTGTCGGACATATCGCGTTGAGTTTTTCCAAAGAGGATGAGTTACGGCTGACGAACCGTATCATGGCAGGCATCGCGCTTGAATATATGGAACGGATGGGAATCAAGAATACGCAGTTCTTCATCGCCCAGCATTTCGACAAGGAGCATCCGCACGTGCATATTGCTTTCAACCGCATAGACAACAACGGCAATACCATATCGGACAGGCACGAGCGTCTGCGCAGTACCCGCATCTGCAAGGAATTGACCTTGAAATACGGCTTGCATATGGCTGGCGGAAAGGACAATGTCAAACGCAACCGCCTGAAAGAGCCAGACAGGACGAAATATGCGCTTTACGACATCATCAAAATGGAAGTCGGCAGATGCGGCAACTGGAACGTGCTTATCGCCAACCTGAAACGGCAGGGAGTGGAAGTACATTTCAAGCATAAGGGGCAGACCAGCGAGGTGCAGGGTGTTGTATTCTCCATGAATGGCTACCATTTCAACGGCTCCAAAGTGGACAGGCGTTTCAGTTATTCCAAGATTGACGCGGCTTTGCAGCACAACAGATGCAGGGAACGTATGGGAATAACAGCCGGAATATATGAAACGGCTACACCAAGCGCACCGTCCGGCACGGCACAAAGCGAGTTGTTCAACGGCTCTTGGGGATTGCTAAAAAGCAGTGGCTCATCTTATAACGCTGCTGATGCGGAAGCCAATCAGGAAATGGTGGATATACTTCGCAGAAGGAAGAAAGTTAAGCGCAAGAGAGGTGTTGGGTTCTAATATTCTGTACTAATCCAATTCTCACGACACTTGCGCTCTATATTCATTCGGAGTGTAACCTACCTCTTTCTTGAACAGTCGGGTAAAATGTTGCGGGTACTGAAAACCGAGATTATAGGCGATTTCATTAACGGTGTCGTCTGTAGATGCAAGTTCCGTCTTGGCTATTTCAATAGACTTGTCATGAATGAAATGCAGGGCGGTTGAACCTGTTTCTTTTTTCAATAAATCACTGAAATAGTTGGGCGAGAGGCAGAGCTTGTCTGCACAATACTGTACAGTGGGCAAGCCTATCCGTTTAGCAGCCCCATCATGGAAGTATTCGTCAAGCAACCGCTCAAATCTTGCGAGGATGTCTCGGTTTTGGTTGTCGCGTGTGATGAACTGACGGTCATAGAAACGTGTGCAGTAATCAAGGAACGTCTTGATGCTGTCTGTGATGAGGTTCTTGCTGTGACGGTGTATCGGATGGTTCAATTCATATTGAATCTTGTGGAAGCAATCCATGATGATTTGCCGTTCTTCCACACTAAGGTGCAATGCCTCGTTTGTCTCGTAGGAAAAGAACGAATATTCACGCATTATCCGCCCGAGAGGTGTATTCCGCAGCAGGTCGGGATGGAACATAAGCAGGTAGCCATCTGGTTGGAACTGCATGCCGTCATCTTCCGCACCGAACACCTGTCCGGGCGCGATAAATATCAGTGTGCATAATTATTCCTAAGTCTGTGAAACCGGAACGCATGAAGCAGAATCTCGACATATTAGACTTCACCCTGTCGGCCGACGACATGGCACGGATAAAGACGCTGGATACCGACAAGCCTTTCTTACTCGGCTCGCACGAAGATCCAGAAATCGTAAAATGGTTCATGCAGTACAAAAACGCCTGAACATCAACAACCATATTTCGATAGCCGCTATCGACTATATTAAGAAGTTATTCGTATATGCCTTTATTGTAATCCGTCATGTACTGAGTAAATGTTTTGCCTGTTTGCTGTTTGAAGAAGCGCATGAGATGGCTCGGATCAGAGAAATTGAAATCATCCGCCATTTCACTGACAGTGCGGTTGGAGAATAGCAATTCGTTCTTCAGTTCCTCAAGCAGACGTTGTTTTATCAAATGGGTAGCTGATACTCCGAATTGGGCTTTTACTGAGTTATTGAGTGTGATGCGACTGACATGAAGCATGTCTGCATATTCCTGCACCCGCTGGTGGGTGCGGATATTCTGTTCCAACAAGTCCTTGAACCGAAAAGCGAAATTGTTTTTAGCAATTTCAGCGGGCAAGCAATAGGCGGCAGCGTATGTACGATTGATAATCAGCAAAAGATAATATAGTAAGGAAACAATGATATTGTACGTATCGGACACTGGATTCATCAGCTCATACTTAATCTTTCCGAGCAGCCGCATATATTCCTTCATTTCGTCATGTGTGGCATTGATGTAAGGCGGCGTATCTGTCTGGTAACAATACAAAAGGCGAAAAACGAAGAACTTGTCGGCGATAAAAGTACGCATGAAATCTTCGCGGAATATAAGGAACGTGTAATCCAACGCCGTCTCATCTACATGCCACTCTTGTTGCTGATGGGGTGAAAGCAGGAGAACCATGCCGTCGCGCAGTTCAATCTTGCGGAAGTTCAGTAGCAAATATCCGTTTGCCTTACGGAAAAAGTAGAAGCTGAAGAAGTCTGTCTTAAACCGCTTGTTTTCTGTCAGCACAAGTCCGATGTCCTTGTTTATGGCAGTATTGATGTAAAAATCCACGCCGCAGCGTGTCTTGTTGAACGGTACGCTGACCAGTCGATCAGGGTTGATTATCTCGTCCATATCCTTGTCGTTTTTGCAAAGATAATAATTTCATTTATCAAAATGGCATAATTACCGTTTTTTCAGGCATAGATGTTTCGCCGGATTCTTCCGAACTTTGCACCCGTAATCAATAACAAGACATATAGTCATGAAAAAGACATCTACAGTACAATTGGTGCGCAATGCCACCTTGAAAATCAGGTATGCGGGACACACCATGCTAATTGACCCCGTTTTAGCCGACAAAGGCACTTTGATATCGGCCCTCGGTGTGAATAAAACACCGAGGGTACACCTCACCATTCCTATTCAGGATATTATCGGAGGCGTGGACATGGTGCTCCTGACCCACAATCACATCGACCATTACGAGCCGAGTGTCCCCACACATTTGCCCAAAGAAATTCCTTTCTACGTTCAGCCCCAGGACGCGGACGCCATCAGAAACGACGGATTTACAAATGTGATACCCATCGAAGAAATAAAAACAATAGACGGCATATCCATTTACCGCACGACCGGACATCATGGTTTCGGGCAGATCGGGCAGATGATGGGACCTGTATCAGGTTATGTGCTAAAAGCCGAGGGCTTCCCGACCGTTTATATAATGGGTGACTGCCGATGGGAAGCATGTATCCGAGACACCGTGGAACGGTTCAATCCTGACTATATCGTGGTAAACTCCGGAGGTGCAATCTTTCCCGAATTTTCCAAAACGGACGGTCCTATCATCCCCGACGAGAACGAAGTGATGCAGATACTTGACGAATTGCCTTCGCATATCAAGCTGATAGCCGTACACATGGATGCCATCGACCATTGCCAGACCACCCGTGCAATTCTGCGCAATGAGGCAACGCATCACGAAGCCGACATGAGCCGGCTGATTATCCCGGAGGACGGAGAAACAGTTGTGTTATGAGTGTCTGCATTAAATCCCTGATAAAAAACATGAACATAGTGGTAGGGTGCACTATAGGATGCCCTTACTGCTATGCCCGTAACAACTGCCGCCGTTTCCACATTACCGACGACTTTTCCGTGCCTGAATACATGGAACGAAAACTGCGCATCATCGATACGTCCCGTCCTCATGTGTGGCTCATGACAGGAATGAGCGATTTCTCCGATTGGAAGCCTGAATGGAACGCAGAAATTTTCGAGCGGATCAGCAGCAATCCCCAGCACGCCTATATCTTTCTGACGAAGCGCCCTGACAAAATCAGTTTCT
Organism: Bacteroides sp. AM32-11AC; assembly: GCF_003603515.1. Taxonomy (NCBI): domain Bacteria; kingdom Pseudomonadati; phylum Bacteroidota; class Bacteroidia; order Bacteroidales; family Bacteroidaceae; genus Bacteroides; species Bacteroides sp. AM32-11AC. The sequence continues at coordinate 85,170 of NZ_QTNH01000002.1, read as the reverse complement.
CCTCTGACGACGAGAACGTATGGATGGGCGTGACCGTTACGCGCAGTTCCGAGAAAAGGAGGATTGATGATTTGAAAAAGAATATCAAAGCACGACACTACCATGTCACGTTTGAACCTCTCTTCGATGATATCGGCGAGATTGATTTCGAGGGAATTGACTGGATTGTCATAGGCACAGAGACCGGAAACCGAAAAGGAAAGTCATATTCGCGCCCCGAATGGGTGCTTAGCATTGCAGAACAGGCAAAGGCTCATGGCATACCGGTGTTCATGAAAGAGGATTTGCTGCCGATTATGGGCGACGAAAGAATGATTCAGGAATTGCCGGAACAATTTACCAGACGAATACAATGAATATGGATACAATAAAGGAAATAGATGTAAAGAGTGTAATGACCAAATCCTCTCTGCCGGTGGGAGGATATTCGGTCAACCCTTATGTAGGGTGTCCCCACGCCTGCAGGTATTGCTACGCATCGTTCATGAAACGGTTCACCGGGCACACCGAGCCGTGGGGTACGTTTTTAGATGTAAAAAACTGGAAGCCGATAACGAATCCTCATAAATACGACGGTGAACGTGTTGTAATAGGGTCTGTGACGGACGGTTACAATCCGTATGAAGAAGAATTCCACCGTACCCGAAGGCTGCTCGAAGAGCTGCGAGGAAGCGATGCCGAGATTATGATATGCACAAAGTCCGATCTTGTCCTTCGCGATCTCGACCTGTTGAAGAGTTTTCCCAAAGTGACTGTGTCATGGTCTGTCAATACGCTCGACGAGCAGTTCTGCGCAGATATGGACAACGCCGTAAGCATTGAACGCCGTCTGAAAGCGATGCGTCAGACATACGAGGCAGGTATCCGCACCGTATGCTTCGTCTCGCCCATATTCCCCAGAATAACAGACGTAAAGGCAATAATAGAGGAGGTAAAAGATTATGCTGATTTAATCTGGCTTGAAAACCTGAATTTACGCGGGCAGTTCAAAGGCGGGATAATGACGTATATCCGTGAGAAGTATCCTGACCTCATACCGCTTTACGAGGAAATTTACAATAAAAAAAGGCTTGAATACTGGCAGGCATTGGAGCAGGACATTTCAAATTACGCCAAGGAGCAGGGCTTCCCGTATCGTATAAACGATCTGCCATACGGACGCTCGGAAAAAGGCAAACCTGTCATCGTAAACTACTTCTACCACGAAAAAATACGATTGACAAAATGAGGCTATGCCGGACTGATGCAGAAAAGTTGTAGCGCGGATAAAAGCACCATGTATGTGGATAATATCCGGCAATCTTCCGAGCGTATGCGGGAGATGCTCAACACGCTGCTGGATTTCTTCCGTCTGGACAACGGCAAGGAGCAACCCAACCTTTCCCCTTGCAGGATTTCCGCAATCACGCATATTCTTGAAACGGAGTTCATGCCCATTGCCATGAACAAGGGGCTGACTTTGATAGTGGAGAGCCACACCGATGCGGTGGTTTTGACCGACAAGGAACGTATCCTGCAAATCGGCAACAACTTGTTGTCAAACGCCATCAAGTTCACGGATAACGGTAGTGTATCATTGGCAGCGGATTATGATAACGGTTTGCTGAAACTTATCGTTGAAGATACCGGTACGGGCATGACCGAAGATGAGCAACAACGAGTATTCGGTGCATTTGAACGTCTTTCAAATGCCGCCGCAAAAGACGGCTTCGGATTAGGATTGTCCATCGTGCAGCGTATTGTGGCGATGCTCGGTGGAACTATACGCTTGGAAAGCGAGAAAGGCAAAGGGAGCCGCTTCACGGTGGAAATTCCCATGCAGACAGCCGAGGAACTGCCGGAACAGACAATTCAAGCGCAAATGCGCCATAATCATATCTGCCATGATGTGATTGCCATCGACAATGACGAGGTACTTCTCCTTATGTTGAAAGAAATGTATGCCCATGAAGGGATGCACTGCGATACCTGTACCAATGTTTCGGTACTGATGGAGCTGATACGAAAAAAGGAATACAGCCTGCTTCTGACGGATCTGAATATGCCTGAGATAAGCGGTTTTGAACTGCTGGAACTGTTGCGCTCATCCAATGTAGGCAACTCGAAGAGTATTCCCATAGTCGTGACAACCGCTTCGGGCAGTTGCAGCAAGGAGGAACTTATAGGGCGTGGATTTGCCGGATGCCTGTTCAAGCCGTTCTCCATATCCGAACTGATGGAGATTACGGATAAATGCGCATTAAGCAGCATATTGGATGAAAAGCCGGATTTTTCCACTCTGCTATCTTATGGCAATGAATCCGTCATGCTGGACAAACTGATAGCGGAAACCGAAAAGGAAATGCAGGCGGTCAAGGATGCAGAACAGCGTAAAGACCTCCAAGAACTGGACACACTTACACACCATCTGCGAAGTTCATGGCAGATTCTCCGTGCCGACCAGCCATTGAGGGAACTTTACGCCCAACTTCATGGAAGTGCCACTCCAGATGACGAAGCGATATGCAAAGCGGTGACCGGCTGTGCTGGATAAAGGTGCTGAAATTATCCGGCAGGCAAAAGAAGAAAGGAAAAATACGAAAATGGATAAAACAAGAATCATCGTGGTGGAGGACAATATCGTGTATTGCGAGTTTGTCTGCAACCTGCTGGCACGGGAAGGATTCCGTACCGTGCAGGCTTACCACCTCTCGACCGCGAAGAAACTTCTGCAACAAGCCTCAGACGGGGACATCGTGGTTTCTGACCTACGACTACCCGACGGTGACGGCATCGACCTATTACGATGGATGCGCAAGGAAGGCATGACACAACCGTTAATCATCATGACCAACTATGCCGAAGTGCATACGGCAGTCGAAAGTATGAAACTCGGCTCGCTGGACTATATCCCCAAGCAGCTTGTGGAGGATAAACTTATGCCTCTGCTTCATACCATCCTGAAAGAACGGAGTATCGGACGAAATCGTATGCCCGTTTTTGCCCGTGACAGTTCCGCCTTTCAGAAAATCATGCAACAGATAAGATTAGTTGCCCCTACTGATATGAGCGTGCTGATATTCGGAGAGAACGGCACGGGCAAGGAGCATATCGCCCACCATCTGCATGATAAGAGCAAAAGGGCAGGGAAACCGTTTGTGCCTGTGGACTGCGGTTCACTCTCCAAAGACCTTGCGCCCTCGGCATTCTTCGGACATGTCAAAGGCGCGTTTACGGGTGCGGACAGCACAAAGAAAGGATACTTCAATGAGGCAGAGGGTGGCACATTGTTCTTGGATGAGGTAGGCAATCTCGCATTGGAAACCCAGCAGATGTTACTCCGTGCCATACAGGAACGGAGATACCGCCCTATAGGTGACAAGACGGACAAGAGCTTCAATGTCCGCATCATCGCCGCCACCAACGAGGATCTGGAGAAAGCGGTCATTGAAAAACGTTTCCGACAGGATTTGCTGTACCGTTTGCACGACTTCGAGATAACTGTTCCGCCCTTGCGTGACTGTCAGGAGGACATCATGCCGTTGGCGGAGTTCTTCCGTGAGATTGCCAACAATGAATTGGAATGTAGCGTGACTGGGTTCGATGCGGAAGCCCGTAAGACATTGCTGACCCATCCGTGGCCGGGTAATGTCCGTGAGCTTCGGCAGAAGATAATGGGCGCGGTGTTGCAGGCACAGACGGGAGTTGTCATGAAAGAGCATCTGGAACTTGCCGTAACGAAACCGACCTCACCTGTCAGCTTCGCCTTGCGAAACGATGCGGAGGACAAGGAACGCATCTTACGCGCGTTGAAGCAGGCAAACGGAAACCGCAAGGTTGCCGCCGAATTGCTCGGAATCGGACGTACAACGCTGTATAGCAAGTTGGAAGAGTATGGATTAAAGTATAAATTTCAGCAATCATAGCCCGCAACTTGCCGAAAATAGAAGTAACGGTTAAACCGGATTATTCAGCGAAGATAAAAAACGTCCTGTGATAAAAATCATGGGACATTTTGATGTGTATCCGATTTTTATTGCTACTTTTATACCAAGACGAGAGACATTGACAGCAACTCACAGCAGAACGTAGAAATAGACAGGGTTGCCAAATCATTACCTCATTTTTACCTTATCCTCAGAACTGCTTGCTAATAAAGTGGTTATAAAAATCTTCCAGAATTACAATAAAAAAACAAAATAGAGATAATTTTAGTGTAGAATATACAACCTACCCACCGCAAACGATTGAGGGCCATGTTTACGGAGCTTCCGTCTGCTCTATCTTCAGGGAGACCTTCTCGATAATCTTTCCAAGCTCCTCTTCCAGCGGAATCACATTGAAGTCGCCCCAGAAATCGGCGTCATACTTGAAGTCGGTTTCAGAGAAGACGGTATGCACCGGCAACCGTTCCGCACGCGGGAAGCGCGTCACGTTCTCCCCGTCAATCCGGCAGGTCACCATCTCGAACCAGGTATACAGAGTGGGATTACTGAAGAGCATGCGTTTTCTCTTCATCTTGAAGTAAAGGTCGCCACGGATGTGGTGGACATAATAGGTACCGTTCCAGGGTTTGTATGAGACGGTATAGACAAGTTTCTCCGTTGTCAGCCTGATTTTCGGAGCCTGGCGTATCACGAAAAGCCGTGTGGCGGCCTTCACATACCGGGGATGAATTTCGAAGCGGGCACGCAGCAAGGCGCTGTTCTCCGAGTCTATATAGAGTTCTCCGCAGAACAAAGGCTCCTTTACCCCACGTTTCTGCTCAAAATAGACGACGTTGGCAGTACGGTCGTCCACCGATACGATGTCGCCCGAAGTATAGGTATAAAGTTCCTCGCCGGATTCCAGCAAGAGGAAGTCTGGAAGATTCTTCATGATGTCCAACTGCAGACATGCCTCCACCCCGGAGCTGATTTTGGCAAGCACACTGTCCGTCTGCTCCCGGTTATCTATCTTGCTCATCTTGAGCAGTTTCACCTGGTCTTTCTGTCCGGGTTCCATCGTCGGTGATTTGTAGACCTTGAAAACGGCCTCCGTCAGGCTCTGGAACTTGTTCTTCAGTTGTACACCTTCCCGGTAGAAGGTGGTCAGATAGACCGGAGAAGTGGAGCAGTTCCTATCCCGGTGCTCTATCATCTCGCGAAGCAGCTTTGTAGGCTCCACCAAGCGGATAAGCACTTCTTGCAAGGAAATGACTTTCGGCTCAAGGCTCAGGACATTGCTGCGTCCTTCCAAAGCAGAGGCTTCCACCGTTTGCCCCACATAACCCAGATGGGAGAAGGAGAGCATGCAGCGCCTCAACGAGTCGGGCAGGTTGAGCCGGAATTCACCGTTCTGGTTGGTAATGTTACCCAGTGAGGTTCCTTGTGCGATGACCGACGCACTGACGACGGGCTCTCCCGTCTCCTTGTCCAGCAGGATTCCGGCAATGGTGGAATATGCCGGTCGGGGCGGCAGGGGTACCGTTTCTTCCATACTCTTCCTTTCTGCCGCCCGTGTTATCAATATATGGTTGCCTAATACCTTCAATTCGAGGTTCCGGCTGCCGGTTATCCTATGAATGGCCTGCCTCACGGAACACTCCTGCTTCCTGACCCTCACCACTGAGTCGTTATGGATGACCTTACTATCATAGATAAACAGATAGCCGGACTGCTCCGAGACTTTCCCCAACAGCGCATAAACCGTTCCCTTCATTCCAGGCAGCCGGACGATGCGGTCCAGCACATCGCCTCCGTCCGCTCTTGCACTGCCTGCCAGAAAGAAAATGAAGAGTGGCAAATGGAGAATGAAGCATTTCATTGAATTCATCGTTCCGACAATATCAGTCTATTGCCCTGACGTGTACACTTCAAGTCGAACGTCCAGCATATCAGCTCGGCCACAGACTCCGGGGAGTTATTCGAAAAATCGACCGTCAGCCGCCGTTTGCCCAGGGTTGGCGACGAGGCTTCTATCTGCCAGCCGGCAGACTCCTTATTGATGGCACGCAGCACATCCTCCAGGCGCTCGTCCTTGAAACGGATGTTGCTGGTGTAGCGGTCAAAGAGCTCCGGATTCTCCGTCTCGCTGACGAGCAGACTGCCCCCCTGCAAGATAACCGTTTCTCCCGCCTCTACAAAGACCGTCTGTTCCTCTTGTTTCAGCAGCACCTTCACCTTCCCGCGCTTCACGGACAAGCTGAAGGGAACCCCTTCATTGCTCCTGACATTGAAAGCCGTGCCCAGTACCTCCACACGCACTCTCGCCGTCTCAATCGTAAAAGCCTGCTCGGGTTTCTTTGCCACATCGAAGAAGGCTTCACCCTGCAGGTTCACTTCCCGCTTGTCTTCCGCAAAATGTTCGGGATACTTCAGCGTGCTTTCCTGCACCAGATATACCACCGAACCGTCTTCAAGGGTCTTGACCAGTGTGGGCTTCTCCCGGTTCTCCTCCGTCAGCAAGCTACGGCTGTCCCCACCTTGTTCCGGTACGGCCCACCATGCGGCAAAACATACGATTCCGGCAATCACGGCTGCCGAAACGCTCCCCCACTTGAGGTAAAGCCTGCGGTGCGTTGCCGAAGCGTGTTCCGCATCTGCCGGCAGCAGGCAGTCCGTTTCGAAGCGGGCATAAAGCCGTACCCATGCCTCGTCGGTCCTTGTCTTCTTTTTATCTACTTCCATCATTGTGTCCGGATATAATTATCAATTTCATTTCGTAAGGTTCGGAGTACCTTGGTCATTTCCGCTTCCACCGTCTTGACGGACAACGAAAGCGACAAGGCAATCTCTGCATATTTCTTCCCCTCCATGCGGTGCATCCTGAAAATCTGCTGCCGGCGCCGGGGCTGCTTGTCGAGCGTATGCCGGATGAGGGTCTGAAGTTCCTCGTATTCCAAATGCGCGTGGGGGTCGGACGAATAGCCCGGCCCGGACTCCGTACGGACAGATGCCCGATAGCGCTCCTTGACCTCCTGATGCTCACAAAACTGCACGGCTTCATTCCTCACAGAACGGTAGAGATAGCTTTTCACGGACTGGAATACTTGTAACCGCTCCCGGTTCTTCCACAGCACGTAGAACAGCTCCTCCACAATTTCCTCGGCAGACGCCGTATCACCCGTGATGCCCGCAGCATACCAGCAAAGAGGGGAATAATACCGGCGGAAGATTCCTTCGAACGCCTTTATATCGCCCTCCTTTATTCTGGCCAGTATCATCAGTTCGTCCAGCATACACGGTGTTTTTTCTCGGTTGCTCCAAATATAAGGAAAACTATCAGATAATCAATTGGATTGTTTCCGCAATTTACTGACTGCATTCTCCAGGGATTCCGTAGGTTCTATGATATTGTAGTTCCTCCAGAAGTCTTCGTTCCAGTACTCATCCACCAGGTCGTAGAATACCTGCTTCCGTTTGAAGGTATTCTTGTTGGAGATGCCGGAGAGAGGGCTTTCCGTCCTGTCGGTCACCACCATTTCGGAGAAAGCGGTGTAGCTGGAGGAGAACAGTCTTTTTTTCCAGTCGCATTTAAAGCGGATGACATTCCGTATATAGTTCAAGTAAGTCTTGGTCCCCTGCTGCTTGTAGGTCACCAGATAGGCGACTTCCTGCGGGCGGAACCGCAAGCCGACGGGCTTCTTATGCAGAATGGCCTCCACTGCCTTCACCCGGTTTGCCATGTCCAGGCCAAACTCGGCACGTGTAAAGGAAAGCCGTTCGTAGTCTATATACAGTTTCCCGATGAACAAGGCATACATCAGACTGACCCGCGGACGAAAGCTGACTACATACTGCATGCGGTTATCCAGATTGACGGGGTCCTCCATACGGAATTCATAATAGTCCAGATTGTCCGTGCTCAACAGCGCATCGCCATTCTTCACAATGTCCAGATAAAGGGACAGATTAGGGCCTCCCACCACTTTCACAGCCAGCGTGTCACTCTGCTTTTGGCTCAGCAGGCGGCGGCCCTTCTGCAGCTGCACCTTGTCGCGGTCCACATCGCGAGAGTTATAATCCGTCTTATAGACATCCATCACTGCCTCGGACACGCTGATATAGCGGCGACGCTTCTGCACGGTTTCCCGATAGAAGGCGGTCAGCATGTTGTCATTGCCAGCATAGTTTACTGGAATTTTCTTGATGGCCTCTTCCACTATGACGCGGGGATTATTGCCATAGACCACAATCTCGCTCAAAAGATTGGGGGCCGGTATCATCCAGATGGTCAGCTCGCCCGTTTTTTCAAGTTCTTCCAGAGAGAGGTGTGTAGTGAGATAGCCGATATGGGAGACTTCCAGTCCACGGAAAGCTTCCGCTTCCGCTACTTTCAAGGAGAATGTGCCGTCGGCATTGGTCACCGTTCCGATATTGTTGCCGACAACAGAGACGTTCACGTTTTCGAGTTTCTTCCTGCTGTCCTTGTTCTTGACCGTACCGGTGATGACGAGCTCGTTCACTGCCGCGTCCTGCGCCATCAACGGGGTGATACCCGAAGATAAGAATGCAAACAAACACCCAAGTGTAAATCCTACAAAGTTTTTCATAAGGCATGTTTTTAAGGGGTTTCTATTAATAAGAGCGGTGAGAAAGATAAAACCCTATGGAATGGAGAGAAAAACACCAAAAAAGTAGTACGTTGATAATCAGAGAGAAATTTTGCCAAGACATTGCCATAGGTTTGGCAAAACTTTGCCATGCCTATGGCAAAAGTTTGCCAACGCGGTGGCAAAGTCTTGCCAATAGTAAGGCAAAACCTTGTCAAACTGTTGGCAATAGCTTAGTTGAATTGTTGGGGCTTCCGCTGGCTCAGAATAACGTAGATGATGACCGGCGCACCGATAATGGGCGTGACGGCATTCAAGGGGATAATACCCGCTTCGCCGGGCAAGACGCAAATCAGATTGCAAAGCAGTGCCACTGCACCGCCACTCAGGATGGTGACCGGCAATAGGGAATTGTGATTGGTTGTCCCCAATATCATGCGGGCCACATGCGGCACGGCCAGGCCGATAAAGGCGACCGGACCACAGAAGGCGGTGGTGACAGCCGTCAAGAGCCCGGTGATAATCAAAAGCCAGTTGCGCACACGGCGGATATTTACACCTAGATTTTCGGCATAGCGCTCTCCCAGCAACAAGGCGTTCAGGGGCTTTATCAACAATAATGAGCCGAACAGTCCCACAATGGTGACCAGCGCAAAGGCCGGCATCTGCTGTAGGGAAACTCCACCGAAGTTGCCCAGCCCCCATATCATATAGGACTGCACCCCCTCTGCCGTAGCAAAGAAGTTCAGCAGGGCAATGGCTGAAGAAGCGATGTAGCCTATCATGATACCCGTTATCAGCAGCATGATATTGCTCTTTATCAGCGTGGAAAAGAAAAGGATAAGTACCATAATCAGCATGGCTCCGATAAATGCGCCAAGCAGTACGGAGAAGAAGCCGGACAGACTGAACACCCCTGCCGTGATGCTGCCGCCAAACAGCAGCATGACGAAGGCCACTCCCAGACTTGCCCCGGCGTTGATGCCCAGAATGGATGGTCCTGCCAGCGGATTCTTGAAAGCCGTCTGCAACATCAGTCCGCAGACAGCCAATGCGCCACCGCAAAGCAGCGCCGTCAGCGCTTGGGGCAAACGGGATTCCCAAAGGATGAAGCTCCAGCTTGCCTTCTCCCCCTCTCCACCGAGCAGGATACGGAAAACATCGGCAGGCGGAATCGAAACCGACCCCACCAGCAGATTGCCCGCAAAAAGCAATAAGATTACTACTCCCAACCCGATACCATATTTCCAGCCTTTACTCATAGTTACATTATTTAGCACACAGAGACACGGAGGCACAGAGTTTTCTATTACTTTCACAAAAGTTCCGTATCTCTGTGTTCATCACTCCTTCAGTCTGCAAAAATAGCGCAAGCCTCCCAAATCTCCTATTTCGGGATGCAGAATCTGTATCAGGTCGGATAACAAATAATCGGGACGGAACGGAGTCTCCTCGTAGAAAGGAACTTTCGCCGTATTACAACCATAGACATTCCGGGTCTTGAAAGCCTTGAAACCGGTGTAGCCGATATAATCCGCCTCCAAATCAGCATAGCTCATGTCGCGGTCACGGTTGTACTTCACCAGCCAGACGTCGGCATCGCCCGCCTTGTCGAAAACGGTCTCGAAAGCCAGAGGAACAGAGCCGCTGTGGGTATCATCGGCAAAGGCGTAACGCCCGCAAGCATCCTGAAAAAGCCTTCCTATGGTGCTACGCCCTCCCGGCACGTACCATGCCGAGCCGCTTTTCAACTCACTGACAACGGAGAACGAGGTGGATGAAAGTTGCGCACGCATCTTGAGGCGTTGGTAACAACTGTCCACCTCAGCAAAAAGGTTGTCGGCTTGTGGCGCAACCCCGAAGAGCAATCCGTAGAAACGCATCCACTCGGCACGTCCCAAAGCGGAGGTTTCCATGTAGTCGGCACATTCGATGATGGGAATATCCAGTTTCTCGATACGGCCATAACCGCCACTGTTCTCGAACGGAGACAGAAGGATGGCATCGGGATGCAGGTCGATGATGCGCTCCATATCGGGATTCATACCGTCGCCACAATCGGCGATGGTGCCCCGGCGGCAGGCTTCGTGAACGGTGGGCAGTTTGATGTACTTCAAGTCGCAGACACCGCCGATGCTACCAAACACACCCAGATTATCCATCAGTCCGCAGTGGACGGAAGAGTAGATGACTGATTTGGAGAGCGGGGTACGTACCACAGTACCTGCCGGAAGATGTGCCGGGAGTTCGCGGTTTTTCGGAACCAGTATATAGGTATGTAGCGTGTGCAACGTATCCCAAGGATTGCGCAAGGTGGCAAGGGTATAGCCGGGATAGGACATTAAGGTAAGATTCTCTGCATAACGTAAGGGAATGGTGTCACCGTTGGCCAAAGCAGAGGCAGTCTTGCTCCTTCCCCCACAGGAGGAAAGAAACAGGACTGCGAACAGACAGATAAGTAAACTATTTCTTTTCATTGATATTAATTGAAGAAGATAGCAGAATTAGGATTCATACCTCCTGCATCGAACTGCTCTATAAAGGTACCGTCTTTCTTGAAACGATAAATGGTGCCGTTCGTGGTATATTCAGAAGTACCAATATAGAAATCACCGTTATTATCATTTACTTCCAACATATAAATCGTAGAAGTTTTCAACTTTTCCGGTATATCCTTCAAGAAAGAAGCTTCATCCATCTTTCCAGTCTTTATATTATAAGTAAAAAAAGAAGCGGTAGGATTGGTGTAATTTGAATAAGTCAAATAGAGAATATCATCAGTAGCACACATACGGGTGGCACTGCCTAATTCCGTCACCTTATTGTTGGCAGCAGGGTCTATCATCTGTAATGAATAGCCAATATCAACATAATTACCCCATGAAATCAAAAAAACCTTATCATCCTCTTCAACCAAAGCATTGGGGTTCAAACCTACCGTCAACGTCTCTTTCAACTTGAAAGTACGCAAATCTATCACCTTTACGTCATTGTGATAAGTGCTCCAATCAGCAGTACAGCTATTCGCCACATAAAGCATATCCTCGCAGATTGCCACACCTTCCAGATTGTCGCCAAGTCCGGTCAATTTATCCACTACCTCCAACGTTTTCGCATTGATTTTAGCTACAGCTCCTCCGTAGAAGGAAGCATAGATATATCCATCCTCAGCATCGATATAACGAATGCCTGCACTGAGGTCGTTGTCGTCTACAAACGAAACACGTTTCAACTCCACACCCGCAGCATTCAGCTTAGTCAGATAATTGGAACCACTTACAGCTATATATATTTCATCTTCATACTCAATCATACTCTGACCAAGGTCACCCAACTTGGCGTTGTTTTGAGTCTGGTAAATATCACTGATGAAATCCGCATCCTTATTGGGTGCATAAAAGGCAAGTCTTGCGTTATTAGCTCCCCAACCACCCTCATTCAGAATATAGACACGCGCCTGCGGCAGTGTCACCTTCGACCCGCCGTCATCCAGAGAATCGTCATCGTCGTCACTACAAGATGCCAAAGAGGCACCCAAAGCAAGCATGCAGAGCATACCGAATAATAAACTTCTTACTTTCATAATTACAGTTGTTATTGTTTATAATTAGTTTTTGTTGTTCATAAATAGATTATTCAAAACTTGAAAGTACCCGTCAACCGCCACGAACGACCCGGCATAGGATAATATTTTATCACGTCATACTGTTCATCGGTCAGATTTATAATCTCGGCCTGCAACAGAAGCCGGCAACCGCCCAAAGCAAACTCATGAGAGAGGCTCATCGTATGCTCCAGATAGCCCTCAATCTCATTCTCCGGAATGTTCTGCGACAAATAGTAACGCTTTCCCACTCCTACCGCCGAGTAGCCCACATTCACCCACGGCGTTTCTACAATGGCAGACGCGTTTCCGCTATGAAGAGGAGTATAAGGCAATTGGTCCTTATAGTTCTTCGCGTCGGAATCGGTCAAGTCAATGGCCTTTTGCCATGTATATCCGCCCGACATAATCAGTCTTATTTTCTCCGTCAATGGAACGGTTGCCGCCAAAGTGGCATCCACACCTGCGGCATGCACCTTACCGTAGTTCGCCATCTTCCACGCATAGGTGGTGGGAAAAGCCACAATCTTATCCGTCACATCATTATAGTAACCGTCGAGCGTAACGGAGATATAGTCGAACACAGACAATCCGGATTTGCTCCATGTGATACCGACATTATATTCGTCTGCCTTCTCGGGTCGCAGATTACGGTTGCCCAGCCGGTAGTAATAGAGGTCGTTGAAAGTGGGCAGACGGAACGTACTCTTATACATCAACCGGAAATACAGCGACTCGTCCTGCCAAGGCTGCATACTGACTGATAAAGAGGGGGCAAAGCGATGGAAGTCATCGGGGACCGTACCTTTCTCGGCATGCTCCGAAGTGGCGGTATGCACCAGCGAGGCCGTGGCCGTGAACCATCCTTGCCGGTAGCGTGCATTGAAGGCACTGATGGAAGTATATCTTGTGGGGAAAGGACATTCCGGCAAACTGTTGCGCAACTTGTTTATCACCCCGTCCTGCGCCAACGAAAGGGTCAAAGCTTCCAAAGGACGGTAGAGAACGGTCGCGGAAATATAATATTCGTCTTGCCGGTGATTTTCCCGATAATATCCGTCGGTATATTCCTTGCCCTCATCCTTATATTTGTTCCAGCCATGATTATACTTTGCCTGTGCCTGCAAACTCCACCGGGGCGAAAAATGCTTCCTATAACGTGCCTGCACAAAAGTATTCTCATCCCAAAGCGTTTCATCGGAAAGGGGATTATAGAGCGTAACCGCCCCTGGAAGTCCCCGGCGGGAATAGAAGTAATAACCCTTCACATCCAGTTCGCTGTCATCCTTGAAAGTATGATAAAAGGTAGCTTCGCCCTGCCAGGAATAGATGCCGGAGTTGTTACGTTTCTCTTCCGTCACGTATTTCCCATTGACCAGCGTGAAAGGGTAATTACCGTCTGCCCTCATATAACCGGCATCTACCGCCACGCGTGTACGGCAGCCCAGTTTCTGCCACCAGCGCAGCGAGGGGCTGACCATGCCGAACGACCCTCCGCGCACCCGTGCCTGAAAAGCGGCATTGCGCCCGTCATCAAAATGAGGTTTTTCCGTCTCTATGCCCAGCACACCGGCCGACGCATACAAGCGGGCGGACTGCAACAAGTCCTCCGACTGCCCGATGGCGAGCGAAAGCATGGAAACATTGTCCAGCGAAAAACGCCCGATATCTATCTGCCCTGCCTGACAATTACTCACCGCCACCCCGTCATAACTGACAGCTGTATGGGCTGCTCCCATATTGCGTATGGAAACCGTTTTCAGTCCTCCAATGCCTCCATAGTCCTTTACATTGGCTCCGGCAAAACGGCGTACAGCATCTGCCATATTCTGTATTCCCAGCTGGCTGATATCCTGCCGTGACATCGTCTGTATGGGTACGGCAGAAGTCACTTTATTGGGCGACCTGCGTGCTGTCACTGTCACTTTCTCTATCTGATGCACTTTCCCCGTAATCGTATCTCCCCCCACCTCCTGGGCAGAGAGCCGGAGTATACTTGCACCCAATGAAACAGCACAGACCAGTAATACCTTAGTCCTTCCTGACATAGAATAAATGAAGATTATCTTAAACCATTTGCGCACTGCCCACTTTCCTCGAATGGACAATTTTTCGACTTTGTTTTGCAGGTCTTCTGACTCGTTCCCGGTACATCGCCTTCCCGTTCTTCCCGAAGAACAGTGGCACAAGTATGATACACCGAGCATGGAACTCACAGCAGCGGGACTGTTCGGGACTTTCACCCGATTCCCTTTTCATCCGCTTCTCCGGATAGAGAACGCGGAACAAAACGTGGACAAAGATAGGATAAATAAAAGAAGTTTCAGTAAACAATAAAACGAATATTACCGTTTTAACAGTCATTTTTTTAACTTTGTAACATAATAACCCCAAAATCGAGTTGCCATGAAATATAAGTTATTGGTTCTTGATGTAGATGGAACGCTACTCAATGATGAAAGAGAAATTAGTAAAAGGACATTAGCTGCTCTGCTAAAGGTCCAGCAAATGGGAGTGCGCATAGTTTTGGCATCCGGTAGGCCGACTTATGGATTGATGCCACTGGCCAAAACCCTCGAACTCGGCAATTATGGAGGGTTTGTTCTCTCCTATAACGGTTGCCAGATAATAAAAGCACAGAACGGAGAAATATTGTTTGAACGACGCATCAATCCGGAAATGCTGCCTTATCTGGAAAAGAAAGCCCGCAAGAACGGCTTTGCCATCTTCACCTACCACGATGATACCCTCATTACGGATAGTCCGGACAATGAATATATAAAGAATGAAGCCCTGCTAAACAATTTGAAGATAATCAAGGAAGATGAATTCTCTACTGCCATAGACTTCGCACCTTGCAAGTGCATGCTGGTGAGTGACAAGGAAAAAGCTCTGATAGGGCTGGAACAACATTGGGAAAAACGCCTGGCAGGTACTCTGGATGCTTTCCGTTCCGAGCCTTACTTTTTAGAGGTGGTGCCCTGCGGAGTCAATAAAGCGAATACGTTAGGCGCCCTATTAGAGCATTTGGGAGTAACACGGGAAGAAGTCATTGCCGTTGGAGATGGCGTATGCGATGTGACCATGCTCCAATTGGCCGGCATGGGGGTAGCTATGGGACATTCACAAGATTCTGTAAAGGTCTGTGCAGACTATGTGACCGCATCGAATGAAGAAGATGGAGTGGCCCTGGCCGTAGAAAAACTAATATTGGCAGAAGTGCGTGCAGCAGAGGTGCCTCTTGATTTACTGAACGAACGGGCACGACACGCATTGATGGGAAACTTGGGCATTCAATACACATACGCTTCGGATGAGCGCGTAGAAGCAACCATGCCGGTCGACTACCGTACCCGCCAACCCTTCGGCATTCTGCATGGCGGTGCCACCCTTGCCTTGGCAGAAACCGTTGCCGGGCTCGGCTCCATGATTATCTGCGAACCTGATGAGATTGTCGTGGGAATGCAAGTCAGCGGAAATCATATTTCTTCTGCACACGAAGGAGATACCGTAAGGGCAGTGGCAACCATCGTTCATAAAGGGCGTTCATCCCATGTGTGGAATGTGGACGTATTTACTTCCACCAATAAACTGGTTTCCTCTATACGGGTAGTGAATAGTGTTATAAAGAAAAGATAAAATAACTGTTATAAACTACGTAATGTAAATGCATGAAAATCAAAAGGGAACGAGGGGGTTAACCAATTCCTCGGTTTTATCCTTACTTTTGTAAACTATATTAGAGAGTTATCCCGAACAACAAAAAGAAAACGATGCAGATACGCAACAATACATTGATAACGGAATGTTCAGCTTATGATTTCAAGGAAATGTTGGAACGTAAGAAAGTGAAGTCATGGCTTAAATCCGTGTCGGCTTTTGCCAATACGGAAGCATCTTCTTTCTTCACTACATTCTATAATCTGAATTGGGGAAAGAACGAAAGAATACCCGTAGAAGAAGTGGCCGAAAGGGTAAACAGTCCCCTCAAAAAGTATCCTGCAAACGAAGAAAGTTCGGTCGAAAAGTTCGGTGTAAATGCGAAAATGTTCGGTGTAAACGACAAAAGTTCGGAGACAAGGTTCGGAGAGAGCACAGATGCCCCTAAAAACATAGGAAAGACAGCACAGAAGATTATCGATTTCGTCATTTCCGATCCTCCTATGTCAGCCGAAACTATGGCTTACAAGATTGGTATAAGTTCTCGTGCCGTAGAAAAACAAATTGCAAAATTGCGGTCTATGGGTATCTTATCTCGTGAAGGTGCGGACTTTGGTGGCTATTGGCGCATTGTCATTAATCCTCAAACTGAAAAATAAGTATATAAGATTGACTTGAAATTCAAAAACACAAGAGGCGTGCAACTTAATGGATTACACGCCTCTTTTTTCTATAAAATCACCTATTGCAACTTACTTCACTTCCTCAAAGTCAACAGCATCTCTGTATGAGCAACTTGCGTGAACGTGTTGCAAATATAGTGCAAATCCGAAAATAAGCATCCATAAGCAACACACGCTCTTGCACACAAAAGTACGATTTTTATCCATAAATAACGAGATGTAAACGCATAAAAATCAAAAAAGAACAGAAAACTATCCCCTTTATTCTATTTGTGAATGATGTATTATGACAAGCTTGCTATTTATAAATCTAAAATCTCCAAAAGACTAATTCGTCCAAAATAAAATGTTCGTCCCTCCTCTCTTTTATGGCAATAAGCTCGAATATAGTTTTCGCCCCAACCTTCAGTATCAAGTTGTATATCACTGATAGTACGAATACTGGTTTCAGCTTTTGTTTGCATTTGAATCAACTTGTTTGTTTCAGGATCCATAGTAACAAAACTTCGAGCTGGTTTCGTATATTCCATTCTGACATATTTATGATTAGGGATTATAATATTCATCATATTAGCCACGGTCTGAATTCCTAATTCACTAGCTGACAACCTTAATGTGTAATATCTGCTTTTCAGATGAATATCTTCCATCTTTGATATATCAAAACTACGAATCATATTTTTTACATAACAATATCCAGCAATAGCATTTTCTTTGTATTTGGTAGGTTTGACTATAGTCTTATCTTTTTCATATTGGAATACAATATATTTATTTGTTCGAATTGCTATATCTATAATATTTTGTGAAAGCGTAGAAATGCTATTTTTTTCTGACAAAGCAATAGGTTTATCATCAACAACCTCTTTTTCGACCTCTTCGTCTTGGATAAGTGCAAAATCAGTTTCTTGTATTATCGGTATATAACCAAACTGTCCAATACCCAAATATTGTTCTCTGTAGTTTTGAGCTGACCAATTTAAAGCAAGTTCTTTTGTCCATTGCAGAACTGGTTCTATACGTTTAGTCACCACTAGGCCTAAAGGTATATTAAATTGTGGATAAATGCTTTTAATGACATCTGCGATAAAACGGCAACATCCATCTGGATTTTGATGTATTTGTATTTCTGCAAAACGTATGACAATCCATCCTCTATTTTTAAATTCATTATTTCGATTTATATCAGCAAATCGAAAATGCGTTGGTTTCCTATTTTTTATATCATTGATTCCCTCATAAGGTTCATCTATCTCTATATCAAGAAAAATATTGATCCCGTCTTTTTCATTCAAAAGCGAAATATCAGGTTCATATCGATTCTTTTTAGTTAGTACATATCGGTCATCATAAATTTTAAAAGTTTCCTTAAAATATTTTCGTATGTATTGCAAGAAATCATCTTCTTTATATCCTTTTCTACCAGTCCTTCCTTTTTGAGGAAATTTGATTACGCAGCCAGATTTTGAAGGCATTATGACATACGGATAGTTTAAAGGTTCTGTTTGCGTAAATATATTTATAGGATTGTAACCTATATATTTAGGTTTTGAAAATTTAGAGTAATCTTCTTTTGCAATAAGCTCAAGAGCCATTGAAGACATTATCGATGGGGCATTTACATCCTTCTCTTTTACAATTGAAAATGATGTTTCTCTTGAATTATTTTTTAATTCATTAGCAAACGGAATAATTTCCGATTTAACAATTTCTTTCGACTTTTTAATTTGAGATGATAATTGTACTAAATCTTCACTTAATTTGTTACCGAGACAAGGTTTTGGAACAGATATCTGTATCGGTTTTTCTTTTGACACATTTGAGGATGATTGAATAATCCCATCACCTTCTACCTTATTTCTTCTCTCCTTGATTATTTTAAGCAGAAAAAGTATGATAATAAATATAAAAACTACAGCAATTATTATCCAAGTAACAAATTGTTCATTACCTGTTTGATTTATTCCTACTGATATAGTATCCATAATGAATGATTGATATGTTTGTTTGCAAAGATAATTATTTTCAATAAACAACATTGCTATATATTTAAGTAATTGAGTTTTTAGCTCACATATCATTCTTATAAGAATATTTTTACCAAAGCAATTTTTTTAAATGTTTTTAGATATTCCCTCTAAAAAATGATTTTCTTTATTTTATTGAAACGACACACACTTTTTTAGTAAATCTGCAATACACAAGAATGATGCACCAATCAGGAAATCCATCTACCCCATCGTTGTACTTCCAAAACCGAATGTTGAGTTTTACAGGCTTGATTTCCACACTTATGCAAAATCCGTTCATTGTCGGTTGCCAACTATCCATTTCTCGCCGTTCACCTCTATGATTTCATCCGTTGTCAGTTCTTTCATATCCACGAAACTGAGTGCAGTGAAGCAGGCAAACACGAATAAGTCTCGAACAAATGCAAGCGATGGATTTCAAACTCATGTGTCATGATGACCTTTATCTCATCTTCTGTCAGATACTCACGTTCTTTTACGTTCAGACTGATATGGAACTCTGCAAACGGATTTCTCGGTATCAGCCCGTTATAATGCGCACGCATCACCACACTTTTCAGCCACATATAGTTGAGCCATATCGTGGCGTTCTTCAAATTATGTTCGGTTGTAAGATAAGCAGCAAACTCCTTGATAAAGTCAGGCGTAAGTTCCAACATGACCATATCATTTCGCTTATAGAATGCCTTGATGAAAGCTGCGACATTATTTCTTGCCCTTAGCATTACCTTGTACATTCTAATGGTGCGGTCTTTACCCGCTCGTTTCATGAAGTTGGCGCAATCTTTATCGAAGGCTTTGAGCAGTGTTTCATAGTCGCTACCCATACCTTGATAGGCATTGCCCATTTCTGAGGTTATATACGCTTCACGGTCGGATATGCACTAGTAGTGCTTGATGATTTGTGCCTTGATATTATCCAAGACAAGATTAATCTCTCTGGCTTCCTTGCATTTCCCTTTAGCCTTGTTCCCTTTAGCATCCAAAGTTCTTTCGGGATGTTACATTGCAACTGAACTGCGATACAGTTCCATTAATTGTTACCCTTCTTATGATAGGGACAATTCCTTTTTTCTCTTTGCTGCCGTTCGCATAGAACAGTACCTTGAATGTGCTTCTGCTCATACTCGTTTTCTATTTCAAAACTAATAATCAACGAGTTAGACCTTAATAGACAAACCTAAGCGAGGCGGAGCAATCGTCACGGTAACTGTTAAAACTGACCTTCGGGCGGGTAATGATTTGAAAACCTAACTGCTTCTGTATTCCACTTTTCTTTGCGTTTTACCTTTTTCTCCGTGGCTTCGTCTGTCACCGCAAACGCTTTATTAATAAGCCATTCAGTGCCATTTCTCCCTTTTTATTCATTTATTCCTGAGATTTTTCGTATGTTTGTACATCATATTGGGAGATTATACCCAAACTACAATAAGGAAACTATGCAGATACATACCAATACATTGATAGCGGAATGCTCAGCTTACGATTTCAAAGAAATGTTGGAACGCAAGAAAGTAAAGTCGTGGCTCAAATCCGTGTCGGCTTTTGCCAATACGGATGGTGGCAGTTTGTTCTATGGAGTGAACGATGACGGAGTAATTGTTGGTTTGGAGAATCCACAAGCCGATGCTGATTTTATCAGTGAAATGATAAAGGCACGACTTGACCCTGTGCCGGAAGTTCAACTTATTCCGATAGAGCACGAAGGACATACCTTACTTGAAGTGAAAGTAAAAGCTGGAACACTTACACCTTATTATTATTATCAAGATGGAACACGTACCGCATATGTACGAGTTGGCAATGAAAGCGTGGAGTGCAATTCGCAACAACTTCTTTCATTGGTGTTGAAAGGCACACACATGACATGGGATTCATTGCCTACCCAAGTGAATGCCAGCAAACATTCTTTCATCATCCTTGCCAATACTTTCCATGAGCAAACTCATCAGGAATGGAATGACAAATATTTGGAATCATTCGGACTGGTTACTCCTGACGGTAAACTAACCAATGCCGGACTATTGTTTGTAGATAATTGCACCGTATTCCAATCTCGCATCTTCTGTACCCGTTGGACGGGACTCTACAAGGATGATGCTATCAGTTCCGTGGAACATCGGGCTAATCTTGTGTTGCTCTTAAAATATGGTATGGACTTCTTCAAGAACTATACTATGAGTGGCTGGGTGAAGATGCCCAACTATCGCCTTAATCTACCCGACTACTCTGACCGTGCCATCTTTGAAGGATTGGTAAATCACCTTATTCATAGAGATTATACCGTTATGGGTGGTGAAGTACACATTGACATCTATGATGACCGAGTAGAATTAGTATCACCCGGTGCGATGCTTGACGGTACGCAAATCCAAGACCGTGACATATACAAAGTGCCGTCCATGCGTCGTAACCCTGTTATTGCGGATATGTTTACGCAATTGGACTATATGGAGAAACGTGGCTCTGGTTTACGAAAAATGCGGGAACTCACAGAGAAACTGCCCAATTTCCTGCCTGGCAAAGAACCACAATATCAAACGGAAGCGACTTCTTTCTACACCACGTTCTATAATTTGAACTGGGGTGAGAACGGAAAAATACCTGTTGAGGAAGTAGCCGACAGAGTAAATGGTTCGGTCGAAAAGTTCGGTGTAAACGAAGAAAGTTCGGTCGAAAAGTTCGGTGTAAATGCAGATAAGTTAGGAAACACATCGAAAACGCCGAAGAAGATCAATAAAACCGCACAAAAAATTATTGATCTTGTTATTTCCGACCCATCAATCACAGCCGATAATATGGCTAATAAGGTTGGTGTAACTAAACGCGCTATAGAGAAAAACATCAAGAGCCTTAGGGATATGGGAATTTTGGCTCATGAAGGTTCTGATAAGGCTGGCTATTGGCGTATTGTTATTAATCCTCAAACTGAGCAATAAACCTATGGGAACACCTTTCATACCACTCGGTGCAATAATTGCCGTTTTGATTATCGCCTTTTTGTTTGCCTCTTTACCGCAGGTAAACCATAAAACACGATACAGAGTACTTTATGCAATAGCCATTATTATGCTATTAGCTGTTATCCCTATTAGTGAGTATATGGCTGGTGACACACAAAACTCAAGTAACAATTATCTGCTTGTCCTAATATTCGATATTGCAGTAGGATATTTCTGTATGTACATTGCTGCTTTGCTGAAATTCAACGTTCTTAAACGAAAAAACCAGGCACTGGAAAATGCCTTAACAGAAAAAGAACAAGAAAAAGTATCTATTTTACTGGAACACCAAAATGAAAAACAACAAGCACTTCAAAGAGAAGAACTTGAATGGTTAGCTGAAAAAATCAAAATGTTCACTGAAGAAGAACAGAAATCCATTCTTGCAAGCGCTTACGCATTTGCAGAACATGACCTAATAGTAGCTCCTTCAATAGTCATACAACAAGACACTTGTAGCCAACAAGAGCTTATGTATTTTATCTGCTCTGCTTTTTTCAACATGGGCAAGAAGCGCAATGACATTGTCAGTTTCTTATTTCAAGTCTTTCCTCTCTATTTTCCTGCTGGAGAAAGTGCATTGGCTAAAAAGATGCCGGGATTGGAAAAAGTTAAGGAAAGAAGGGAAAAGGAAAATCAATCTAAGTAAATTTTCCAACATACATCATTGAAGTATATTCCAATATAAAGTTGCTTTTCAACACATATTTGTTAGAAAACTATTATGAATAGAAAAAAGTCTCGATTATAATGATTACCTTTGTATTTAAAACATGTCATAGAACGTATGAATAAAGACATAAATCGTTTAAAGGTGGTTCTTGCAGAAAAGAAACGCACCAATAAATGGCTAGCAGAGCAGTTGGGAAAAGATCCGGGGACTGTTTCGAAATGGTGTACTAACACCATGCAGCCGAACTTGGAAACATTGGTCAAGATTGCTGAATGTTTAGATGTAGATGTGAAAGATTTACTTTGGTCAATAAAAGAATAAAATAACTAATGAACATATTTTCATTTTTTGCAGGTGCTGGTTTTTTGGATTTAGGATTCGAATTACAAGGTGATTATAATATTGTTTTCGTAAATGAATTTCACGAAGCTTTTGATCGTATTTATCGTTATGCAAGACAAAATATGGGATTGCAGGAACCCAAATACGGTCATCATATAGAAGATATAACTGAATATATTGATGGAGAGCATGGAGACAGGCTTCAAAGACTTATAGATTGGGTAGAAGAATCGAAAGAAGAAGAACTTACCGGTTTTATTGGAGGCCCTCCATGTCCCGATTTTTCTGTAGCAGGAAAAAATAGAGGACGTGATGGAGAAAATGGTAAGCTATCTGGAACGTATGCGCAACTAATTTGTACAGCACTCCCGGATTTTTTCCTTTTTGAAAATGTAAAAGGACTATATAGAACTGCAAGACATAGACAGTTTTTTGAAGAATTGAAACAGCAATTTAGAGCACATGGATATTCTCTAACAGAACAACTTGTCAACTCCTTGGAATTTGGAGCGGCACAAGATAGAGATAGAATTATATTAATAGGATTTCACCAAGATGCTGTTAATAGGCTACATCTTCAAGCGGATAACGGGGTCTTAATGAATTTTCCTTGGGAAGCGCATAAAAGATATAACTTGAAAGAAATAAAGAATCTTCCCTGGCCCAATAAATCTCCCTATCAAGAAAATACTCCTATGCTTATGCCTAATGGTATTATAGAAGACTTGACCATACAACATTGGTGGACGGAAAATGATGTGACACATCATCCCAATGCCAATATGTATTTCCAACCACGTGCGGGAATCGTAAGATTTAGGACAAAAGAAGAAGGCGATGTGGAAAAGAAATGTTATAAACGCCTACACAGATGGCGATATTCACCAACAGCCGCTTATGGGAATAATGAGGTTCATATACATCCTTTCCTGCCTCGAAGAATATCTGTAGCGGAATCATTGGCTATTCAATCATTGCCCGCAAATTTTATTCTACCACAAGATGTATCACTAACAGATGCCTTTAAAACAGTTGGGAACGGAGTTCCTTTCGTTTTAGCTAACGGCATAGCAAACTCTATTAATGACTATATTAATCACATAAATAATTAGTTTATGGCTTTGACTTTAGAACACTTCTTAAACTTAATCGATGAATTACCCAAAGGGGTTAATTTGGATTATGTAAAAGCTGGAACAAACAAAATCCAGCTTGACAGTGTTGATCATGTTGAAAAATACATATCAGCAACAAAAGTTGATACGGAAAAAGGTTCTACAAAAAGTGCCAATATAACAACGGAAAATCTCCGCATGTTTGTAAATAAGGTTGTTGAAAACAAGCCTTTACATATAGAATCTGTTTGGAATGGTTCAGGAAGTGCCCGTTCTGCATGGGAGGGCTTATTTGCTCACACATCGGAATTTTATACTCATTTTTCCAAAGGAAGAAAACATTTGGTATGGATTCCGACACATCCTCACACAGCAGGAGAAATAACACCTTTAACAAAAGAATTACTTGAATATCTATCTACCAATAAGAGTTCAACAGACGAGCGAGTATATAAATATATAGACATCATTACCGCCATCAAGACCAAGCCTTTCCTTTTGTTAGCTGGCATATCCGGTACAGGTAAAAGCCGTATTGTCCGTGAACTAGCCCGTGCATATTGGTACGAAAATTCCGCTGAATACAAGGCTCAGAAGCCAAAAAACTTTGAGATGATTCAGGTAAAACCTAATTGGCATGACTCTACGGAATTAATGGGATATGTGAGTCGTGTCAGCGGAAGTCCCATATATGTAATTGGCGATTTCTTAAGATTCATCACACGGGCTTGGGAAAACCTGGACACTCCTTATTTCCTTTGCTTGGATGAGATGAACCTTGCTCCTGTGGAACAATACTTTGCGGAATTTCTCAGCATAATAGAATCTCGTAAAAGCAGTGAAGACGGTACGATTGTAACAGACCCTATACTGAAGAAAAGCACAGAAGATTGGTATCGAGTATTGACTGCCGAACTGACAGGAGATAATGAAGCATTAAGGAATCGCTTTTTGGAAGAAGGCATCACCATTCCACAAAATCTAATTGTAGTGGGTACGGTAAATATGGATGAAACAACCTTCTCTTTCTCCCGAAAGGTACTCGACCGCGCTATGACAATAGAAATGAATGAAGTGGATTTGTATGCTGGTCTAGACAGCAGGTACGAACGAATTGGCAAACTGAGTAGCGACATGCTGATCGGTACAGCCGTAGAAGGTGTGGATGTGTACGCAGACAACGAAGAAGTCTGCAATAAGGTATTGACCTATTTACAAGCTGTGAATGACGTCCTCAATGGCACACCATTCAAAATCGCCTACCGTACGCGAAACGAATTCTTACTTTATGTGGTAAACAATTTGCCATACAACATGGATGAAAACGGAAATGAGTTCAGTGAGGATGAAGTCATAGCAACAGCATTGGATGAAATAACCAGTATGAAAATATTGTCGCGTATTGAAGGAGACGATACAAAAGTCAAGCATTCACTTCTTGAAAAATTGATTACCACTATCGAAACGCAGTTGCTGGTATTGACTGGAGAAGATAAGAAAATAGAATCTATTTCCATAGCCAAACTGAAAGAAATGCAAGGACGACTGTCATCCGGTTATACAAGTTTCTGGAGCTAAAAACTATCAGACATCTGCAAGAAACGATGGAACTGCTTACCATAAGACATCAGGATTTTGAAATGATTGTCGAATGTACAAAGTTCGATGATATTTGGCGCAAGGCTAAGAATAATGTGGGAGAAGAAGGCTTACACTCTACTTACTCTTGGTCAGAGGGAGTAGCATCTGTTACTTTAAGCAACCATATCGGAGAAAGAGTTGCGATTGAGGACAACCAACAAGCCCCTGCCGTGTTTTTTGATAATGTCGATTATCCTATTTGGATTGAATTCAAGGACTATGTGAAAAAAGCACAGTTCGGTTCCATTCTTCAAAATGAAAATGAGAAATTTACTTTTCGCAGACAGATATTAGCCGGTTTCTTGAACTATAGCAATGAGGTTGGGCGCAGTGAAATACAGTTCATATATCAAGTAGGGGCAGAGACCCGTGAGTTTGTTTTCTCTTTTGAAGTGTTAAGCACAAAACTCAATTATCACGAGCATTGGAGAACTATTATCGAGGATATTGAACAGGAATACAGGATGCTTTCACTTGATTATATGCGAAGAACCTTTCATGGTTTTTCGCCCGATACAAACGGAGAAACCCCTGAAATAATCTGGTGGAGCGTATTTGCCAATGAACAACAGAAATTCATAAAGGCTTGTAAAAATATCATTGACCGCCCACGGCATCGGCTACATGGAAAGGATGCTTACAAACGTGCTGACAAGCTGACATTTATTCCCTCTTACATAGAAAACGAATTGGCAGAACACAGAAATGACTGCGCTCATTTATACCGTGTAGAGGAACATGTATGGACAAACGATACACAGGAAAACAGGTTTCTGAAATTTGCTCTTGGACAAATTGCTGACAAATATGAAGTCTTGAAGAAGCGTATAGAAGCTGTGAAGAATGCTTCCGATGTGATGAAGGATGATATGCAAGCCACATTAACGGCACTTAAACATCTGCAACGAAATTCCTTTTTCCGCACTGTAGGAAATTACAAAGGAATGAATCAAGAGAGTTTGGTTCTGCAAAAAGCTACCGGATATAGTCAAGTATATCGCACATGGAATCTACTTCAACGCTCCTATTCACTGAATGATGGCATATATCGCTTGCAGACCAAAGATATAGCAACGCTTTATGAAATTTGGTGCTTTATAGAAGTAAGCCATATAGTAAAAGAAAAACTGCATTTGTCCAATGAAGACATAGACCACAGAAACCGTATGGAAATGAATGGTCTGTTTACATGGGATTTGGGCAAGGGAGAACATTCGCGCATCCTTTTCAAAAAAGATGATGTAGAACTGGCGGAGCTAATCTATAATCCAAAAAGTTCGGAACGCGAAAATAATTCTGTCGGTATAACTGACCTAGTAGTACCAACTGTTCCCCAAAAACCGGATATTGTATTGCAGCTTACAAAAAACGATTTGCAAGAAGGAATGAAAATGACTTACCTGTTTGATGCGAAATATCGTATTGATGGAAAGGATAAAAATGGAGTAGATGTTCCACCCGAAGATGCAATCAACCAAATGCATAGATACCGTGATGCCATCTATTATAAAGATTGTCAATCAAACGCTTTGAAAAAAGAAGTGATAGGTGGTTATATCCTGTTCCCAGGTGATGGTGAGCCTACTGATGTTGCCGTATCTAAGTTCCGTAAGACTATAGATGAGGTAAATATTGGAGCATTCCCACTTCGTCCCAAGGACACACATAACCGATTGCTTTTAGAGCAATTCATAGAAGAACTTATTCAAAATAAATCGCATGAAACCATATCGAAAGTGATACCACAGAAGGGCGCGTTATTGCAAGTGCCTAATCGCCTTCTTGTAGGTTTGGTTGGAAATAGTTCACGACCCGGATATACACAAAGTTTCCTTGACGGTAATGCCATTTTGTACTATACAGGACCAAAGTTCCCGACAACCATTTCATTGCATGACCTTCATTACTTTGTACCTTATATAAAAGGTGAAGGCGTTCGTGATTTATATGAAATTATCCGTATAAGAACCATAACGAGTAAAGAGGCAAAACAAGCCGAAAGTGAAGATATAACAGATGATATGCGTTTAGCATTCGAATTGCGTTTCAGCCGTAAGCTATTTGAGGATTATCGACAGATAGATACTCATAAGATGATTAATTATACTTTTATTGACACTACATTTGACGAGACAGAAAAGTGGTTGATAGTAAATGAGTCATAGCTATCTTTCACTAACAAATGTAATGGCATATTATACAGTTAACAAATAGATATTTACATAAATACAAAATCCTATTATTGCAATTTATGATACAAAAAATAAAAATTGATTGGAGAAATTGTTATGGTATTAAGGAGCTCAACCAAGAATTCAAGTTTACTCCTGGTAAACAAATACATTTAATCTATGCTCCAAATGGTTCAATGAAAACATCTTTTGCTAAAACTATGCGCTATTTATCAGGGCAGTCCAAAGAGAAACCATGTGACAAGCTACACGATAAAGACAAATCGAGTTTCATCCTAAAAGTGGACGGTTTAGATGTGTCTAAGGAAAATATATTCGTAGTTAATGGAGATGATGATATTGATTGTTCAAAGTCGTTTGTGAATTTCCTTGCAAGCTCAGAATTAAAAAACAGGTATGATTCTATATATCAACAATTGTCAGAGAAGAAGGAACTCCTCATAAGTAAATTAAAAAGTGCCTCTTTAAGTTCCGACTGTGAAAAAGAGATATTCGGTACTTTCAAACAAAATGATGCAGACACTATCTTTAGCATACTTGAGCGTTTAAACAGTGAAGTCAAATCAGGTTTACCAAAGTTTGAATTTAAGTATAATGATGTATTTGACACCAAAGAGAATGTTAAGAAATTTATAGAATCTAATAAAGATAACCTGAATATATATATCGACAATTACAATAGACTTTTAGGGAATTCCAAACTATTCCGAACTGTGGCCGGTCATACATTTGGAACGTATCATGTTACGCAATTACAACAGTATGTTTCTGATGGTTCATTTTTCGGTGTTAATCATAAAATTGTACTTCAGGACGATACGGAATTATCGTCCGAGACAGAGTTGCAAGAACTTATTAATAGTGAACAACAACGTCTTTTAAAGGATGAAAATTTAAAGAAAGCTTTTGATAAAATCACAAAAGCAATTGACAAAAATGTCGAATTGAGAGGTTTTAAATCTGTTTTGAACAATCATCCTGAATGGATACCTGAAATCATCAACTACGAAGTATTCCGAAAAAAAGTTTGGTTAGGGTATTTATCAGACAATGAGATAAAACCTCTGTTTGATGCTTATATACAAGTTTATAATGAAAATAAAGAGGCACTACAGCAAGTCTTAGAAGAGGCCAGCTCGCAGCAAGAAAGATGGGAACAAATTATAGCCCTTTATAATGCACGTTTTCATGTACCAATAAAAGTTTCTATAGCCAATCAAAAGGATATTATACTAAAACAAGAAGCAGCGAAACTACAGTTTTCTTACGTTGAAACTTCAAGTGCAGAAACAACTGTGGAGAAAGACGTGCTGGAGAAAATCCTTAGTCGAGGCGAAAAACGCGCTTTCATTATCCTGCAATTTCTCTTTGAAATGGAAGCACGTAAGACTATGGATCATGATACAATTTTAGTTATGGATGATATAGCTGATTCATTTGATTATCAAAACAAATATGCGATAGTAGAATATATTAAAGACATTGCTGCAGACAATAGCAATAAGTTCTATATGCTCGTGTTGACTCATAACTATGATTTCTATAGAACATTGTCGTCCCGTCTTAGTCTATTCCAACCAAATCTATGGATGGCAGAACGCTTAGCTAATGGAAAGGTAATCATCAACCAAGGTCAGTATAAAGGTAATATATATACTAATGCTTTTATCGAGCATGATAATGATGATAAAATATTTATAAGCATGATTCCTTTTGTTAGAAATCTGATAGAATATACTAAAGGGGAAAATGATGATTACAAAACATTAACAGAATGCCTTCATAAAAAAGCAAATACACGAACTATTACAATTGAGCAGTTGATAAATATTATGACTGATTTTACACAAGGTAAAGGTATGAAACGCCCTAAATCAACAGATAAAATTTACGACTTGATTATGCAAACCGCAGATAGCATCATAACCGAAGCCAATCCTAATCAAGTGCTAATTGAAAATAAAGTGTGCTTATCTATTGCCATAAGACACCTGGCGGAAAATTATATGTACGACAAAATGATAGCAAAAGGTAAAAGTGAAGAAGATTTAGCTGTAACAGGTAGTCAAACGGGGAGGTGGACAAGTCTATTTAAAAAAGTCTGTCCGAGAGATGCTCATTATGGTATTATAGAGCGTGTTAATATGATGACTCCTGAACTAATTCATGTAAACAGTTTTATGTTTGAGCCTCTCATAGATATGTCTATATATCATTTAATTCAACTGTATAAAGACTGTAAAGAACAACTCAAATAAACGAAATGGCTGATGTACTGACCAAAGAACAACGACGCCGTAACATGGCTGCTATACATGGAAAGAATACGAAACCCGAAATATTGGTACGGAAATTTCTTTTTAGCCGTGGTTTTCGCTATCGGCTGAATCATCCACGTCTTCCCGGTCATCCTGATATAGTACTTCGCAAATACCGAACTGTTATTTTTGTGAATGGCTGTTTTTGGCATGGTCATGATAATTGCAGATACTTTCGCCTACCTAAAACAAACATTGACTTTTGGCAAAAGAAAATAGAACGAAACAAAGAGCGTGATAAAAAAGAGCAATGCCAGCTTGCTGCTATGGGCTGGCATTGCATTACAATTTGGGAATGTCAACTAAAACCTAAAGTCCGCATACAAACACTTGAATCATTAGCATATACATTGAATCATATTTTTCTTGAAGACCGAAAAATCAAAACATATCAAATAGTAGAAAATGACAATAATTTCATGGTCGCTGAACCGGAAGTGTCATATGGTAAAATAGACAAATAATAATCTATAAAAACTTCTTATTCCGCATCAGGCTTAGATTTTACATAAGTAATTTCCACTAAATGCTGATATTGTTCCTTCATTGCCCGATACATCGAATAATACGCAAAGCCCTCTTCTTTATACTTCATGCTACTAGCAGAAACAGCAACAGCCCATATAATAATAACGGCAATAATGGACACTATATGCCGGAGTTTTATATGATAGCCACATATAAACAACCCACTGATATTAGGCGGAATAATAGTTACAGGGCTTTTCAATGCATTGATTTTTGCCAATATCTCATCCTGCCGTTTCAATATACACCTAATATTAGTTTCGATAGTCATACGATTCTGATTGTAATCGCAAACGTGCCGATAAAGATATTCAAGAAGTTTGGACTTCTGCTTGAATAAATCAATGAGTTTTGGAAACCATAGCGAAAACGGCAATGTGTTGGGCTGCTGTTGCCAGATATGTTTCTTGACCACAGACAAGGCTTCGTTCCAGCAAGTACAGAAACTTTTGGCAATTCCATTATAAATAGCCTTTTCATTGAAATCCGCTTTTACAGATTGTTCCGGTTTAGGAACAGTGGTGTTCTGTTTTTCAATACATTCTTTCAGTTCGTTGATACTTTGGCGCAAATTCGCAAGATTTGCAGCTACTACATCTTCTTTCATTATCTTCTACGTTTTGAGGTTTTATAAAAAGGTTCGTTTCTTTCGTTGTCTTTGTTTTTATCGTCTCGCCATCCTTGTTCATTGTTGGCTCCTCCACCTCCACTGGTAGTTATGGCTTGATGGGGTTGAATAATCAGTTCCGCTACCACATTACCCAATGTAGCACAAAGGCTGTTAAAACTCAAATCACGGTCAAGTTTAGAACCAGCCATACTATACTCATCCTGACTGAATGATATACCACGAATTTTATCAGAATTCTCAGCGTGATTAAAACGCATATCTATACCCAAACCTTTGAGAATGCAAAAAAAGTCATTCCACGAATGAGAATTTGCTCGTGCATCAAGAACTGAAGAACGGAGATTATATTTCCGTAATTGATGAGGACGCAAACGGCTCTTATTTCTGGCTTTGCTATTTTTAGGAGCAAAGTAAAGTCCATACTCTTTAGTTAAAGCACGACAGACTTTTGCATTGCGTATTCTTTCATTGCTGTCAGAAATGAGATTACCTTCATTGTCTATCCGATTAAATACCAAATGACAATGAGGATGTTTCGTATCGTGATGCCGGGCTATGATATATTGAGTATTGCGAATCCCCATTTGTTCCATCCATTTCTTGGCAATCTCCACCATAAGCGCATCCCCTTCTTCATTATCAGGAAAACGGCTAATATCTTGCGAAGAGAAAGCAAGTGATACGTGCTTCACAGGACTCTTTACTTTCGGGCGCATGGATGCTTGAAGGCAAAAAGAATCGGCAATCAACTTATTGCTAATGGCACATACTCCTTCGTGCGCCAAAAGTGTAGCGCATTTCTTCTTGTTCTTTTGATCGTTGGCATAGTTTACAATACCTCCGAAATCAACTCTTGTTTTAATCTTCGCTATCATGACAGGTATTCTTTACTTGGGTGATAATTCTACTAATTTCCGAGATAATCGAAAAACACTGTTGTTTGACTGTTTCCAATCCATAGATGTGCATCTGATGTGCAATCTGATTGACATTATTGGCGATACCGGAAAGGTCACGAATTGCCGATACCATTTCCGGACTAATACGCTGACAGACCTGACAATCCATTGCTGCCTGATGGCAAAATTCATTGACAGACAGTCTTGCCTGTTCCGCTTTAGATTGGATATAAATGTAGTCGTTCTCAGTAAACATTACCCGAAAACATTTGGTACGTTTCTGATAGCTCGCCAACTTTGGGCGGCCACCAAGTTTCTTTTCTTTTATACTCATATTGATTTTCGATATTGATAAATTGTTTTTTTGAGAGTGGCTGTTCTATCCGCTTGCCGCATAGGTTTTAGTGACACTAAAACACAAACTTGCCACTCAAAAAATCTTCCTATATTTCCCCTGCTCTATCCGGCATAGCTTGCCATCTTTAATAAAGGCTTCTATCCACTTGTTTGCCGTACTTCCATTCTCGCCCAAAGTTAAAACCGCCGCATCATAATCTTTCTTTGTGAAAGTGTCAGGCAACATATTATAAAGGATGTTCCTTCGTGCATAAACGCCTGTCTCTTGCGAATCGGCATTGAATCGTTTTGACTGATTTCCTGACAAATTCTGATAAATGAATACGGCATGATAAAGCAGGGTGTCGCAGATACTCATGGCTATGGAATAGTCAAACTCATGGCAAACCAATTGTACAGTCTCGTCAGAAGAAGATTTGTGAATCACATTATCCAAATGTCGGACAGAGGTCAACACCATCATTATACGATAAGCAATCAGTCCCATCCGTCTGACTACTCCTTGCATCTTGTTATCCACTTCGTCACAACATTCCTCATTCACACGACTGAGATATTCAATAAACTGTTCCTGCAAATCAGAGGGAAGAGAAAAGGAATAATTACCCTGCCGTACAAATTCCTCATGCAAATGACAGAATTTATCTCCCAACAGTTTGAACATGGCATTCTTGGATTGGGAAATGTCGCTTGTGGCAAACACATTTCTTATACCTCGTTTGAAGCGGATAATATAGAAACAAAAGCGACTCATCAATCCGTTCTCTGCATCAGGTATCAATCTTCTTACCTGTTCTGGAGTTCCAGCCAAAGCTACCGATACTCTCGGATTGGCTACTTCACAATACTCTCTATCCTTACGCCTACTCAAACTTACCAATTCATGATGGAATGCCTTTCGCAACACATCGGAGTAATTGCCGTAGTCCGATTTCAAAGTCTGACTTAACGTGTCGCCCTCCGATTCAAACAGCAGCCCGATTCCGTCATTATCTCCTAATATCTTCAAGAAAGAGCTTGCGCTACTATTGGCTGGAATCACGAGCATACGCATGGGCGGTTCAGTTGGCATAGCCATTCCATCGGTTTTCTTACCTTTAATATATGTGTTCATTGCTTCTTTATATTCCTGTTCCAATCGTTTGGAAAGTTCATGCAAATGGCGGTTGATGGGGGCTACCAATTCACGGCATAGAGTCAATGCTCCTTTTCCCATACCGGCATCCGCTACAACAAACAGATAGAGGTTGGGATAAACAATGCGTTCATCGTACACGCCACAAACATTATGAAAGCATACCGACAAACACACAATAGCCCCGATTAATATCGTATCACGGTCATCTACCGAAATGGAATTATTGACAACCTCATTTAGAAAAGGAGGAAGATGCTCAAACACACATTCAGGAAATGTAGGAAGTTCTTCTTCTGATTTTATCCATTTACCCGTTTTACCATTTTGGATATTTGGCAAAATGGATAAATGCTCTTTGAAGAACGGAGCCAATGAGATTCCAGCTTGATTTGCCAAATGGAAGAAAGAACGGATAGTAATGCCTTGCCCTTTGGAGTGCAGACAATGCGTGTATTGTTTATCCGTTTCTTCCTTTTGATAGGTAGGGTAAAACCTGCTGATGCGGTGGTAATACTCCCGCCCGTTCTCTCCCAATCCATCCACAAGCGCAAAGCCCAACTCCACCCAATCTTTATAATGAGGGGCTATATCAATGGCACACTGTTCTATCTCCCGAACAACACTTTCCACATCATCCTCCACCTTATTATATATAGGGGCAATACTTGGTGTATGTGCCTGTTGTATTTCAGAAGGGACATTCTCCCAATCTTGGGCGGAAAATATTTTCTTCGACATCATCTTTGTATTTAGGGTTAATATATGCTTGTGGGTCGTAGGGTAAGAAGCATGAACGAGCCACATCACTGCCGGACATATCCACCAATGGCAAACCTGTCGCTTTGATACAGTTGGTAACAGCCTTGAAGTACCGGGAATGTTCCCAGCCTTTCAAATCAACAGGTATTATCCACTTCAATCCATTACCGGATGGACTGACAAATAACAGTTCTGTATCAAAATACTCATGGTTAAGTAATTGTTGCTTTAACCTCCCTATGTTATCCACATGATCGAAATCCAAACACATCAATCCTGAGTGCATAATCAGTTCCTTTTCATTCCGTTTTCGGAATAATCCCGAAAAAGTACAATAGTCAAAATGGGTGGCTTTGTACCTTTTGGCTTCGGGAGAGGACTGCATCTGCCGCAGGTTCTCGGTTTGTGGTTGGGCATAATGTCCGATGACATAACGATACACATCCACAATACCTATAGCCCTCATCGGTTCGATGTTTTGAATGGGCTTGCGAAAGAATGAAAAGCAATAGTCGGTCGTTTCCATCATCTGATAATCTTTTTAGATTCGACAAATCGTCTGGCTTCTTCCATTAAGTCATCTTGGGTCTTGTGCGATTTGTTCTTCAGCCAATCGTCAATCTCTGATTGCAGGAAAGCCAAAGCCTTGTTTATTTTATGTACGGGAATCTGTTTGGTTGACACCCATCCATAAACCGTTTGTTTGGCAGGATGTGATGGCAGATAAGCACAAAGCTCATCTATATCCATCCACTTGGGTGAGTTACTTGCCTGTTTATGCTGCAAGGCATTCACTTTAGATTGCAGTACTTCTACGGACTCAATCAGGTAGGACAACGCATTCGGCATTTCCTCCAATGAATTTACTTTATAGGCCATTTTTTCTTCGTATTAAAATTTATGCCGCAAAAGTATAGGGATGCTTATAGGTGCTAAATAGGTGCTTGACCGCCACCAATCAACCGCTCATTTACCACTGACAGATTTAAGTTTCATTAATACGAAAATTTATTGGGCAACATAATAAATGGGGAATAAACGACTGTTTGGACTAACACATTCTTTACTGAACACCTCTATACTACAAAATACCCCTCAAAAAGTTGATGCTTCATGAGGGGTAAACGGTGGTAAGTATATGATTGGTATTACATAAGTCGTTGGTGCTCAATGGTGGATATAACCACCACAACCTATAAATCCAAATTTTCTATATGCAGTGTATTGGCGGCTTTCTCTTTTTGTTCGTTTACGATATGCGTATAAATCTGCGTGGTTTTGACGTTAGTATGTCCCATCAAAGACTTGATGGTGTATATGTCAACGCCATTTTCCAGCAACAGCGAAGCATAGCTATGCCGCCCACAATGGAAGGTGATGTGCTTCTTGATACCGGATGCTTCTATCCAGACTTTCAACGGGCGAGAAATCCAAGAGGCATCAGTCAATCCTTCAAAAACAAGTGCTTCATCATCGTCTGGACGTATGCCGCATAGTTGAAGTGCCTGTTGAATGACTGGCTTGTAATCGGGCCTTTTTGTCTTTTGCTGAATTACTACTGCTTGCCATGTACCTTTGCTTGTTTGCTGAATTTGTTTCCATTTCAAAGTTTGAATATCACTATGCCGCAATCCAGTGAGAATAGAGAACAAGAACGCACGTTTCAAAACATCATCCTTGCAAGGAGTATCAACCAACATTTGCACTTCATTCATGGTAAGCGCAACACGAGGCTTCTCTATGTTTGTTATTCCCTTTACTTTCGCGCTTATATCAACGGTCAGATATTCATCAATGAACGCCTGTTTCAGTCCGGCTTTAAGTATGGAAAAATAGGTTGATGCCGTGTTTTGTGAGATAGTACCTTTCTTATTCCCTCCCATTGGAGCACGGAGAAGGAACATCTTTATATCTTCAAGCAGTTTAACGGAAATCGCCTTGAATGGAATTGGTTGCCCTTGTGAATACATTTTCAATAATTCACCTACACGCCTCCAGTTGACTATAATCGAATCGGAACTATTGGGATGACGTGTGCTTATAATACGATTGAAATACTTGATAAAATCCTGTTCGCTCCGCTCATTCTGTGCAGCGATTTCGTTTTCCTTATCAGTGTATAGGATGGCACTATCGTATTCATGCTGCCGTAACTTCCGCACATTGTCGGCATAGATGCAAGCCTCTTGGTCTATCGTTGAACGGCATTGGATAATTCCATTCAAATCACGTTTAGGCTTATAGTTGAATGTTCCATCCGGCAAGATTCGTGCTATGGATGACTTATCCCAAATGGGTGTGGATATAGTTCTGTTGATAGATTCCACCACACGGCTTGCCCGTTTAGAACCTCGCTTATACACTGGGTATGACTCTATAATCAGATACCACTCTTCTTTATAATTCGACCTTCTGAGTTTGACGGTCACTTTGGTATTGGGTAATGCTTTCTTCATAACGACTTATACAATTTATCAATTTCAGATTTGGGAACATAAACATAGTTACCGATTTGGCGTGTAGGAATAGAATGACGGCGTATGTGCTTAAACACACTGCTGTCATTGATATGGAACTTCTTTGCGATCTCTCCGATGGTGTAACAATCTTTGGGTTCAAAGGACAATGCCTCCTTTTTTCTCTTTCTACTCCCTGCCTTTGTTTTGAAGTGTTCATCCATATACTGCCGACTAAGGCGTATCAGACGCTGACCAAAATTGTATGACGGTATCAAGCCTTGCCGTATCATACGATAAAGAACGTCTTTACTAATTCCGTAAATCAGCATAGCTTCCTTTACGGTTAGATACCCCTTACTGGATGGTATTCGTCTAATCAGTGCTTGGCGTATCGCTTCTTTCTCTTTTGCGATTTGTCTTTTCTTATACGCCCTCTTGGAACAAGCAGGGCAACAATACTTCGACACTAATGTCGGAGGAGTAAAGATTTTACCGCACTCCTCGCAACTTCTTTGAATGATGTAATTTCCTCTTGGCATATTCTTCTCGTTTTAAATGGTTTATATCAATTTAAGTTGTACCTTATCGCCAAATAAGACGTGTCGCAAACATGTCGCAAATAAGAGATAAAAAAGCCCATAGAAAACACATAGCAACCATGAGCCCTATAAACGCAAAAAGCGTGCAACTCATTGAGCTGCACGCTTTTGCTTATTGTTTATTATCTGTTTCCTTATCGGAATCATTTGACTTCCTCAAAATCAGCATCCTGCACATTATCGCCATGCTTTGTATTATCCTGAGCACCGCCTTGTTGACCTGCATTCATATCAGGACCAGCCTGTGCACCACCCTGAGCACCGCTCTGGGCATACATTTCAGCACTTGCAGCCTGGAATGCCGTATTCAGTTCGGCCATGGCAGAATCTACGGTAGCCAGGTCTTGAGCCTTATGGGCATCTTTCAGCTTCTGCAAAGCAGCTTCAATCGGAGCCTTCTTGTCGGCAGGAAGCTTGTCGCCGAGTTCCTTCAACTGATTTTCGGTTTGGAAAATCATAGAGTCGGCCTGGTTCAACTTGTCTACTTTCTCACGCTCTTTCTTATCTGCTTCGGCATTGGCTTCGGCTTCGGCTTTCATCTTTTCGATTTCTTCCTTGCTCAAACCGCTGGAAGCTTCGATACGGATAGCCTGTTCCTTACCGGTAGCCTTATCTTTGGCAGACACCTTCAAGATACCGTTGGCGTCGATATCGAATGTCACCTCAATCTGAGGAATACCGCGACGTGCCGGAGCAATACCTGTCAGGTTGAACTGGCCGATTGACTTGTTCTGTGCAGCCATCGGACGCTCACCCTGCAATACATGGATGGTAACCTCCGTCTGGTTGTCGGCAGCAGTAGAGAATGTCTCGCTCTTCTTGCAGGGGATGGTAGTGTTGGCATCAATCAGCTTCGTCATCACACCACCCATAGTCTCGATACCCATAGACAGCGGAGTAACATCCAGCAACACAACGCCCTTAATTTCGTCCGTCAAAACGGCACCCTGCACGGCAGCACCTACGGCCACCACCTCATCCGGATTCACACCCTTGGAAGGAACTTTACCGA
This sequence comes from Bacteroides sp. AM32-11AC, assembly GCF_003603515.1. Lineage (NCBI taxonomy): Bacteria > Pseudomonadati > Bacteroidota > Bacteroidia > Bacteroidales > Bacteroidaceae > Bacteroides > Bacteroides sp. AM32-11AC. The sequence goes on along the minus strand of NZ_QTNH01000002.1, from coordinate 47,016 downwards.
AGAAGTCTTCTACCAACTTCTGTACAGCCGGGATACGTGAAGAACCACCTACAAGGATTACTTCATCGATGTCCGCATTGTTCAGACCAGCATCGCTCATAGCCTTCTTACAAGGTTCCAAACAAGCTTGAATCAAGTTGTGAGCCAGAGCCTCGAACTTGGCACGGGTCAACGTCTTCACCAAGTGCTTGGGCACACCGCCTACCGGCATGATGTACGGCAAGTTGATTTCAGTGCTTGTAGAAGAGGACAGTTCAATCTTAGCCTTTTCAGCAGCTTCCTTCAGACGTTGCATAGCCATCGGGTCTTGAGTCAGGTCGGCACCTTCGTCGTTCTTGAACTCCTGAACCAGCCAGTCGATGATTACCTGGTCGAAATCATCACCACCCAGGTGAGTGTCACCGTTGGTTGACAATACTTCGAACACACCGCCACCGAATTCGAGGATAGAGATATCGAATGTACCACCACCAAGGTCGAATACGGCAACCTTCATGTCCTTGTGAGACTTGTCAATACCGTAAGCAAGAGCTGCGGCAGTCGGCTCGTTCACAATACGCTTCACTTCAAGACCTGCAATCTGACCGGCTTCCTTCGTAGCCTGGCGTTGGGAGTCTGAGAAGTATGCGGGGACGGTAATTACAGCTTCTGTCACTTCTTGTCCCAGATAATCCTCGGCAGTCTTTTTCATCTTCTGCAGAATCATTGCAGAGATTTCCTGCGGGGTATAGAGACGTCCGTCGATGTCTACACGCGGAGTATTGTTGTCACCCTTTACTACTTTATAAGGCATACGGCCGATTTCTTTCTGTACCTGGTCCCAGTTTTCGCCCATGAAACGTTTGATGGAGAAAACCGTACGGGTGGGGTTCGTGATAGCCTGACGCTTGGCAGGATCACCGATTTTACGTTCGCCACCATCAACAAATGCTACTACTGAAGGAGTGGTGCGCTTGCCTTCACTGTTTGCAATTACTACAGGTTCGTTACCTTCGAATACTGCAACGCAAGAGTTTGTTGTTCCTAAGTCAATACCAATAATTTTTCCCATGATCGTTATTTTTTTATTTGTTATTATTCTGTTTCGACGTCCGCCTCAGTGGCAGACGCCAATAAAAAGACAAACGTTGTGCCAAATTGTTCAGAGCAGCCGCAGATTTATACTTGTGGCAGTTTATCTGTCAGTTTGGCAGAATTAAAATCATTTTTTCTGTCGGAAATTACCATTTGTTAATTTCCATTCCATTCAAAAGCTCTACTTTTGTCGCCCGAATCAGAGATGATAAAACATGAACAACATTAATCATTTTCCTTGCATACCTTTAACCGTTCCTCCATGGAGGAAATATTGTTCCACCGTGGAGAAAATATCATTCCACCACGAGGGAAATATCGTTCCACCATGGTGGAACGATTAAGGATTAGTTAACATTGGGCTTAATCGCAGCAACGGAAATGATTGGTTTTCACATATAAAGAAATAAATAAGATGAGTATGGAAAAGATGAGAGACAGTATCGACTTCAAGAACACGGACATCAAGACATTGTTCCGCAAACTATTGCTCCCTACTGTACTGGGGATGATTTTCTCCGCACTATTCGTTATCACCGACGGCATCTTTGTCGGAAAAGGAATTGGCAGTGATGCTTTGGCGGCGGTCAACATTGTGGCACCGCTATGGTTGTTCTCTACGGGTGTGGGACTTATGTTCGGAGTCGGTGCCTCTGTGGTGGCCTCCATTCATCTGTCACACGGGAAAGTCAAGGTGGCACGTATCAACATCACACAGTCTGTAGTCATATCTTCCTTGTTGCTGATGTGCACCTCCACCCTATTCTGTTCATTTGCCCCGCAGGTGGTAAAGCTGCTCGGAGGGTCCGAACGGCTCACGCCATTGGCTGTGGAATACATGCTTTGGTTTGTGCCTTTCTCTCTGTTCACGGCATTGCTCAATTCGGGTATGTTTTTTCTGAGGCTGGACGGTTCGCCCAACTTCGCCATGATGTGCAATGTGGTGGCTGCCGTTCTGAACATCCTATTGGATTATCTGTTCATCTTCCCCTTTGGCTGGGGAATGTTCGGTGCTGCACTGGCAAGTGCCATAGGTACCACGGTAGGTGCATTGATGATAGTATTCTATCTGATGCGCCGCCGGTGCGCACTGCGCTTCCACCCCATTAAGATGAGCCGGAAAAGCATGCAACTGATGCGCCGCAACATTGGCTATATGTGCCGATTGGGTTCCTCCGCCTTCTTGTGCGAGGTGGCGATTGCCTGCATGATGTTTGTCGGCAACCAGGTGTTCATCCATTATTTGAAGGAAGACGGAGTGGCGGCATTCAGCATTGCCTGCTATTTCTTTCCTATTATATTTATGGTATATAATGCCATTGCGCAGTCGGCGCAGCCGATTATCAGTTATAACTACGGCCTGAACGAGAGCCAACGTGTCTGCCGCGCCTACTTGCTGGCACTGAAAACGGCCATAGGCTGCGGTGTATGTTTTGCCCTGGTCACAATATTCTGCAGTCCTGAAATTGTCGGTATGTTCATAGACCGCAGTTATCCGGCTTATGACATAGCGGTAAAAGGGTTGCCTTTGTATGCCACCGGCTTCGTGTTCTTTGCCGTCAACATCGTATCCATCGGCTATTTCCAGAGTGTGGAGCGTGCCAAGTATGCCACAGTTATCACCCTGCTGCGTGGTTTTATCCTGCTGACAGCCTGCTTTTTCGGACTGCCCCTGCTATTGGGAGACCGGGGAATCTGGCTTGCCACTCCTCTTGCAGAAATGCTGACAACCCTCTTTATCCTCGTGATTTACATATCCGGGAAAAAGGAACATAAAGAAAAATCCGTATCTTTAGACAAGATGGGCTGCACCCCAACATAACTTTTTCATGCAAGCATAAAAGTCCTGTCTTCGGTTTACACTATCTTTGCAGCATGGAAACTATGATAAAGAAATTCTGCAAGAAGTATAAACTACCGGAAAACACTTTGCACGAACTTCTGTCACACATGGCAGAAGTTCGTTTCAGCAAGGGAGAACTCATTATCAGCGAAGGGGAAAGGAACAGCAACTTCTATCTTTTGAAGAAAGGCATCTGGCGCGCCTACTACCTGACAGACGGCACGGAAAACTCCCTTTGGTTCGCCGCACCGGGCGACACAGCTTTCTCATCGTGGGGATATGTGGACAGCGAGGTTTCCCTCATCAACATCGAATCGGTGAATGAAAGCATCGCCTATTGTATCAGTAAGCCTGAGCTGGAAGCCCTTTTTTCGCATTCCATAGACATGGCCAACTTCGGCAGAAGAATCTTTGAGCGGGAAATTCTGTCGGTAGACAGTTCCACAGTAGCCTACGGCACCCCTCCCACTGCCAAAGAAAGGTACATGACGCTGATGGAAGAGAATCCGGAACTGCTGCAGGATGTACCGCTCAAGTATCTGGCTTCTTATCTCTACATCACTCCGCAATCCCTGAGCCGGATACGCGCAGGATTAAAGAAAAAGTAAAAGACCTTTTTATGTCAAGATGCAAAAAAGGCTCTTAGCAGATTATTTCTGTAAGAGCCTTTTTTATTTCAACCTATCTTGTCAGTTCTTCACCAACACCATCACCAGGTTATTGTCAGCATCGTACAGCCCGATGCCTCCGCCTGCCAGCTTGCCAAAAGACTGAACGGAATTCAAGGCTTTCAGCACACGGCCTTCCACCTCCATATCAGGGCATGCCATCATGGTACTGATAACTTGCGGGAAAGAGATTGCCGACGGGTTTTCATCATCAACCTGGAAAGCGCCGTTAATCAGATTGCAACCCGCATTGCCGTGCAAGCGCTTTTCTGCAATATTAAATTCAATGAACGGCTGCTTCTCCATTCCGTCGGGAATAGCCTCGCCCGCAGCCTCACTAATTATCCACTTTCCTTCCAAATCAGACAACTTGGAAACGGATTCTTTCTTCTGCAACACGACTATGGGACGATTGGAAGCACCGCATAAAGCTATATTTTCCTTTCCCAGCTTCTTATACTTTTTCACTTTGTTCAAAGCCGACAACACATTATTTTCTACAGTCATATCCGGACAAGCCATACGGGTACTTGCCAAAGCGCCAAGGTCAATCGTGCCGGGCTTGGCATTCACGTCAAACGAACCCATCATACGGTTGCAACCACTGTTGCCAAATACTTTTCCAGTCTTTGTGTCAAAACCGATATAGGGAAATTCCTGACCCGGAGCAGGGACTACGGCAGTACCATTCACTTCAATAATATTCCACTCACCGCTGATGGAAGAAAGAGTTGCAGCATTTTTGGTTGATGCACAAGAAGACAAGCCCATCAACACGCTTGCCATGCATAGGGAAACAAATACTTTTTTCATTGTTATTCGTTGTTTAAGTTAATTTATTCAAGGGGCAAATATATAGAAAATAACCCAAATGCAAGTAATTTGTTTAATATTTGAAGCATTTGCCCCAAAGTATTTAGCAGGATTTTAATGTTTATCTAAGAATTAACCCTTATATTTGCTCTCCGTATTTTTTATAAACCTAATATAATAATATAGTACAAAGAAATGGGTAAAGTTCTTATTATCGGTGCAGGCGGTGTAGGTACCGTTGTTGCGCACAAAGTGGCTCAAAATCCTGATGTGTTTACAGAAATCATGATAGCCAGCCGCACCAAGTCCAAATGTGACGCTGTTGTCAAGGCAATCGGTAACCCGAACATCAAAACCGCCCAGGTAGATGCCGACAGCGTGGACGAACTGGTAGCACTCTTCAATAGTTTCAAACCCGAAATCGTCATCAACGTAGCCCTCCCCTACCAAGACCTCACCATCATGGAGGCTTGTCTGCAAAGTGGAGTCAACTATCTGGATACCGCCAATTATGAGCCGAAAGATGTTGCCCACTTTGAATACAGTTGGCAATGGGCCTATAAGAAACGCTTCGAAGATGCCGGACTGACCGCCATCCTCGGTTGCGGTTTCGACCCGGGAGTGAGCGGCATCTATACTGCATACGCCGCCAAACATCATTTTGACGAAATACAATATCTGGACATCGTAGACTGCAATGCCGGAAATCATCATAAAGCATTCGCCACCAACTTCAATCCGGAAATCAATATCCGTGAGATTACACAGAACGGCCGCTATTATGAAAACGGAGAATGGGTGACAACCAAGCCGCTGGAAATCCACAAAGACCTGACTTATCCGAACATCGGTCCGCGCGACTCCTACCTGCTTTATCACGAAGAACTGGAGTCTCTGGTGAAGAATTTCCCCACCATCAAGCGTGCACGCTTCTGGATGACGTTTGGACAAGAGTATCTAACCCACCTGCGCGTTATCCAGAACATCGGCATGGCACGCATAGACGAAGTGGAATATAACGGCATGAAGATTGTTCCGCTGCAATTCCTGAAAGCCGTCCTCCCCAACCCGCAAGACCTGGGCGAAAACTACGAAGGCGAAACATCCATCGGTTGCCGCATCCGCGGACTAAAGGATGGCAAAGAGCGTACCTACTATGTATATAACAACTGTAGCCACCAGGAGGCCTACAAGGAAACCGGTATGCAGGGCGTAAGCTATACCACCGGTGTGCCCGCCATGATTGGTGCCATGATGTTCCTCAAGGGATTGTGGAAAAAACCGGGTGTATGGAATGTTGAAGAATTCAATCCGGACCCATTCATGGAACAGCTCAACAAACAAGGCCTGCCTTGGCATGAGATTATCGACGGAGACTTGGAAGTTTGAAATTAATGATTAAACATTAATCATTATCCACTAATCATTAAACATTAACAAAGTGAATATAGGAGATAAAGCACCCGAAGTATTGGGTATCAACGAAAAAGGTGTAGAAATCCGCTTGAGCGACTATAAGGGAAAGAAGATTGTACTTTACTTCTACCCCAAAGACATGACATCCGGCTGCACGGCACAAGCCTGCAACCTGCGGGATAATTATGCCGACCTGCGCAAAGCCGGTTATGAAGTCATCGGCGTCAGTGTGGACAGCGAAAAGTCACACCAGAAATTTATTGAGAAAAACAATCTGCCTTTTACCCTGATTGCAGACACCGACAAGAAGCTGGTAGAACAATTCGGAGTATGGGGCGAAAAAAGCATGTATGGCCGCAAATATATGGGAACGTTCCGCACAACTTTCATCATTAATGAAGAAGGTATTGTAGAGCGTATCATCACTCCGAAAGAAGTGAAGACCAAAGACCATGCGGCACAAATTTTATAATCATTAAACATTAACAACGTGGCAAAAAAAGACGAACTGAATTTTGAAAATGGCAGCAATCTGGCATCGGGCGAAAAACTGAAAGCCTTGCAGGCTGCCATGGACAAGATAGAAAAGAGCTTTGGTAAAGGCTCTATCATGAAAATGGGCGACGAAAGCGTCGAACAAGTAGAAGTTATTCCCACAGGTTCCATCGGCCTCAATGTGGCTCTTGGCGTGGGAGGATATCCCCGCGGACGTATCATCGAGATTTACGGCCCGGAATCTTCCGGTAAGACAACCCTTGCCATTCATGCCATCGCTGAAGCGCAAAAGGCAGGAGGCATTGCCGCATTCATTGATGCAGAACATGCTTTCGACCGCTTCTATGCAGCAAAACTGGGTGTGGATGTGGACAATCTGCTGATATCACAGCCGGACAATGGCGAACAAGCACTGGAAATCGCAGAGCAACTGATCCGTTCCTCCGCTATTGACATCATTGTAGTGGACTCTGTGGCTGCCTTAACCCCGAAAGCTGAAATTGAAGGCGATATGGGTGACAACAAAGTAGGTCTGCAAGCCCGACTCATGTCACAAGCCTTGCGTAAACTGACGGCAGCTGTCAGCAAAACACGCACCACTTGTATCTTCATCAACCAGTTGCGCGAAAAAATCGGTGTCATGTTCGGCAATCCCGAAACAACTACCGGCGGTAATGCACTGAAGTTCTATGCCTCCGTACGTCTTGACATCCGTGGAAGCCAAGCCATCAAGAACGGCGATGAAGTAATCGGCAAGCAGACCAAAGTGAAAGTTGTGAAGAACAAGGTAGCTCCTCCTTTCCGTAGAGCGGAATTCGACATCATGTTCGGTGAAGGCATCTCCCGTGCAGGCGAAATCATTGACTTGGGTGCAGAGCTTGGCATCATCAAGAAAAGCGGTTCATGGTTCAGCTATAACGAGACGAAAATTGCCCAGGGACGCGACGCCGCCAAGCAGGTCATCCTTGACAATCCGGAACTGGCAGAAGAGCTGGAAGGGCTTATCTTTGCAGAATTGAGAAAAGACAAATAACAAAAAAACTTGCCAATAGAAAAACAAAACATTCTATTGGCAAGTTTCCCTAAAAAGGTTACCGCTTCCTATTCCATTTTTTCCAAACGTTCTTCCAAAGCCTCCATGCTTTTTTCAAAACGTTTCCATGTATCGGTATCCATTTGTTCTTTCAGATACTTGTTGTCTTTCAGTTTAGCTACATTTTCCAGCCCTTTCAATGCCAGTTCTTGCGAATGCTTCAATTCTCCAAGCCAATCGCGGTTCTTCAGCTTCTCTATCTCCGCCCAGTTTATATCCGGAAGCTGTATATTCACATTGTTCCCATTCCAGCTGGTATTCTGATACATCATGATATTCTGTATATCCTTCAAAGTCATATCACCTTCCAAATAAACAAATTTCAGAGTGGCTGCACCATCTACAATCATAATCAGCTCCTTCACCTTTTCCCCTTTACGGCTCATGTAGAATTCAGAACTGGAGACTGTTCCCTTCTGCTTCATCAGCAATTCATATCTGGAAGACTGCACCAAAGAACGAAGATCCTTACGCATTTCTTTCTTTACATTATTATCCATTGTAGAAAGTACCTGCACAGAGTTCAACTGTCCGGACACTTTCCCAATATAAACATCTTTAGTAAACAAGTTGGGATTCGTTTCTATCATTGCCTTGGATATGTAGACGGACGACACGCCTTTCATATCTCCATACTTGTTGAATAGGTTCTTCTGTGCCTGGCAAAGCAAAGGCAACATCAGCAGTACACCTGCCAAAATAATTTTCATTGTTTTCATATCAGATTATTGTTGAATTTCTTTTCTTACTTCCTGGTTCACCTTCGTTACGTCTATCCGCGTTTCCTCTATCTGCTCAATTCCCTTGTTCAGATTCGCAGACACCTCGATTAAAGTGGCCTGCAATGCCTTATAAGCAGCTTCCGGATCAGAGAAAGTGTCCTGAGGTGTAGGAGGACGCATATCCTCTCCCATGTTCGTAATGCCATAACCTACACCTACAAGAACCAGAATGGTGGCAGCAATACCTCCTATCCAGCGCCAATTACGTTTGGCCTTGTTCCGGTGGAAAAAACGTTGTTCCTCTTCAGCCTTTTCATCAATCATCCGGCTCAGTTTATCCTCCAATCCGGCGGGAACATTATCCACCACTTTCCCGGGAAAAAAGCTGAGAAAGAGTTTCTTGTCCTTCTGCAAGTGCTCGGGCACTTCTTCGGTTCTGAAAGCTTCCTTCAACAACTCTTCTTCCTGCTCGTTGGTATTCCCTTCATAAAATTCGGCGAGCAGCCTTTCAATTTCCTCGACTGTCATAGTTACTCCATTTATTAAATTCCTCACGTATCTTTTTTCTTGCCCGGGACAACAGTACACGGACATTGGTAGCATTCAATCCCGTGACCTGCTCTATCTCTTCATAAGAACATCCCTTGACATCACGCAACGTTACTATTTTCTGCTGTTGCACCGGCAGATGGGCAATGATGTGCCTTACCTGCTGCGCTTCATCCCTCACTTCAAAGTTATCTGCTTGAGACATATTATGCACTTCGGCCAACTCCACACTCTGTCTGCTCAAAGTATACTTTCCCGAACGAAGCAAATCAAAGCACATATTTTTCACCAGAGTAACGCTGAATGCTTCCGGATTACTGATAATGGCCAGTCCTTCCCGCTTGTCCCACAACTTCAGATAAGCTTCCTGCACCAAATCTTCAGCATCGGCAGCATTCTCCAATAGTCTATAAGCTATGCAGTACAACTTGCGATGATATGGCAGAAACTCTTTTTTAAAACTTTCAGCGTCCATGGGCTATTTATCAATAGTAGATTCCTGTTTATACCCTTCAGACGTAGGAGGAAAGGATTTTGTTACACGGCCAGGAAGAAAAAATGGAAAAAAAATGAAAACACCAATAGCACCAGCCCAAGAGTGCGTTTATTTCAAGACATCAGCAATCCGCTTTTTAAGATTCAATTTTGCAATGTCTTCAGGCTTCAGCTCAAGCTCCACCAACACCTTCGCTGTGGAGAGTCTGTATTCCTGCTCTAACGTATCATAATTTATCTGTTCCTTATGAATGGAATACAACAAAGCAAAATCGTAGTTCAAGGCACGTGAGACATTATACAACGTATCCGTATCAATACTTTTTCTCGTAAGCATATAGTCTACACTTTGAGGCTTAACTTTCAGTCTTCGTGCAAGTTCCGCCTTGGTAACCTGCTGTTCAAGCATCACGTTCTTGATTATCTCTCCGATGTATATATTACTTTTTTCCATTTATATGAAGGTACAAATTAATCATTCATATTATAAGGAACACCAATACCAATTTGTCTGTATGTATCGTTCTTTTTATTCATAATTCGTTTGTTTTATCAAATATTTTATGATACTTTTGCAACATATTCATATAAACAAACAAATAATATCTGCTATCATGAATTTACTGACATGTATTCTCATAGCCATCCCTATCGGCATTATTTTTATTATGCTATGGATATACAATGACTACCGGAAATATAAGAAGAAAAATAAGCTGGCCATTTTGCTGTTTCTCCTATTTCCAACCACTTTATCTGCACAATACGTTGATGCGGGATGCCAAGTATCCTTTAAATGGCTGGAGAACCAAAAAGGAAAATTAGAGTATACAAAAGATGGGGTTGCTTATAAGTTTATTCCAAACGACTCCCAATGGGAAATTATAATTTGCAACAACTCTTCAGAAGATATCCGAATAAACTGGGAAAATATGCAATTCATTGTGGACGGAAGAACCTCAGAAGTCAAATACCCCATACTGGCAGAAGCGGAAACTCCCTTTGCAATTATAAAAAGCCAGGCAGAAACAAGCCAAAAGATTGGTGTGACAACTTATACGGCAAATAACTCTCAAATATACAACAAGAAAGATATTCGGAAAGGAAGGAATTCCTCCATTACCATTATCCTTCCCATATCTATCGGTAAGCACCCTCAATTCTTCACCTCTTTCGACTTTATCATCAAAAAAGTGAACTAACTATGACTTCTCAAGATATAAAAAAACAGCTGAAAGAACCACATTTCTGGAACATTGTATTAACTGGTCAGCACGCCGAACCGAGGACAAAAGCAATGCTGGAAGCAAAAGGTATCATAACCTGGCTTCCACTTGCTCCGGTCCGGCGTCAATGGGGAAGGATATTAAAAGAAATACACACCCCGGTTATCCCGAGATGTGTATTCGTCTATATATCCAATGAGGAAAGAAATACGTTGCAAAAATCCTACCGACTTCTTCCACCGGAAGTTATACTTCAAGAACTGCCGGACCGATGCAATCAGAACAAGTAGATATATGCCAACGTGCTCACACTAATCACTATCCACAACAAGGTGCCTTGTATCAAGGGCTTGATGCCTACTGCCTTCAGTACATCACGTGACAGAGAGGCACCGATAAAGAACAGAGTGATAGTCAGCGTCTTGCGAGCCAAAGAATTGATTCCCTCCCCAATCATGGCACCCGTTTCGGTAGTGCCCAGCACATAAGTATTGAAAATCATAGCCAGCACAAAGAAGAAGATGAACCAGGGAATACTGATTTTCTGTCCCTTACTCTTAAAGATGAACGAAGTTACCAGAGCCAAAGGAATAATCCATAAGGCACGTGTCAGCTTTATAGTCGTTGCCACCTTCAGGGCCTCCTCGCCATATGCGGCACCTGCCCCCACTACCGAACTCGTATCATGTATGGCAATGGCCGCCCATGTGCCGAACTCATGCTGGCTCATGTTCAAAGCGTGGCCTATCATCGGAAAAACAAACAATGCAATGGCATTCAATATAAAAATGGTGCCCAATGCCACAGACATCTCGCTATCCTTTGCCTTCAACACCGGCCCCACAGCCGCAATGGCACTGCCTCCGCAGATAGCCGTACCGGAACTGATAAGATAGGAAGTGTCACGGTCCACTTTCAGGAACTTACGTCCTATGAGCCAGCCGATGAGCAATGTCCCCACTACAGAAATAATCGTGAACTCCATTCCTTCCTTGCCCGAAGCCAGAGAAGCCTGCAGATTCATTCCAAATCCTAACCCTACAACAGAGTATTGCAACAGGTACTTTGAAGTCTTCTTATTGAACTTCGGATGTGCCTGCCCACACAGCAACGCAAAGGCCAACCCCAAGAACAACGCCAACGGCGGAGTGACCCATGCCGAATAGGCATGCATACCGGGCACATAATCCAGCAGCAGAAAGAAGGAGAGGACAACCAGAAGAGATACATAAATAAATTTATTATTACTTTGAAGAAAAGGCATATTAATGCTTTTAGCCAAAACTCGATTTGAAGCCATACTGTTTATTTTACTATTATTACTAATGTTTATTCCTTAATTTTCCGGATGCAAAGGTAGTTCTATTTTAGTACACCCGCCAATCGTTTCTACTTATAGACTATAACTTATTGTTATCGGGACATAAACATATAGTTCATAAAGGCTTGTGACAACCCTCCTTCCTGCCCTTGCAACTGGACAAAGCAGAAGTCGCGAAGCATGGGCATATCCTTTATCTCGACCACGCGGAAAGTGCCTGCCGCCAGTTCCTTGCAGATGGAACGGATAGACACGATTCCCATGCAATCGGAGTTTTCAAGAAAGAGCTTGATGCTTTCGGTACTACCCAGATACATCAGTACATGGAGTGAGGAAAGCTTGACGCCGTGCTTCTGGAGTGAGCGTTCTATCACGTCCAGCGTACCCGAACCGCGCTCACGAAGCACTAAAGGAATAGCGGGCAAATCCTGGGGAGTAATCTCTTCGGGCAATTGTAAACGGCTTTTGGAATGGACTACCGCTACCAGTTCATCCTCAAGAAAAGTAGTATACTTCAGATTGGGAAGGCGGAAAACCCCTTCCACCAATCCCAAGTCAATGCGGTGTTCCTGCAAAGCGGCTTCTATTTCCCGGGAATTTCCATTGAGCAAGGACAAGTTGACCTGCGGAAACTTGCCGATAAAACTGCCCAGCAACGGAGGAAGCACATACTGCGCAATGGTAGTGCTGGCTCCCAACTTGAGTTCTCCAATATATTCGTTATGTAACAAGTGCATTTCATATTCCAGCCGTTTATAGTCCTCCAATATCCGTTCGCAATGCTCCAAAAGCAGCCGGCCTGACTCGGTCAAACTGATTTTACTTCCCTGCCGGTCGAAAAGCCTCGTCTGATAAGTGGCCTCCAGCTCCTGGATATGCTTGGTTATAGCCGGCTGACTTACAAACAACTCTTGCGAAGCCTTTGTAAAACTCAAGTTCTTGGCAACAGACTGAAACACTTTTAAACGGAAATCACTCATATACTTCTTATATCTTATAACTCGTCAGACTTGATGCCGAAAGCATGCGCCAAAGAATAAAACACCGGCTCCAGGCGGCAATACACCGGGCTCAGAGGTTCCTCCGTAATGAAGTACACAGCTTTGCCCCGTTCTTCCTCATTCTTGTCTTTGAAGAAACCCGCCAGCTTCTCCTCCACTCCATTACCATATACCTGATGGAAAGGCAACAGCATCAAACACTTCACATCCGCAGAATCAAGCGCCAGGTTCATCAGGTCAAGAAACAACTCTTCGGTAGAGACTAAACCGGAAGAGGTGACGGAAGAAAATGCAAATTCGCCCAGCGGCGTACGGCATGCCTGGTGATTCAGTTTATTCACATCGGATGGTTCACAACACTTCAGCACGTCCGCTGCCGGAGTATGCACCAGCAACACTTCCACCTCATTTTCTTGTTCTCTCAAGCCGGCGTCCAATGCCAGATAGCTCAACCATGCCGGCAGGTCAACATCGGGTAGCTTCCGTCCCAACTTACCTTCCAAAAAGTTCTTTGCACCATATACCACTTCATTCAGAAATGCAACATCTATCAATATCACATTTGCCGGAAACTTTATCTTATCCTCCATTATCTTCTATTTTAATACGTGATTATACATAATGCTCCTCTGCAAGCGGAGCTCCAAAAACCTACCACACAGAAAGCACAAAACTTTGAAGCAGTAAAAGTACGACAAATTTATCAATAACTTGTATCATCCCAAACAATTAATCTATATCTCCGAAGCGGAAAGAGAATATCCTTCCTCCGCAACACGGGAACCTTGGAGCTGGAACACGAAGACTTAGCTACTAAAACATATAGGCCCTCACTACATGAGATGTGCATCTCGTACTACATGAGATGTACACCTCGTACTACATGAGATGCACATCTCATGCATGACATCCTTATTTGCCCTTCTCTTTAACCAATAGAGTTTAATACGAAAAGGAACTTTGCTCCAACTTCTTATCTAAAGAAGTAGAAAGAAACAAAACGACTGATTTACAGACAATTTGTCATTTTACATATTTTATATGCAGACAATTTGTCCGAAATGTGCCAATGGCAAATCTTTTGCGCCTTCCCAAGTGTTATGAAACTGATAAAATAGAAAGGAGAACAAAATATGAACTTTAACAACTTTACCATTAAAGCGCAAGAAGCAGTGCAGGAGGCTGTGAACCTGGTACAAAGCCGTGGACAGCAGGCCATCGAGCCCGTGCATGTACTTCAAAGCGTGATGAAAGTAGGTGAAAATGTCACCAACTTCATCTTCCAGAAGCTGGGCATGAACGGTCAGCAGATAGCACTTGTACTGGACAAGCAAATTGATTCTCTGCCCAAGGTATCCGGCGGAGAGCCATACCTGAGCCGTGAAACGAACGAAGTGTTCCAGAAGGCCACCCAATATTCCAAGGAAATGGGTGATGAATTCGTCTCCCTGGAACCGGTACTGCTGGCTTTGCTGAATGTGAAAAGCACTGCATCCACCATTCTGAAAGATGCCGGGATGACGGAACGCGAACTGCGGGAAGCCATCAACGAACTGCGAAAAGGAGAAAAAGTAACTTCACAATCCAGCGAAGACACTTACCAGTCATTGGAAAAGTATGCCATCAATCTGAACGAAGCAGCCCGCAGCGGCAAACTGGATCCCGTCATCGGCCGTGACGAAGAGATACGGCGTGTCCTGCAGATTCTGAGCCGGCGTACCAAGAACAACCCGATTCTTATCGGTGAACCGGGTACCGGTAAAACGGCCATCGTAGAGGGACTTGCCCACCGTATCTTGCGTGGAGACGTCCCCGAGAACTTGAAGAACAAACAAGTCTACTCCCTGGATATGGGTGCACTGGTGGCCGGCGCCAAGTACAAAGGCGAATTTGAAGAACGTCTGAAGGCCGTTATCAACGAAGTTAAGAAGTCCGAAGGAGACATCATCCTCTTCATTGATGAAATCCATACCCTGGTGGGTGCCGGCAAGGGGGAAGGCGCCATGGATGCCGCCAACATCTTGAAACCCGCCTTGGCACGCGGTGAACTGAGGAGCATCGGGGCCACTACCCTCGATGAATATCAGAAGTATTTCGAAAAGGACAAAGCGTTGGAGCGCCGCTTCCAGATTGTCATGGTGAACGAACCGGACACGCTGAGCACCATCTCCATTCTGCGTGGTCTGAAGGAACGTTATGAGAACCATCACCACGTACGGATTAAGGACGATGCCATCATCGCCGCCGTAGAGTTGAGCAACCGTTACATCACCGACCGTTTCTTGCCGGACAAGGCTATCGACCTGATGGACGAAGCCGCTGCCAAGCTACGTATGGAGGTCGATTCCGTACCGGAAGAGCTGGACGAGATTTCGCGTAAGATAAAGCAGCTGGAGATTGAACGTGAAGCCATCAAGCGCGAAAACGACAAGCCCAAACTGGAACAAATCGGCAAAGAACTTGCCGAGCTGAAGGAGCAGGAAAACTCGTACAAGGCGAAATGGCAAAGTGAAAAGACCCTTGTCAACAAAATCCAGCAGAATAAGGTGGAAATAGAGAACCTGAAGTTCGAGGCCGACAAGGCAGAACGGGAAGGCGACTATGGCCGGGTGGCCGAAATCCGTTACGGCAAACTGCAAGCGCTGAACCAGGAGATTGAAGAAACGCAGCAAAAACTGCACGAGATGCAGGGTGACAAGGCCATGATTAAAGAGGAAGTGGACGCTGAAGACATCGCCGACGTAGTATCCCGCTGGACCGGCATACCGGTAAGCAAGATGCTGCAAAGCGAAAAGGACAAACTGTTGCATCTGGAGGCGGAACTGCACCAGCGGGTTATCGGGCAGGACGAAGCCATCGAGGCCGTATCCGATGCCGTACGCCGCAGCCGTGCCGGACTGCAAGACCCGAAACGTCCTATCGGCTCATTCCTTTTCCTGGGAACCACCGGTGTAGGTAAGACGGAATTAGCAAAGGCGCTGGCGGAGTTCCTCTTTGACGACGAGACGATGATGACCCGTATCGACATGAGCGAGTATCAGGAGAAACACAGCGTTTCCCGTCTGGTAGGAGCGCCTCCGGGATATGTGGGCTACGATGAAGGCGGACAACTGACAGAAGCCGTAAGGCGGAAACCGTATTCTGTCGTCCTATTCGACGAAATCGAGAAAGCTCATCCGGACGTATTCAACATCTTGCTGCAAGTGCTGGATGACGGACGTCTGACGGACAACAAAGGGCGTACGGTCAACTTCAAAAATACGATTATCATCATGACCTCCAACATGGGCAGCGGCTATATCCAAAGCCAGATGGAGAAGCTCAACAGTAGCAATAAGGAGCAAATCGTAGAGGAAACCAAAAAGGAAGTGATGAATATGCTGAAAAAGACCATCCGCCCGGAATTCCTGAACCGTATCGACGAAACCATCATGTTCCTGCCACTGACAGAGCCCGAAATCAAGCAAATTGTGGTGCTCCAAATCAAGAGTGTGCAGAAGATGCTTTCCGGTAACGGCGTGGAACTTGTTCTGACAAATGCCGCCATAGACTTCCTTGCCAATGCAGGTTATGACCCTGAATTCGGCGCCCGTCCGGTGAAACGTGCCATACAGCACTATTTGCTGAACGATTTGTCGAAGAAGCTGCTGGCTCAGGAAGTAGACCGCAGCAAGCCTATTACAGTGGATGCCAATACCACTGACGACGGACTGGTTTTCAGAAATTAAAAGCAACCCGTATCCCCCAATAAAAGAGGCGATTCCCGACTATTGAGAATCGCCTCTTTTATTTTGTATTTCAATCCTTCTCCGATTACTCGGCCTTGCTTTCCTCCTTCGTTTCTGCCGCAGGAGTTTCTTCAAAATCCGTCATACCGCTTGCCACCAGCAAATTATACCAAACAATCAATTTCTTGATGTCGGACGGATATACGCGGTCGCGATCGAAGGTAGGCAATACCTCTGCCAGGTAAGCACGCAAATCGTCGGCAGTAGCTTTCTTCAAATCCAGCACTACGGCAGCACCATTTTCCTTTTTCTTCATGGAAAGAAACACTTCCTTCAAAGGAACATCTTCCGTATCTGTATACATGGCGATATCGCCCAAAGAAATAATCTTCTCATTACCATAAGCAGGGAAACGCTTCTTGTCTGCAAGCGACTCTACAATCAACATATTTTTTCCCTGAGAAACAAGCTTATACAATCCCGGTTTACCGGAAATGGACAAAATAGTCTTCAACATAATATATTCTGTTTTGATGATTAGTAGTTATTTTTTTCGGGGGGCAAAGATAATGTAAGCCGAAGACAATACAAAATAAGCTTGCTTATTTTTATTGTTAAGGAGATGCCTATTTGCGTAACAGATAGTGCATTTTTTCAGATAGCGAACCGATTAGCTCTAAAACTTGCGGAATCAATGGGGTTTCGCCATCATTTACAATGACAAAATCTGCATATTTACGCTTTTCTTCGTCATTCATCTGGCTACGGATACGCTTTTCTATCAATTCGCGCGAGGAAGCATCCCGCCGGACGGCACGTAAAATGCGCACCTCTTCGGGCGCATAGACCATAACAATAGCATCCACTTCACCCGCAAACCCCGCTTCGACCAGAATGGCCGATTCTATACCGACAATGGGAAAAGCGGTGCGGCATTGTGTCCACCGCCTGAAATCCTCCTTTACACGAGGATGCACAATACAGTTGATTTCTTTGGCATGCTCCGGACTACCGAAAAGATAAGACGCCAACAAAGGCTTGTTCAGCGTGCCACCGGCATACACTTCCGCACCAAGCAAAGCTGACAATTCCTCGCGGATCAATGAATCGGATGCCATCAGCCTTTTCGTTTCCAAGTCCGAGATATAGACGGGAACACCCAGCACTTCCAACAGCCGGGATACCATACTCTTTCCGCTACCGATACCACCGGTTATACCTATCTTAATCGCCATAATCAGGAGAAACTTGCTCTATCAGAAAATCCACTTGTGCCGGATTGAAGCGTACCTGGCTCACCCCTTTCGGCAGATTCTTAATCTTTACCGTATACTTGTCGGAACCCAGACGGAGCAGTTCCTCATAGGACACGTAAATATGAAAATCATCAGCGTTAATCTGCCTGAAATGACTCAGACCAACCTGAAACGTGACCTGCACCTTGGAAGGGAAAGCGCGCAGCACCTTGTCGGCAGGAAAGTTAACGCCACGCAACGGCACCTCCACTGTCTTTTCCGTATAAATATCCACCGGAAGCATCATCTCAATGGAAGAAGGCACAAACTTCACACCTTTCTGGATACGCAGGGGGACTTGCTGCCTCAAGGTATCCGATATATCTTCCAGCTTCACCGGTTGCGTATAGGCAACAGCAATCGTATCCAGCACGCCTTGCGGCGCATACACCAATACGGAATCGGGACTGAATATCGTATCCGAAAGATAATACTCACGTCCGGCACTCAGCGTGCCGCGCAGCTTCACCGGCACCAGTTTGGAGGCTCCCGTCGAATAGATGTACTCCAATGTATCCGGCTTCATGGAAAGCAGGCGGGTAGAGGCATTCAGCTGGTTCAGCACTTTCTTTTCAAACTGCGAGGGATATATCCTTACTTGATTATCCACGCCCTTATAATCGGCATAATCGAGAATAACGGGATAAAAGCTCTTTCCCAACATATAGTTGAGCAGTACCGTTCCCTTATCCTTTACCTTGATACGGAGTTCTGAAGCAGGTTCAGAGGTAATCACCACATTATTGGGCACTCCCTTCAGCCGCACCGGTATAGAAAAGTCCGCCTCATAGTCGTTGTTCAAGGTCTGCAAGAGCCAGAAGCCACCGGCTACAAAGAAAAAAAACAAAAAAATGAAGAACTCCCTGCTTTTATCGCTAAGCAGAAAGTCCTTCACTTCTCTTGATATCTTCAGATATGTACGTTGTATGTTCCTACGTTCAAACATAGGCTCACATTTCTATTATTTAGATGCCTGACTGCTGTTCGCATCAGCAGCTGCAGCAAAAATAGAATTCTTGTCTATACGAATCTTAACGTTAGAAGCGATTTCAAGCACCACATCATTGTCGTTGATTTCCTTGATAACACCATGGATACCACCAGCTGTGATTACTTTCTGATTCACTTGAAGCGATTTACGGAAGTTTGCTATTTCCTTTTGCTTCTTGTTTTGAGGACGAATCATAAAGAAATACATAATAACGAACATGGCTATCAGCATAATCCACATCATGCTACCACCACCGGCAGGGCCTGCAGCGGGAGCCTGCAGGAAGAATACAGTCATTAAGTTCATAAATACTCAGTTTTGGTTTCTATTATTAAACAAAGGTATTAGTTTTTCGTTAACTTACCTTCTTTTTTTAATTGATTAACTATTCCATCCAATGTACCGTTCACGAAGCTGCCACTTTTGGCCGTGCTGTAAACTTTGGCAATATCGACATATTCGTTCAACGAAACACTCACCGGAATGTTCGGGAAACTTAATATTTCGGCCAAGGCACACTGCATGATAACAACGTCCATAAAGGCTACACGGTCCAAGTCCCAATTACGCGTATTCTCGCTGATGAGGTGACGGTAATAGTCACAGTTCAAGATGGCACGGCGGAACAAACGGCGTGCAAATTCCTGGTCTTCCTCATCCTTGAACTCTGGTAGAAGTTCCTGATTGGCACCATTCTTCTCTTCAAAGCGCTTGATGGTTTTCAGTACGAAAGTATCCACAATCTCCTTGTCGTCATTCCAGTAGAGGCTCTGGTCTTCGAGCACATTGTCCAAGGCTTCGTTGTTGAAGACAAAAGTCTTATACAGCTTTCTCCACAATTCACGGTCGTATTCGTAAGAATTGTCCGAAGAAGCCATATATTCCTTATATATATCTGATTCCACAATTTTCTCATACAATCCCTTGACAAAGTCTTCATCATTGGCCCACGTGCGCTTTTGGTTGGCAATGAATTCCGTCAATTGTTTGTTCACTTCCAACTGGGCTATGAACTTGTTTTCCACAAATTTCATGTTGGGATACAGCTCCTCGGCAGTGGGAGCCAGCTTAGCTTTTGCCGCATCAATACGTTTTTGTGCGTAGTTCGTCAAAGCTATCATCAGCATCAGCAGGTAGTTGTAGAGGTCGTATGCCTTTGAAAGGCTAAAGAACAATTCTTTCTCCGCTGAGTCTAAATTTTTACTGCCATTCTGATAATAAGCATATACAATCTGTATAATCTTAAGACGAATAAGAACTCTGTTGATCATAATTCTAAAGTAAATACTAGTGTTTTAACAAGGCGCAAAAGTAGGCATTTTTAATGAGTTTACATAAATAAATCACATTTTTTAATGCAGATATTGATTATCCGGTCTTTTTCTTTTGACAGTTTAAAAAAAATCGTCAATTTTGAGCCCGATAAAGAGCTAAAAGCTACGAGATACAAGTTTTAAGGTGATAATATCAAAATTGAGACCTATTATAATATGGAAGACTTTAAGAAGAAAAACGCAGCGGACATGAACGACAAGGAGATTGTATTCTCCCAATCCATCAAAGCAGGTAAGCGCATCTACTATTTAGACGTCAAGAAAAACAGAAAAGACGAAATGTTTCTCGCCATCACGGAAAGCAAGAAGATTGTGATGGGCGAAGGAGACGACTCGCAGGTAAGTTTCGAAAAGCACAAAATCTTTCTATACAAAGAGGATTTTGAAAAGTTCATGAACGGACTTCAGCAAGCCATCGGCTTCATCCAGGAACAGCAAGGCTGCTATACAAGACATACCACTGACGAAGAGGCTGAAAGTCCCGAAACGGGAAAAGAAGAACTGCCGAAAGAGGAAAAAGCGTCTTCATTGGAAGGAGAAATCAAGATAGACATTGAATTTTAAGTTATAACCTTTTGATAATTCAAAAAGAAGCTGTACTTTTGCACCGCTTTTTTGCAACATCGTGTGGCAAGCCACATCGTGTGATGGTGAATTAAGCAAAAAATTTACTTAATTTAGAGTAACACAAAAATTTTTAAAATGAAATCAATTGAAGTAAAAGGAACTGCAAGAACTATTGCAGAACGTTCTTCGGAACAAGCAAGAGCTTTGAAAGCTATTCGTAAAAACAACGGTGTACCTTGCGTACTTTATGGTGCAGGTGAAAATGTTCACTTCACTGTACCTGCAGAGGGTCTGCGTAACTTGGTTTACACTCCGCACATCTACGTAGTTGACTTGGTGATTGATGGCAAGAAAGTAAACGCTATCATGAAAGATATCCAATTCCACCCCGTAAAGGATACTATCCTGCACGTTGACTTCTATCAAATTGACGAGGCTAAGCCTATCGTTATGGAAGTTCCGGTACAGATGGAAGGTTTGGCAGAAGGTGTTAAGGCCGGTGGTAAGCTGGTACTCCAGATGCGTAAGCTGAAAGTAAGAGCTTTGTATAACGTAATTCCTGAAAGACTGATTATCAACGTTGCCCACTTGGGACTTGGTAAGACTGTTAAAGTTGGCGAATTGCAATACGAAGGATTGGAATTGCTGAATGCCAAAGAAGCTGTTGTATGCGCCGTTAAGCTGACTCGTGCTGCAAGAGGTGCCGCTGCTGCTGCAGGCAACTAATCGATTCTTTCCAAGAAAGACTAAATATTCGGGAACGCGGATTAACGCAGCCAACGCAGATTTCATACTGATTTCCGCGGAAAGTTGCGATAATCCGCGTTCTTTTTACGGCTCACGAGAGTGTATAATTCACCACAGATTACACAGATTAACACAGAATGAATTTAATGTACCGATAATCAAAGATGTCTATCTGTGCAAATCTGTGTAATCTGTGGTGAATACTAGTTTTAACACCCTCATAAACAGGAAGCACAGACTATGAAATATTTAATTGTAGGATTGGGCAATATCGGCCCCGAATATCACGAAACCCGCCATAACATCGGATTCATGGCAGTAGATGCTCTGGCAAAAGCAGCGGGTGCCACTTTTACCGACGGACGTTATGGCTTCACCACAACGCTGTCAGTCAAGGGACGCCAACTGTTACTGCTGAAGCCTTCCACCTTTATGAATCTCAGCGGCAACGCCGTGCGCTACTGGATGCAAAAAGAAAACATTCCATTGGAGAATGTGTTGGTAGTGGTAGATGACCTGGCACTGCCTTTCGGCACACTGCGCCTGAAAGGTAAAGGAAGCGATGCGGGACATAACGGCCTTAAGCATATTGCAGCAACACTGGGCACTCAGAATTATGCACGCCTGCGTTTCGGCATCGGCAATGATTTTCCCCGTGGTGGACAGATTGACTATGTGCTGGGACATTTTACCGATGAAGATTGGAAAACAATGGGCGAGAGATTGGAAACAGCCGGAGAAATCATCAAAAGTTTCTGTCTGGCGGGAATAGATATCACCATGAATCAATATAACAAGAAATGAACGAAGCCAGAATTGACAAATGGATGTGGGCCGTACGCATCTTCAAGACACGTACCATAGCCGCCGAAGCCTGCAAAAAAGGACGCATCAGCATCAATGGCGCACTGGCAAAGGCTGCCCGTACGGTGAAACCGGGAGACGTCATCCAGGTGCGCAAGCCCCCCGTCACCTATTCCTTCAAAGTTCTGCAGCCCATCGAAAAGCGTGTCGGCGCAAAGTTAGTGGCCGAAATGATGGAGAATGTAACGACTCCGGAACAGTATGAACTGCTGGAGATGAGCCGTGTCAGCGGTTTCGTCAACCGTGCCAAAGGTACCGGACGGCCAACGAAAAAAGACCGCCGGAGTCTGGAAGAATTTACAGAACCGGAATTTCTGGATGATTTCGACTTTGAATTCGATTTTGAGGAAGAGTAAAATAAGGGAAAGATTATGAGCGAGAGAATAATTAAATGGGGATTCATCGGTTGCGGAGAAGTGACCAAATACAAAAGCGGACCGGCATTCCAGAAAATAGAGAACTCCGAAGTAGTGGCCGTCATGAGCCGAAATGGCGACAAGGCCAAGACCTACGCCAAGGAAAGAGGGATTCCTAAATGGTACGACGATGCCCAGGAGCTGATTGACGACGAAGAGGTGAACGCCGTGTACATTGCCACTCCTCCTTCTTCACATGCTACGTACGCCATCATGTCCATGAAGGCAGGTAAACCGGTCTACATAGAGAAGCCGATGGCCGTTACCTACGAAGAGTGCTGCCGCATCAACCGCATTTCCAAAGAAACGGGTGTTCCATGTTTTGTTGCGTATTACCGCCGCTATCTGCCCTACTTCCTGAAGGTAAAGTCACTGGTAGAGGAGGGACATATTGGCAATGTCATCAACATTCAAATCCGCTTCGCCCAGCCTCCCCGCGACCTCGACCATAACAAGGAAAACCTACCGTGGCGCGTGCAACCGGACATTGCCGGCGGAGGATACTTCTATGACCTTGCGCCCCACCAGATAGACTTGCTGCAGGAAATCTTCGGATGTATCCTCGAAGCCAGCGGCTACAAGAGCAACCGTGGCAGACTATATCCTGCCGAAGACACTCTAAGCGCATGTTTCCAGTTTGACAGCGGACTAGTAGGCAGCGGCTCCTGGTGTTTTGTCGCCCACGAATCCGCCCGCGAAGACCGTATAGAAATCATTGGAGACAAAGGCATGATTTGTTTCTCCGTATTCACCTATGACCCCATTGCGCTGCACACAGAAAGAGGGCGTGAGGAAATCATTGTCGAAAATCCCACCTACGTCCAGCAACCGCTTATACAGGCAGTAGTAGACCACCTGCTGGGCAAGTCAGTCTGCGGCTGTGACGGTGAAAGCGCCACTCTGACTAACTGGGTAATGGACAAAATACTGAACAAACTCTGATTAGCGTTCATGGGGTAGACCTTACCCCATGTCGAAACCTTCACATTTCCGGCCGACCAGCTTGTACACATCGGCACTCTCGCCTACAATCCATACCACATCTCCCTCCACAAAAGGTTCATGCGGGTCGGGAGCATGCAAGGTCTCCCCTCCCCGCTCCACACCGGCAATCAGGCAGTGATATTTCTCGCGTATCCCTGCTTCTTTCAGGGTCTTGTTCAGGAAAGGGGACTGCCCGTCCACACAGAACTGGCGTAGAATCATCTCACTCTTCTCTATCACATCCGCATTCATGGCAGACACCTTATCCATCTCCTGGCCGAAGATGTTCAATTCCTCATCCGTGGCAATTACTTGTATCTTGTCCTGCGGGAAAAGGCGGACAGACGCTCCGGGAATATTAATCCGTTTCTTGCCCCGAAGGATAGAGACCACATGGATACCGTATTTCTTTCCAAAATTCAGCTCCGCCAATGTCTTGCCCACCCATGCCGACTCGCCGGGGATTTCAAAATCCGTCAGGTGCAGGTCGCGCGACAGCAGACGTCCCGCATACTCTGGTTTCTTCTCTCCCATATACTCGGCACGCATGTCGCGGTACCGCAGATTCTGGAAGAATGTCCTCTCTATCATGATGGACTGCTTCTTCAACTGGCGGGAGAGTATCATCAGGGTCACCAGCAGCACCGCCACTCCAAACACCAGACCGACGGACATCTTGAACAAACCGGCTATAACGAACATGACAAACGAAACACCCAGCAGCAGACGCAGTACAATGGTAGCCACCAACGGCGCCCGGTTTCCACGGTTATCTTTCCATAAAGTCACGAACTCCTCCGAATGATTCTTTTTAATCATGATAGCACGCAGAAACGGAGCTATACACAGAATGATGATAAAGGCAGCCAACAAAGAGCCCCATACCCCGGGCAGACTGTCGTGCACTAAAGGCACCAGAAAACGGAACGCCAAAGCTATCACCGCCACGCAAATGATGGAATACACCACCGTAATCCTGACTAGTGCAAATATCAGTTTCTTCCACAGACTTTCATGGTTCATCGTCTGCGAACCTGAAGCATAACGGGTCAAGAACTTTCTCCATTTTTCCGGCAAATGCGTATCCACAAGATTGGAAGCGGGGTCTGCCAAACGAATCATATAAGGAGTGAGGAAAGTGGTGATGACAGACACCGCCACCACAATAGGATATAAGAAATGGCTGGTGACATGCAGCGACACGCCCAGCGAAGCTATGATAAAGGCAAACTCACCGATTTGCGTCAAGCTGAAACCGCACTGCATGGCTGTCTTTAGCGGTTGCCCCGCCAGCAGCACACCCAGCGTCCCGAAAAGGGATTGCCCGAGGATAACCGCTAAAGTAATCACGACAATAGGTCCCGCATACTCCACAATCATGGCTGGGTCTACCATCATGCCGACCGATACGAAGAAGATGGCGCCAAACAAGTCCTTGACCGGCTTCACCAGCCGTTCTATGCTCTCTGCCTCTACCGTTTCGGCAAGAATGGAACCCATGATGAAGGCACCGAAAGCAGCCGAGAACCCCGTATGTGCAGCCATCACCACCATGCCGAAACAGAGTCCGAGAGAGACTATCAGCAAGGTTTCCTCGCTCATCAGCTTCCGGCACCGCTTCAGCAATCCGGGGATGAGATAAATACCCACCACGAACCAAAGTATCAGGAAGAACAGCAGTTTGGCAATGCTCCCCAGCATCTCCGTACCCTCGAAGTTATGGCTGACTGCCATCGTGGAGAGCATCACCATCAATACGATGGCAAGAATATCCTCCAGGATAAGCACACTGAGCACCAGCCCCGTGAACTGTTTCTTGCGCATCCCCAAATCATCAAACGCCTTATAGATAATGGTAGTGGACGACATGGCAATCATACCGCCCAGGAAGATACAGTCCATCCGTTGCCAGCCGAACCCGGTACCTACCGCCACTCCCAACAATATCATACAAAAGATGATGGTACACGCAGCAATAATCGCCGCGCCTCCCACCTTCACAATCTTCTTGAAGCTGAATTCCAATCCCAGTGCAAACAGCAGGAAGATAACGCCTATATCCGCCCAGGTCTGTATATTAGCCGTGTCCATCACCGACGGTGTATAGGCCATGTGAGGGCTGGCAAGGAATCCTGCGACTACATATCCTAACACCAGCGGTTGCTTCAATTTCTTAAAAAGCAGGGTCATAATCCCCGCACAAATCAATATCAGAGCTAAATCAGCTATCAAAGGGGCTAAATGTGACATAACACTACTTATCTATTAATCAGAGATATATAACTGCAAAACTATGCAATACATCTGCAGTGGCTCTGCAAAAGCCTTGCAGCGTCACTGCAACTGCTTTGCAGCAGCACTGCAAAAGGTATGCAGTAACTTTGCAGCAGTTGTCTGCACGATTCTACAACACTCCTTTCGAGCTTGGCAGTTCAAAGTGATAAATATCCCTCTTCACCGCCATCTTCAGCGCACGTGCCAACGCCTTGAAGATGCCCTCTATCTTATGATGTTCGTTCTGTCCTTCGGCTTTTACATTAAGATTCATCCGGGCAGCATCGCTCAAGGACTTGAAGAAATGCAGGAACATTTCCGTCGGCATATCTCCTACCTTCTCGCGCTTGAACTCGGCATCCCATACCAGCCACGGGCGTCCGCCAAAGTCAAGGCACACTTGGCAAAGACAATCGTCCATAGGAAGGGCATAGCCATAGCGTTCAATGCCCCGCTTGCTTCCTAAGGCCTGATAAAGGCAGTCGCCCAGAGCAAGGGCGGTATCTTCGATGGTGTGATGCTCGTCCACTTCGAGGTCGCCTTTCACACGGATGGTGAGGTCCATGCCGCCGTGCTTGCCTATCTGTTCCAACATGTGGTCGAAGAAGCCCAGTCCGGTCGCGATGTCACAATGCCCGTTACCATCCAGATTCAAGGATACGTATATATCTGTCTCCTTGGTAGTACGACGTACTTCCGCCGTACGCTCACCGGCAAAGAGGAATTCGGCAACCTTATCCCAATCCCTGGTGGCGAGGGCGCAGTAATCTTCAAGTCCGTCACAAGCGGCACCGCCACCTTCGGAAACGGGTTTCAATGACGCCGTGTCATCTTGCAGAAGAATGGCGCGGCAGCCCAGATTCTTTGCCAGTTCCACATCCGTAGGCCGGTCGCCAATGACGAAACTGTGGGACAAATCGTAGTCCGGGTTATCGAGGTATTTGGTAAGCATTCCGGTACGCGGCTTGCGAGTCGGTGCATTGTCGTCGGGCATGCTGCGGTCTATACAGATGTCGTCGAAGGTGATGCCTTCGCCTTCCAATGTCTTCATCATCAGGTTGTGTGCCGGCCAAAAGGTCTCTTCCGGAAAGGAAGTTGTGCCGAGCCCATCCTGATTGGTCACCATTACAAAATCAAAATCCAGCTTGCTGCGGATGAAGCCAAGATTGCGCATCACTTTCGGATAGAACTCCAGCTTCTCCAGGGAGTCCAGCTGATAATCAATGGGCGGCTCAATGACTAAAGTCCCGTCACGGTCTATAAAAAGTAGTTTCTTCATTTTAAAGGATATTTTTTTGAGGGAATAAAGGGAGTTATCGGGAGTTAGAAGGAGTTAGAGGCCGATAGTTCTGCTTGCATAAGCATTACTTGTATAAAACAGCAGTATCGGCCTCTAACTCCCTTTTACTCCCTTTAACTCCTTCTACATATATTCCTTCAGCGCTTCAATCAATTTTTCATTCTCCCCTCTCGTTCCTACCGTCACTCGCAGGCAATTTCCGCAGAGTGACACGGAGTTACGGTTGCGGACAATGATACCCTTGCCTACCAGATAATTGTAAATCTTCACGGCATCCGTCACACGAGCTAGGAAGAAATTGGCATGGGAAGGGAACATCTTCACCGTACATGGCAGTGCGGCGAACTCGGCTTCCAGATTCTCCCGTTCTTCTTTCAGTGTCTTCACCCAACGTTCTATTTCATAATAGCGGTGAAGCATTTCCACTGCCTGCTTCTGTGTCAACTGGTTCACGTTATAGGGATATTTTATCTTACTGAGGATGCCGATAATATCCGGTGAGGCAAATGCCATACCCAGACGGATGGCAGCACATCCCCATGCTTTGGAGAAGGTTTGCAGTACAATGAGATTCGGATACCGATTCAAATTTTCGAGGAAGGAAGGTGCTTCGGAGAAGTCATTGTATGCCTCATCCAGTATCACCAACCCATCAAACTGGCGAATCAGCGTTTCAATCTCGCTACGGAGCAGGTCATTGCCGGTAGGATTGTTGGGAGAGCAGATAAAAATCAGTTTGGTATGCTCATCCGCAGCAGCCAAAAGCTTGTCGGCAGAGAACTGGAAATCCTCATCGAGCAGCACCTTGCGGTACTCCACATCATTAACGTCGGCACAGACTTGATACATGCCGTAGGTAGGGTCGATAGCCACTACATTGTCCACACGGGGTTCACAAAAAGCACGGAACACCAAATCGATAGCTTCGTCACTGCCATTCCCTAAGAAGATGGAATCGGGACTCACCTTTTTAATTTTAGACAATTCTGTCTTTAACTCCCGCTGCATGGGGTCGGGATAACGGTTGTGCGGCATGTTATAAGGATTCTCGTTTGCATCGAGAAAAACGGATGCCGCAGCACCATTATATTCATCACGTGCTGAAGAATAAGGCTTCAGACGCCAGATATTCGGACGGGTAAGTTCTTGTAATGTTTTCACCATGTTATTTATGATTTGACAATTTACGATTAAAATTACTTTAAGCCATCAGCTCTCAATTTTCAACTTTCAATTTCCATTTCCATTTTCCAACTGCCCCAGTCTCACACTCACAGCATTCTTATGCGCATCCAGCTGTTCATTGGCAGCCATCAGCTCGATGGCAGGGCCGATGATATTTAATCCTTCCGGCTTTATCTCCTGAAAAGTTATCTTGCGGATAAAGCTGTCGAGGCTGACACCGCTGTATGCTTTGGCATAGCCGTTTGTCGGCAGGGTATGGTTTGTGCCCGAAGCATAATCTCCCGCACTCTCCGGAGTAAGAGAACCCAGGAATACGGAACCGGCATTCACGATACGTTCTGCCACGGAAAGATAATCCTCGGTTTCTATGATAAGATGTTCGGGAGCATACGCGTTGGTCAATTCAATGGCTTCTGTCATGCTGTCCACTACAATCAGTTTGCTATTGGCAAGAGACTTTTCGGCAATCTCTTTACGTGGCAGTAAGGCCAGTTGGCGTTCCACTTCCACCTTTACAGCTTGTTGCAATTCGACAGAGGTCGTAATTAATATAGCCTGACTGTCCACTCCGTGTTCTGCCTGGCTCAACAAGTCGGCGGCGACAAAAATCGGATTAGCTGTTTCGTCAGCCAAAACTTCTACTTCCGAAGGTCCTGCCGGCATATCTATCGCCACATCACGCAAGCTCACAAGCTGTTTGGCAGCCGTGACATACTGATTTCCCGGACCGAATATCTTGTAAACCTTAGGCACACTTTCCGTTCCGTATGCCATAGCGGCAATGGCTTGTATGCCGCCAGCTTTGAAAATCCGGTTGACACCTGCCACTTTTGCGGCAAACAACACAGCGGGATGTACCTTTCCGTCACGTCCCGGAGGGGTGCAGAGAACAATCTCCTTGCATCCGGCAATCCTGGCGGGAACGGCCAGCATCAGTACCGTAGAAAACAGCGGAGCCGTTCCTCCGGGGATATACAATCCCACCTTTTCTATGGCAACCGCTTTCTGCCAGCAGGTCACCCCCGGCTGAGTCTGCACTTTCTTGCCCTCAAAGCGTTGTGCGGCGTGGAAAGTCTCGATGTTCTGCTTTGCCAGGCGAATAGCTGCTTTCAAGTCTTCACTCACCAGGTTTTCCGCTTCCTGCTGTTCCTCTTCCGACACTGCCAGCGAGGCCAACACCACTTTATCAAATTTTTCTTCATAATCCAGCACAGCACGGTCTCCCTCCTCCTTCACACGGTCAATAACACTCCGCACCGTATCAAACAGATTCTCCGTATTCATCACCGGACGTTTCAGAATCTCTTGCCACTGGGATTTATCGGGATTACTAATCAATATCATAATGACATGTTTTTAAAGATTTATGCATAAACCATGATATTATTGGAGGTGTGTCAAAACTCTCTGAAGACTTTCTTTTAGGCGCTGATTACGCGGATTTCACGGATTTATTTTACCGAATCCGCGCTATTTCGCGTAATTCGCACCTAATGTCGTAACATAAAGAAAGCGTTTATATACTTTTGACACATCCTCGAGGCTTTAAATTATCATTTTCTCAATCGGCAGCACCAGAATGCCTTCCGCCCCCAATGCCTTCAACTTTCCGATAATCTCCCAGAAACACTTCTCGTCGAGTACGGTATGTACTGAGCACCAGCCTTCTTGTGCCAAAGGCATCACCGTGGGGCTCTTCATGCCCGGAAGTACAGAGACAATCTCATCCAGTTTCTCTTTCGGGGCATTCATCAGCACATACTTCTTATCTTCGGCTGTCTTCACAGCATCCATACGGAACAACAGCTCCCTCAATATCCCTTGCTTTTCCTCGCTCAGGTTCCTGTTACCAATCAGCAGGGCTTCGGACTTCATCACAACCTCCACTTCCTTCAGGCGGTTGCTCACCAGCGTAGAACCGGAACTTACAATATCGAAAATGGCATCTGCCAGACCGATGCCCGGCGCCACTTCTACCGACCCCGTAATGACGTGTATCTCCGCATTCACCCCATTCTCTTTCAAAAAGCCGGAAAGGATACCCGGATAAGATGTCGCAATCTTCTTTCCGTGAAACCACTTCACCCCCGGATACTCAATATCCTTCGGCATGGCAAGAGACAGACGGCATTTGCTGAATCCCAGACGCTTGATTATCTCTGCATCCTCATTCTTCTCAACAAATTCATTCTCACCCACAATTCCTATATCAGCCACTCCGGTAGCCACAGACTGCGGAATGTCGTCATCCCTCAGAAACAACACTTCAAGAGGAAAGTTTGACGACTGCACCAACAACGAGCGCTTCATGGCACTCAACTTTATATCCGATTCTCCCAAAAACGACATGGTCTCGTCATACAGACGACCCTTAGCTTGTACTGCAATTCTTAACATAAGGTTATTTACTATTTTACGATTTACTATTTACTATTTTGAATGAGATGACAGAAAACAAAACGAGGCTTACCAATATTCGGCAAGCCTCGTCTGTTATGTCATCTGTTGTACATATACACTCATACGCCCACCGAGTTATTCGTTAGGATGATGATGGTGATGATGTGCAACGATATTCTTCATATTTTTTGGATTTTAATGCGACAAAAGTAAACTAAAAGTTTGAAACTCCAAAAGATTTATCACAAAAAGTTTATTTTTTCTTTCAAATTCATCTTAGTTCACCACAAATTACACAGATTTGCACAGATTATTTTTATTCCAATCTATGCAAATCTGTGTAATCTGTGGTGAAACAATTAAATCAACGGCAATATTTCCTCCTGCTCTACTTCGCAGCTATGGAAATGCATTTCCGCTTCCGCCTTCTCCTTCGGAAAGGTAAAGTAGGTGCAAGTGGCTTCTGTGCAAAGTTCGCCCATGCTATTATACAGGCGTGCTTCTATGATAGCAATATTCCGCTTCTGCTCGCGAAGCGAAGCCCGCAGCACCACATGCGTGTCGTTGGTCGATATGGATTTGCGGAAGCGGGTTTCCATTTTCGATGTCACCCCGCCGGTCTGCAGCTTGCGGAACACGACCCAGCCGCAGATTTCATCCAGCAATACGGACTGGATGCCTCCATGCAACGTATTCAGCCACCCTTGATACTCCGGACGCGGCTTCCAGATGCTCACCACCTCGTCACCGTCCTCATAAAACTCCATTCTCACACCGGCTTCATTGTCAGGAGAGCAACCGAAACAGTTGTAGCCCTCCATATCTTTCCACGGATTGATAATCTTCTTCATATCGTATTCTTCTTTATCTGGTTTTGATTCATAAAGTCTCTCAATAAGACGTTCAATATTAGTCATTCCGATTGAGAACTACAAATTATTGATGCCTTTTTCAGAGAAAAATTAGCGGGATACTGTTCAAAAACCGGTTATTTTATTTAGCTTTGTATAAATGAGAGAGAACAACAAGATGCAAAGAGGGGCCTTTTTCTGCTTATGGATATTATTTACATTCTCATTGTTTGCGCAAAACAAGGAGAACGGTTCTGTCGCATGCGACAGCATCGTATATAAAAATACCTTCAGAAAAGCATTGAAGAAATTCCTCAACTTCAGCGACTTCGACACTACCTATATCAGTCCCAACCGATACAACTACGCCCTGATGCTCGACCATTTCACCAATTACGAGTATTACTCCGTGGGCAATAACGACCAGCGGCTCCGTTTCTCGCCTAACCCTCACAACAAGATAGGCGCTTACTTCGGATGGCGTTGGATATTCCTGGGATGGGCTGTCGATACGGACTGGCTCTACGGAAAGAAAAGCAAGAAAA
The DNA here is from genome assembly GCF_003603515.1 of Bacteroides sp. AM32-11AC. Classification (NCBI taxonomy): domain Bacteria; kingdom Pseudomonadati; phylum Bacteroidota; class Bacteroidia; order Bacteroidales; family Bacteroidaceae; genus Bacteroides; species Bacteroides sp. AM32-11AC. The sequence continues at coordinate 14,819 of NZ_QTNH01000002.1, read as the reverse complement.
AGCGCGGTACGGAGTTTGATCTCAGTCTTTACAGTTCCAAACTGGGAGTCGACATTTTCTATCGCAGCACCGGAAACGACTATAAGATACACAAGGTATCCGGCTTTTCCGACGAGATTCCCTCCAATTATTCCGAAGATTTCAACGGATTGAAAGTAAAGATGAAGGGATTAAATCTGTATTACATTTTCAACAATCGACGTTTCTCCTATCCAGCCGCCTTCAGCCAGTCCACCAACCAGCGCTGCAATGCAGGTTCTTTCATTGCCGGATTCTCCGTATCCACCCACAATCTGAACTTCGACTATACCAAGCTGCCCGAAATCATTCAGGAAACCATGAACCCGGGTATGAAGGTGAAACATATCAAATACACGAACATCAGCCTCAACGCCGGCTATGCCTACAATTGGGTGTTTGCCCGCAACTGCCTCGCATGCCTGTCGTTCAATCCGGCTGTCGCCTACAAGACATCACGCATAGAGAAGACAGAAGAGCGGGAAGCGGACGACTGGTACAAGAATTTCAATATCGACTTCATTCTGCGTGCAGGTGTGGTATACAACAACAGCAAATACTTCGTGGGTACCTCATTCGTAGGACGGACATACGACTACTACAAAAACAGTTTCTCCCTGAACAACGGGTTCGGCACCCTCCAAATATATGCCGGATTCAACTTTTATCTGAAAAAGGAGTACCGGAAGAACAAAAAGTAAAAAAAGGCTTTCAGCCCTCATCTCCCCTCAAAAGCTATAAACACACTCCACCCCTACTATATCCTTCCGCTTATCCTTCTCCCATTGCCTGCAATAGAAGATGTCCGCCTCCCAGCGCTCGGACAAGGGCAACGTAATACCCCCACGATAGCGCATCCGCTTTACTCCGAAGTGCTCTGTCTTATTCAAACCATTATACATCTCGGCCGAAGCATACGGTTCCAGCTTGCACTTCGGAATGTCATAGGCAAACTTCGCACGCGAGCGCAAGCGGAACTCATCTCTATGCCCATCGAACGTATGCTGAAAGCGCTCACGCAAGGACAGTTTCACCCTTTGCACACGGGCAGACAGAGTGCCTTCCAAACGGTAGCGGTGCCGGAACTTCCAGCCATCTGCCCCCCGATTGCGGTAATGCGTCTCATACCCAGCTCCAAGCTTCAGGAAAGGCAACAGCTTATAGCTTCCCCCCACCTTCAGCCCCCACCGGTCTGTCTTTCCCAAATCATCCTTTGTACGCCACTCCAGCCCACCGGAAACAGTAAATGCCGGCTTCAACTTATATTCGAAACCGGCATTCGCCCAAGTGGCAAAATCCTTCTCCTGCGCCCGCAGGGAAAAAGACGAAACAACCCATAGAACTATCGGCAAAACAAGTACTTTCGTGCATGAAGATATATTACTTACCATACGCTTATTCTGTTAAAGTGTCAAAGGTAAGGATAAATTCTGTAACAATTCTGTAATACTACAAATCTTGTCTGCACATTTCCGATTTTTCAATGATACTTAAAAAACAGAAACCGAGATACAAAAAACAACTCAAAGTTGCCATATATGTATGGCATCATATATATATATTTGTAGCATGAAAAAACACCCTTATAAGCGTTTCATAGATTATTTATTTGGGGTGATTCATTTATGTGAAATCTCTTTCAAATACTCCTCCACCTTTCCGAAGAAGGAGGTCAAATGAGAACCGTCGACAAAAGCATGGTTCACATAAATGGAAAGAGGAAATACCAGACGGCCTTCACGAGATACGGCCTTGCCGGCAGTCATCAACGGATAACTGCAACCGTTGCCTGCTTCGGCAAGTGTATAGGTTATCGAGGTGAAATACATTTTGGGAACCGCACTCAGATGGACCACATCGTAATCGCCTTGCTCGGCAAGAATCTTTTCGGCTCCATAAGGGTCACCGTCCTCGGGCATGTTTGTTATCAAGGCGTAGGCTTCGGCATAGAAACGTTCAAAGTCTTCGTAATAGGGAATGCGCATGGTATAGAATGTTTTCCCAGGAACGGCTATCGGAGAAATGATGTCCACCCGGTCGTGAAAAACAACCCGGCCTTCCTTGTCGGTACGGTAACGGAGTTCATCGACTTCATTGGCCGAACGCACCACAGCATACAGATAATAAAGGAAAAAGGAGCGCTTTGCAGCCCGGGCTGCAGCACTGGCTTCCGTGCAGTCAATCTCTGTGGTGACGGAATACCAGGAATTTACAAAATTGCGGAAAAAGCCGTAGTTATCCCGGCGTTCCCAAGCATCAATGTCTATAATGTGTTTCATACAAAAAGGGGATTTAGTGAAAAAAGGATGCCTTTTTACAAGCATCCTTTTTCCAATTCTATTTATTTCTCTTTCTTATAATTCTCCAGTCCTGTCTGCAGGAACTCGATATACTTAGGTATATCCTCGTCGTAGGAGTAGGACTTGTTGAGCGGCTTGCCTTCATTGTCAATCAGCACATAGAAGGGCTGCGCATTGGCGCCGAACTTGACGCGCTGCAGATAACTCCACTTGTCGCCTACGGTACGCAGCGTACGTTCCGTACCGTTCTCCACAATCTTCACGGGAGAAGGAAGCGGCGTCTTGTTGTCGACGTAGAGCGTGATAAGTACATAGTCGTTGTTGATAATGTCACTCACCTTCGGGTTTGTCCATACGGCAAGCTCCATCTTACGGCAGTTCACGCAACCGTAACCGGTGAAGTCGAGCATCACGGGCTTGCCATGCTGGCGGGCATACTCCATACCAAGGTCGTAATCATCGAACTTGGCATGCACCTCATTATTGTAAAGATTGAAATCCTGCGTCTGCATGGGCGGTGCAAAAGCACTGACAGCCTTCAGCGGAGCTCCCCACAAACCGGGAACCATATACACCGCAAATGCCAGTGAGGCCAACGCCATGAAGAAACGGGGTACACTAACTTTCGTATCGTCATCATCGTGCGGGAACTTGATTTTGCCCAGCAAGTAGAAACCAAGCAGTGCAAAAAGTACAATCCACAAAGCAAGGAACGTTTCACGGTCGAGGATGCGCCAACCGTAAGCTAAATCGGCTACCGAAAGGAACTTCAGGGCAAAAGCCAGCTCCAGGAAGCCAAGCGTCACCTTGATGATATTCATCCATCCACCGGATTTGGGCATGGACTTCAACCAGGACGGGAACAGGGCAAACAGCGTGAAAGGCAATGCCAAAGCTATGGCAAAGCCCAGCATGCCGATGGCGGGAGCCACCACGCTGCCCGTCGTGGAAACCTGCACCAGCAGGAATCCGATAATGGGTCCCGTGCAGGAGAAAGATACCAGCGACAAGGTAAATGCCATCAGGAAGATGCTGAGCAAACCGCTTGTCGCCTCGGCCTTGCTGTCTACAGCCGTACTCCACTTGGAGGGCAACGTTATCTCGAACGCTCCGAAGAAGGAAGCCGCAAACACCACCAGCATCAGGCAGAAAAGGATATTGAATACTGCATTCGTAGAGAGTGCGTTCAGTGCGCTGGCTCCGAAAACAAGCGTGATTGCCAGTCCGAGCGTCACATAAATCACCACGATGGAAGCGCCATACGTCCACGCATCGCGGATGCCCTTCTTCTTGTCCTTGCTGCGTTTCAGGAAGAAGCTGACCGTCATCGGGATGATGGGCCATACACAGGGGGTGAAGAGCGCCAGCAGTCCACCGGCAAATCCCGTAATGAAAATATAAATCCAGGACATGTCTTCCTGCGAAGTGGTTTCGCCCAAAGAATTCAGTTCACTGATGACCGGCTTCCATAGGTCCACCTTGTCCGCCACCTTGATTTCCGTCGGCCCGTCCGCACCGCCGATGGCAGCCACGGGAGCCGTGCCGGAGACAGTCTCCTGCTTTGCGGGCTGTTCTTCGGCTTTCGTTTCAGCGGCAGCGGCGGCAGCTTCTTTGGCAGCCCCTTCTGCCTTGCCGGAGAACTTGAAAGGAACTTGTGTGGGCGGCAGGCAGTTTTCATCGTTGCAAGCGCCATATTCCAGATAGCCTTCTATCTGATAAGCGCCACCCGTCAACTTCAGCTTCTGCACAAATTGCGCCGTATTCTCAAAATAGCGCACCTTCATTTCGAACAACTTGTCGAAAGTAGAGATTTCCTTGCCTACGGGCTTCAGTTTGCCCACCACTTCCGCTCCGGAGATTTTCTCCACATTGAAAGTCGCCGAGATAGGACCGCCATCGCCCAGGTCGGTGGAATAGACATGCCAGCCCTTGTCAATAGCAGCCGTAAAAACAGCCTCCGCTTCGCCGGTAGCCAGAGTTTTCAGTTCGGAATTGAACTTGACGGGGTCTTGTATCTGTGCCTGCACCGCCACAGCGAAGAGCAACAGAACGAAAGGGAACAGTAATTTCTTCATGTTCTCTGATTTAATTTTTAATTTTCAATTATCTCGTAGTCCACGCAGGCACGGCTCTCTTTCACAGCAGCGATAAGCTTGCCGGCAGCTACATGGTCGGGATGGGTAGCATAGTATTTCACGTCATCCAACGTATCGAACTCACTGTAAAGAGCGATGCTCCAAGCCTCGGCAGGATTGATGTTCAATCCGACTTCAATCTTGCGGATAACGGATATTTTAGCCGGAAGCGCTTCGATAGCTGCCTTGAAACTGTTCATCGCAGCCAACTTTTCGTCAGCCGGTGCCTCATCTTTTAACTTAAATAATACAATGTGCTTTACCATAACTTTGCCATTTAAATGATTTATCACTATATTTGTCAGCCTAAGCGGCTGTTTTAACAACTGCAAAAATACTGGTTTTGTTTCAAATATACACTTAAACGGATGTTAATAATAGGAATTGCAGGCGGAACCGGCTCGGGAAAGACCACCGTCGTACGTAAAATTATCGAAAGCCTACCGGCTGGTGAAGTGGTATTGTTGCCACAAGACTCTTACTACAAGGACAGCAGCCATGTGCCCGTGGAAGAACGGCAGAACATCAACTTCGACCACCCCGACGCTTTCGAGTGGAGCCTTCTTTCCAGGCATGTCGCCATGCTGCGCGAAGGAAGAAGCATAGAACAGCCCACCTACTCATACCTGACGTGTACCCGGCAGCCCGAAACCATCCATATCGAGCCCCGGGAAGTCATCATCATTGAAGGCATCCTTGCCTTGTGCGACAAGAAGCTGCGAAGCATGATGGACCTGAAGATATTTGTAGACGCCGACCCCGACGAACGCCTGATTCGTGTAATCCAGCGCGATGTAGTGGAACGCGGACGCACGGCCGAAGCCGTCATGGAACGCTATACACGTATACTGAAACCCATGCACCAGCAATTCATAGAGCCCTGCAAACGATACGCCGACCTCATTGTGCCGGAAGGCGGAAACAACCAGGTGGCCATTGATATATTGACCATGTACATCAAGAAGCACTTGGGGAGTTAATTTGTAATGGAGAATTGATAATGGAGGATTAAGAACGCACTAAACCCTATGAGATATGAACAGCCTGTTTTCTTTCGCCAGACATAAATCATCCATTATCAATTCTCCCGTCCCAATTATCTTGCTGTTGTTGTTGTGCTGCATCGCAGGATGCCGTGGAGGACATCCTGCCGAAAAAGAAGAAGCGGATGACCTGCAACAGATAAAGGACAGCGGAGAACTGGTCGTATTGACACTGTACAGCTCCACTTCCTACTTCATCTACCGTGGCCAGGACATGGGATTCCAGTATGAGCTGAGCGAACAGTTTGCCAAGAGCCTGGGAGTGAAGCTGAGAATAGAGGTAGCCCGGAATGTGCACGAACTCATAGAGAAGTTGCAGGCAGGCAAGGGAGACCTCATTGCCTACAACCTTCCCATCACCAAGGAATGGAAAGACAGCCTGCTTTATTGCGGCGAAGAGGTCATCACGCACCAAGTCATCGTGCAACGTAACGGCGGACGCACCAAACCACTGAAAGACGTAACGGAACTCATCGGGAAAGATGTATATGTGAAGCCCGGAAAATATTATGAACGGCTGGTCAATCTGGACGAAGAGCTCGGAGGAGGTATCCACATCCATAAAGTGACCAACGACAGTATCAGTGCAGAAGACCTCATCACCCAGGTGGCACAAGGGAAAATCCCCTATACCGTAGCAGACAATGACGTGGCACAGCTTAATACGACCTATTACCCCAACCTGAATATCGGACTCTCCATCAGCTTTGACCAGCGTGCATCGTGGGCAGTCCGGAAAGACTGTCCGCAACTGGCAGCCGCCGCCAACAAATGGCACGAGGAGAATATGACTTCACCTGCCTATACGGCAAGTATGAAACGATATTTTGAAATCGGCAAGGCCATTCCCCACTCTCCTATCCTCTCCCTGCGCGAAGGAAAAATTTCCCATTACGATGATTTGTTCAAGAAATATGCTCCCAAGATAGACTGGGACTGGCGCCTGCTGGCGTCTCTGGCATATACTGAGTCCAACTTCGACTCCACCGCCGTATCCTGGGCCGGTGCCAGGGGGCTGATGCAACTGATGCCTGCCACAGCCAGGGCTATGGGGCTACCCGAAGGAAAGGAACAGAACCCTGAAGAGAGTATAAAGGCTGCCGTGAAATACATAGGCGCCACAGCCAAAAGTTTTTCCAAGATACCCCAGGAAGAACGCATCAACTTTGTGCTGGCATCTTATAATTCCGGTATCGGCCATGTGCTGGATGCCATGGCACTGGCCGAAAAATACGGCAAAAACAAATATGTCTGGCGTGATAATGTAGAAAACTTCATTCTGCTAAAAAGCAATGAGGAATACTTCACCGACCCCGTCTGCAAAAACGGCTATTTCCGTGGCATTGAAACTTATAACTTCGTAAGGGATATTACGTCACGCTTCGAGCAATACAAGAAGAAGATAAAAAAATAGGGATTAAGGATTAATCCCTAATCCTTATTTTCCTTCCTATTTAAAACAGATTCAGTTTGTTCTTTCTCGCTTCTTCCAGGGAAACGGTTGTCACTTGTTTCTCCCGGTTCTTTTCGCACAACTGCCGATACTTCTCATGCAGTTCTTCTTCCAGCTCCTCCTTTGTCTTAGGATTCATCAGCTTGGCTGCTACTGTAGCATTCTGTGAAGCGTCCTTCAGATGGATTACGGGAGCATGATAGACCGGAGCAATTTTCAGAGCTGTGTGAAGCGGTGAAGTCGTGGCACCACCTATCAGCAGAGGAACGTCCAGACCTGCCTTTTCCAGCTCAATGGCTACATGCACCATTTCATCCAGCGAAGGGGTTATCAAGCCACTCAATCCTATCATGTCTACCTTTTCCTCTATGGCATGCTGTACAATGGTTTCGGCAGGCACCATGACGCCAAGGTCCACTATATCGTACCCGTTGCAGGCCATTACTACCGAGACTATATTTTTGCCAATGTCGTGCACATCACCTTTCACTGTAGCCAGTAGTACCTTCCCGGCAGCAGTCGCACCTTCTTCTTTCTCCGACTCGATTACGGGCTGGAGGATGGCAACCGCCCTCTTCATGGTGCGCGCCGTCTTCACTACTTGCGGCAGGAACATCTTGCCTGCCCCAAACAAGTCGCCGACATGATTCATGCCTGCCATCAACGGACCTTCAATGATGGAAACAGCCTTGGGATACAGCTTCAGCGCTTCGGCAAGGTCTTCTTCCAGATAATCGCCGATACCCTTTGTCAAGGCGTACTTCAACCGTTCTTCCACAGGAGTCCCCTCTCTCCAGGCAAGTTGGGAATGGGCGGCAGCCTGCCGCTCTCCTCCAGAAGTTTTTGCCGCCTCTGCTTCCGCTTTCAAGCGTTCGGCAGTTTCTATCAGGCGCTCGGCAGCATCGGGACGACGGTTCAAGACCACATCCTCTATGCGCTCCAATATATCAGCGGGAATATCGGTGTAAAGAACGGAGGCAGCCGGATTGACGATACCCATATCCATGCCCTCGCGGATGGCATAGTAAAGGAATACGGCATGCATCGCCTCGCGAATGTAATTATTGCCGCGGAAAGAGAAGGAAAGGTTACTCACTCCTCCACTGACATGCGCACCGGGCAGATTCTTCCGTATCCATCCGGCGGCACGGATAAAGTCTACAGCATAATTGTTGTGCTCGTCCATACCGGTTGCCACGGCAAGTACATTCGGGTCGAAAATTATATCATGGGGATTGAAACCTATCTTGTCCACCAAAAGACGGTATGCCCGTTCGCAGACCTCAATCTTACGTTCGTACGTGTCTGCCTGCCCTTTTTCATCAAAAGCCATCACCACGGCTGCCGCACCATATTGCTTTATGGTACGCGCATGCTCCAGGAATTTATCTTCCCCCTCCTTCAAGGAGATGGAGTTGACGATGGACTTGCCTTGCAAGCATTTCAATCCGGCCACAATCACTTCCCACTTAGAGGAGTCTATCATGACGGGAACACGGGCAATCTCCGGTTCCGAAGCTATCAGATGGAGGAAAGTCGTCATCTCCACTTGAGCATCCAGCAGTCCGTCGTCCATATTTATATCGATGACCTGCGCACCGTCTTCCACCTGCTGGCGGGCAATGCTGAGCGCCTCGTCATATTTCTTTTCATTAATCAGACGCAAGAATTTGCGCGAACCCGCAACATTACAGCGTTCACCCACATTCACGAAGTTATTTTCCGGCTTCACTTCCAGAAGTTCAAGCCCGGAGAGACAAAGATTTTCCGGTCTGGGAACCGGCTGATGGGGCGTTGCACCGGCAATCAGCGAGGAGTACTCGGCAATGTAGGCATCTGTCGTTCCGCAACAACCACCGATAATATTCACCAATCCCTCATGGATATACTCTTTTACTTCATGTGCCATATCGGCAGGAGTCTGGTCGTATGTGCCCAAACTGTTGGGCAGTCCGGCGTTGGGATAAGCACTGATATAATAAGGTGCACGGGCAGCAAGCTGCTCCAGGAAAGGTTTCAGCTGGCGGGCGCCAAAGGAGCAGTTCAGCCCAACTGAAAAAATATCGGCATGCTGCACGGAGGCGAGAAAAGCATCCAAAGTTTGTCCCGACAGAGTACGCCCTCCAATATCAGAAACAGTCACAGAGAGCATCAAGGGTACATGAACTCCTACAGTTTCCATCGCCTGCCCGGCGGCAAAAATAGCAGCCTTGGCATTCAGCGTATCAAAAATGGTTTCTATCAGCAAAGCATCCACACCACCTTCGAGCAATGCTTCCATCTGCTCACGGTAGGCATCGGCCAGTTCATCGTAGCTCAAGGCACGAAAAGCCGGATTGTTCACATCGGGACTCATAGAGCAGGTCTTGTTCGTCGGTCCTACGGAGCCTGCCACAAAACGGGGTTTGTCGGGAGTAAGAGAAGTAAACTCATCTGCCACTTTGCGTGCCAGGCGCACTGCGGCAAGATTCATCTCACGCACATAGTCCTGCACATGATAATCGGCCATACTGAGGCGGGTGGAACTGAATGTATTTGTTTCGATAATATCCGCACCTGCCGCCAGATACTTGCGGTGAATGTCTTGTATCACATCGGGGCGTGTCAGACAAAGCAGGTCATTGTTACCTTTCATCTGTCCGGGAATCTGCGAGAAGCGTTCACCCCGAAAATCTTCCTCTGTCAAGTTGTATTGCTGTATCATGGTGCCCATTGCACCATCCAGAATAAGGATGCGCTCACGCACCAAACTACCAAGTTTACTCATATTATCTTTTAAACATACGCGCCATATCGCGTTTGTCATCTTTTTCCTTCAGTGATTCGCGCTTATCATATTGCTTCTTACCTTTGGCAAGTGCCACCACAAGTTTGGCCAGCCCTTTTTCATTGATAAACAAGCGCACGGGAACAATGGTGAAACCCGGATCTTTCGTGCCGCGCATCAGTTTTTCAAGTTCCTTCTTATTCAACAAAAGCTTGCGCTCCCTGCGTGCATTGTGATTGTTGTACGAACCATAGAAGTATTCGGCCACATGCATGTTCTTCACCCACAATTCGCCGTTGGCAAAGTAACAGAACGTATCGACTAAGCTTGCTTTCCCCAACCGGATGGACTTGATTTCTGTGCCCGTAAGCACAATGCCAGCCGTATAGGTGTCCGTCAGTTCGTAATCGAACGTAGCACGCTTATTCTTTATATTTACAGGAGCTTGTTTCATAACATTTATCAGTTTAGCACTACCGTCAGCTTATTGAATATCCATTCAATGGCCACCGGACAAGCTATTAACAAAATAGAAGAAAGAATGGTGAAACGCAAACGGTCTTTTTCCGCTATCTGCATCACCTTTTTGCTTCCTTCCCACACAACATACACGATATAGAATTGGAGCAACAGAGCCATAATGCCAAAATCAGGCAATATGCCGATAACAATCCTCAGCATGAACACCACTACCAGTGCATAACCTGCAAACTGTTGCGCCAAAGGAATATCACTGTCCTGCATAAACATGCGGACACGCAACCCATTGATGAGATAGGCTGCCAAAAAATATCCTCCAAACAAGGATACAGCCACCGCACAGCATTGTGTCATGGCATATTGAAAGCTTTGCGGCCCGTCCCATCCCATCTTCATCAAAGAGCCGATGAAAACGGACAACCCGCATAAACCAATCATAGGATAGACAAAAGTAGTAAATACTTTTCGTCTATCCTCTAAACTAATTTCCTCCCAGGCACGAGCCGGAGAGGAAATCAGTAGTATTGCTATATGAAATAAATCTTTGTAATTCAATATCAATTTATTGATTAGTAGACGCAATTTTGTATTCTACAGTATATTCCGTATAGTTTTCCGGTATTTCTGTATTGCTATTATTTCCACTTTCATGCGACTTAATAACTAATTTAGTAGGAAGATTTCCTGCTTTTTCTTTAAACCTTTCTAAAGCATTTTTTATATCATACCCATACCAATTAGAATAATAAACATCTGTCTTATCATCAGCACCCTTATCATGACGCAGATAGAAAACAAGGTCTGTGGCCCCTGCTTCAATTTCATCCAGTACACAAGCTAAAGCAAATTTATGCATCTTAAACTTATCGTTGTCATTTTGCAGTCTCCAAGCTATAGGAGTTACAAGTATATCCTTGTTATACAAAAATGGCTGAACTGACCCATTTTCCAATTTCAAAGTTATCACCGGTGCTGTTTCCGGCGCATCAACAACCAAGCTTTCTGCTGTCATTGATACGACAGCGTTTGCAAAAGAAATAGGCTGAAAATTCTTCAAAGTGAAGTTGGTAGTTTTAGATTTTTCATTCGTCTCAGGTTCTATGCTCTTTCCTAAGATGATTCCCATTCGAGAATCTGAAATCTTCAAACTTGAATTTGCCTCAAATTGAGTAACAGAAGCCGGTGTAGGTTGATAAGTGTTACCCGCAGCATCTTCAAAAGAGAGTAATCCCATATAGTTATTCACTAAAACCATGCCATAAATGTCATCATACTCTCCGTCATCTGAATTCAGACACGAAGTAAACGAAATGCCCATCAACAATGTCAAGGCAACCATCAAGAATTTTAATTGTTTCATCTTTCCTATAAATATTAGAGTTTGCAAATTTAGATAAAAGAATTGAGTAATATAGTACTCTCCTCGTTTTTTCATTGTTTTTAAGATTAAATGAAAGATTAATCTAAATACTGCATGTCACAGTGATATTTAACATTTATATCAGTTAATCCACACTACACAATCTTGGCAAACAGCTCCAAATGCTCATCCACATAGCCGGCAACCAAAGCTGTATATTCCTCCTCTTTTTCCAAAAATTCATCTTCCAGTTCATCGAAAGCCTCATATTGCTCGTACATTGCCATAAATTCCTCGTCTGTGCGTTCGCGTTCCAAGTCGTCACGATGGCTATCGTATATTTTCTTGGCAGCATAAACCAACTTGCTCAAATCGCCCACTCCCCACAAACGCATCACTTTGGCAAACGGATTGTCGAAAATATAACCGCCATAACCATTTTGAATCAGTTGGCAGAAGCCCCCTTCCATCACTTCATCACGGAATATCTGATAGGCCAACAATGAATGCTGTTCACCGGTAAGCAAAGACATCGTCCCGGCAGTCATTTCTCCGCCTATTTCTTTCTTATAAGCACCGGTGAATACGCCGATGAATGCATCCATCCCTTCACCGGCAGCCTGGCGCAATGCCACATCTGTAACTTCTATCATAGTTTGTATTTTATTTAATGTGCCACAAAGGTAAGACTTTGCAGCCATAGTCAAACACGGACTCCCCTTTATTTTCTTCGCCTTGCCAACCAGTTGGCAGGATTTTGCCTTACCATTGGCAAGACTTTGCCACCGCGTTGGCAAAACTTTGCCATAGGCATGGCAAAATCCTGCCAAGACGCAAGCAAGGGGTTGGCAAAATTACTTCCTGATTAACAAGCACATACCTTATTGATTCACAAACCCTATCAGAGACGAGAAAAAACAGTCAACTGCAAACTCCACTTTACATTCCGCAGAAATTCAGCTTCTTATTACTTCTTTTTAATAAAAAAGTCAAATTGAACAGTTGGCAGAAACGGGGAAAACAACTAACTTTGCACCCGACTAATAAAAGTGGACTACGTTTTTTTTAATTATATCACTTAAAAAAAGAGCTAATTATGACTTATTCACACGAAGTGGAACACATGTGTGTTGTGAAGAAAGGTCCTAACCACGGACCGGCTCCTATTCCCGAAGAAGGTAAATGGGTAAAAGCTAAAGAAATTGTTGACATCTCTGGTCTGACACACGGTATTGGCTGGTGTGCTCCTCAGCAAGGTGCATGTAAATTAACCCTCAATGTAAAGGAAGGCGTTATCCAGGAAGCTTTGGTTGAGACTATCGGTTGCTCCGGTATGACTCATTCTGCTGCTATGGCATCAGAAATCCTCCCGGGAAAGACTATCCTCGAAGCATTGAATACTGACCTCGTTTGCGACGCTATCAACACAGCTATGCGCGAACTCTTCCTGCAAATTGTTTACGGTCGTACTCAGTCTGCTTTCTCTGAAGGCGGTTTGATGATTGGAGCTGGCTTGGAAGACTTGGGCAAAGGTCTGCGCAGCCAGGTAGGCACATTATACGGAACGTTGGCTAAGGGTTCTCGTTACTTGGAAATGGCAGAAGGTTACATCAAGACTATCGCTTTGGACAAGAACGACGAAATCTGCGGTTACGAATTTGTTCATCTGGGCAAGTTTATGGATGAAATCAAGAAAGGTACAGACGCCAATGAAGCATTGAAGAAAGTTACCGGTACATACGGCCGCTTCACTGAAGAGCAAGGTGCAGTTAAACACATTGACCCACGTCACGAATAATATAAGGAGGAAAGACATATGATTAGAGAAGTAAAATTTGAAAGCCAAGACCGTCGTATCAAGCAGATTCTTGCTGCATTGAACGCAAACGGTATCAAAGACATCGAAGAAGCCAATGCTATCTGCGAAGCTCATGGTCTCGATCCTTATAAGACTTGTGAAGAAACTCAGCCCATCTGTTTCGAAAATGCAAAATGGGCATACGTTGTAGGTTGCGCCATCGCCATTAAGAAGGGCTGCAAGAACGCTGCTGAAGCTGCTGAAGCTATCGGTATCGGTCTGCAGGCATTTTGTATTCCGGGTTCTGTAGCTGACGACCGCAAGGTTGGTATCGGTCATGGTAACTTGGCAGCCATGTTGCTGCGTGAAGAAACCAAATGTTTCGCTTTCTTGGCAGGTCACGAGTCATTCGCTGCTGCCGAAGGTGCTATCAAGATTGCCGCTAAAGCAGACAAAGTACGTAAAGAGCCTCTGCGTTGCATCCTGAACGGTCTCGGCAAGGACGCTGCACAGATTATCTCTCGTATCAACGGCTTTACATACGTTCAGACTCAATTCGATTACTATACAGGTGAACTGAAAGTAGTTCGTGAAATCGCATACAGCGACGGTCCCCGTGCCAAAGTAAAATGCTACGGTGCAGACGATGTTCGCGAAGGTGTGGCTATCATGTGGAAAGAAGGCGTGGATGTATCCATCACTGGTAACTCTACGAATCCGACCCGCTTCCAGCACCCGGTTGCCGGTACTTATAAGAAAGAACGCGTATTGGCTGGCAAGCCGTACTTCTCAGTGGCATCCGGTGGTGGTACTGGTCGTACTCTGCACCCGGACAACATGGCTGCCGGACCGGCTTCTTACGGTATGACCGACACAATGGGTCGTATGCACTCAGACGCTCAGTTCGCTGGTTCTTCATCAGTTCCTGCTCACGTGGAAATGATGGGATTCCTCGGCATCGGTAACAACCCGATGGTAGGATGTACAGTGGCTTGTGCGGTTGACGTGGCTCAAGCTTTGAGCAAGTAATCATCTGATATACAGATTATATGTGAAGAGCTTTCCTTAGGGAAGGCTCTTCTTGTTTTAACAGACTTCCACGCTATCCTTGCTCTACTCACCTTTGCCTATCATCCTTTAATATCATCACTTTATCAATTGTGACGGTGTACTATATTATACTCTATAAATTCTCTATAAATTGCCACATTATTGCTAATTCTGTGACGTACTTGTGACGGGGTATCTATACCGTCACAACAAAGCAAGACATTCATAAGTCACTATGTATCAACTAATATCAAAATCATATTAAACACCTCCTATCTTATATTATTAATGGCATGTGACGAAATTACTTCAATCATACAACTTTATACTATTTGCTTTACACCTCTACCTTCAAATTCAAGAACATTTAGTTTACATTAGTTTCCCCTCTGTAATATGGTTAACTTCGTATCAG
>NZ_QTNH01000019.1:0-85709 GCF_003603515.1 Bacteroides sp. AM32-11AC | reverse complement strand
GTAGTTTCTACCATTCTGGGATTTATCCCTTTCATGATAGGTGAGGACAAGGAAGCTTTCTGGTTTCCATTGGCGGCGGGTACCATTGGCGGACTGGTGATGTCCGTCATCGGTATCTTCTTTTTCTTGCCGGTTTTTGTGCTGAAACAGCGTGATTTTCTTAGGAAATGATTACTTTTGCTCGATTTTGTTACCTGAATGGATACTTGAATTTTAAATATGGAAAGTGCGGAGTACTCTTTGGATGAGTTATTATGTCAGTCTCTTCTGTTGTTTCGTCAGTATCGGTTTTATGATGCTCCGGAATGTGGAGAAAAGGCATTCCGGATATTGGAGGAAGCCCATGTATGGATGGGGCGTACGCAAGAGTGTGTGGATATGGCGAAATGGGGGTGCGTGATAGAGTGTCTTGCGCAGAAATACTACATAGAAGATGATACGGATGCGATTCTGGAAGAAATTGATGCTGCTTTGGTTGCGCATTGGAAGAGGATAGAGAAAATCCATGCAGAAGTCACCACCGTTTATTTATGGCTGGGGTACTATTTCCTGCTACGTTTCAGAAACCGGGAATCCCGTTCCCATTCCCGTTGTAAACAGATAATGTCCAGCTTGTTGTGTGCTTTGGTCGAAATCTTCCGTAAGGTGGAGAAGGGGGGAGCCCCGACAGAAGTCTTGTCACATCTTTCGGTAGATGTTTGGGGAGAGACCGTCTGCTGGATGGAGCAGGTACATGATTCCCGTCTTTGCGAGAAGCAGTCGTCAGCTTTGCTGGCACAACTCTATAACCTGAAAAGTGTGGAGTTGGAAAAAGGTCCGGGAAAGCAGGATGCTTTGCTCCAGCAGATTCTGGAGTTTTATTGCTTTTAAGGGAAAATTATCTCTGCTTAGTTTTATCATTTCTGCTTCCACACTTCCACCTACTTCCTGCATCCCTTTATTCATCGGCATTACAAGTGCTGTGGAAGCAACTCAAAAAGGTGGAAGCAACTTTTGCTTCCACAGCGGAAATACGCCGGAAGGTAAGTTAATATCTTGTTTGTTAGTGTATTAATAGAATGTGCAGCATTTTGCAAATATCTTGTTTACACGATAAGCGTTTCGTGTAAACACGGTATTAACTTCGTAAAAGACCGTTTACCGATAGACTGCAGCTGGGCTCATAATAGGAATAAGATAGGTGCACAGTATGGGGAAACTATGAGTATAATAGGTGTTCAACGGTTATGAAGCACCTTGTTGACGGTCGTTAGTCGAGTGGTTGACGGCCGTTGGCAGAGCGCATCACGGCCGATAGGCGCTGATAACTCCGTACAGAAAATGGAAAGGAAGCCTATGTAAGGGGAAACAAGCTCTGAGCTATTTGTTTTGTTTGCCACATTTATCTTGTTTTTGTACATTGTTGAAGCGGTTTTTTGTATCTTTGAAGGGAGAGGCCGTAAAAAAGCTTATTCTCATCCAAAGTTTAATTATATATACATGGATTATGAAGCGATGTATAGTACTGTTCATAACATTCTGCTGTGCAGTTGTTTCTAATGCGCAGACAAATGGCATTGTGACTGATGGGGAAAAAGGATTGCCGTTGGCTGATGTGAATATTTATCTCCAAAAGGATTCTGTGTATACGCAATGATAATCTGGTAAAGAACATGTTCATATGAAAAAACTGTTATATCTTGGGCTTTTGTCCGTTTGTGTACTGTTAGGTTCTTGCGTAGAGAAGAACGTATCCAATGTTTTTGATAAGGTAGAGAGGTATATGGATGTATATCCTGACAGTGCATTGCTGCTGTTGGAGCAAATTCCTCATCCGGAGGAGCTTCGTGGGAAGCAGCGGGCGGACTATGCATTGCTGCTGACGCAAGCACGTGATAAAAACTATCTGGATAGTTTGCAGTCGGATTCGTTGATAAAAATTGCGGTAGATTATTATAAGAATGGGGAGGATAAGGTGAAAGCGGGGAAGGCATTGTTTTATTATGGCAAAGTGATGGATTTGCAGGGGAATAATACACTGGCTATGCAAGCCTATTTGAATGCTTTGGCTAAATTGGAGAAAACGGAAGAGTATAAGTTACAAGGCTTGGCATATGAGTATATCGGTATTTTGAATGCAGATAGAAAGCTACACAAAGATGCTCTTGATAATTATCAAAGTTCGGTATGTTGTTTTCAAAAGGCAGTTGATATTTTAGGGGTTATATATGCTTATCGGGATATTGCTCGTATTTATTATGTAGAACAACAATATGACAGTGTTTATAACTACATCAATAGGGCTTTGTCCTTGTGTGAGGAAAAGAAAGGATGTACCGATTTTGAACGAGTAACTCCTTCTTTGTTACAAGTAAAAGGAATTGCAAAAAGAAATGAAGGGGATTTGGAAAATGCAATAATCTTGTTGAAAACTGCGGTAGAGACTGAACAAGATAGGCATTCTATGCATCACTGTTCAATGTCATTGGGGAATATTTATTTGAATCTAAATAAGTTGGATGAGGCTGGAAGATGTTTCGCTTTAGCTTTGAATTCTGAAAATCCTCGTACTCTGGCGGGTGCATATCACTATTTGTATCTGTTGGAAAAGAAACAGAAAAAGTATGCAATGGCTCTCTATTTCAAAGAAAAGTCTGATTCGTTGTTAGTCATTGAACGGGATGCTAAACAAACATCTCAAATTTTGACTTTGCAACGTAAATATGAAAGAGGAAAACTTCTTTTAGAAAAGCAACAGGTTGAACGTGAAAAGCAAATACAGCTTTATTTTTGGATAGCAGTAGTCTTGTTTATTATACTGCTATGCATTGTTTTGTATTTTCTTTTGAGAAAGAGATATGAAGGACTGTTCCGGAAGAATATGCAAATAATAGAAGAAAATGAGTGCATGATTAAACGATATGTTTATGAACTTGATGTGTTGAAACAAAGGGCAGGTGAGATGGCAGAAACAAATAGAGAGAAGATTGCTAAATTGAACCAAAAGATTTTGCTATTGGAGAGTGAGAATAAAAAAATAAGTGAAAATGTATGTGTAAATGGCGTTTATCTCTTGGAACAATTGAAGAAGGAAAAGCTGATTGTGAAGAATATGACCAACCAGGAGAAAGAACAACTCCTTGAATATATAGATTTAATATATGGTAATTTTATTTCTCGGTTAAAGAAAGATTTTAAATTAACTAGTGGCAACTTGATGTTGTTGGCTTTGCTTAAAGTCGGTTTCACTTCCAGTGAATTGATGTTCACTTTTGACTGTGAGATGAATTCCATTTTTACGAAGAAACGGAGGTTGAGGGGAATCTTAAGTTTGGATACAAATGATAAATTGGAAGAATTTGTAGCTCTTTACTAGAATAATCGCTTGATTTTCGTCCACTAATTTAGAAATGTTTTTACTGTCATCTTATTGGTGTATAGAGTATTGACTTGTCTTGTGTTGTCCACTCGTATTTTCTCTAAGAAGTGATTGAATGGCTATCTTTGTAACATTCAAAACTAAAGATACTATGAAATCATTTTTTATTTTGTTAAGTTTATACTACTTTCTTGTAGTAAATGTAGTAAGTGCAGATTCAGTTACTTTTCCTTCGAGAGTAGAAATCGTCATGGATGAGGATTTTGATTTACCGGGTGGTCCGGGGAATGCTCATCGTTCTATTCCTTCAGCTACTCCTTTTTTAGCATTTTTGAATGATGACCATTCCATTGATTTGGAATTCTATCAATCGATAGGTGAAGTGGAAATTGCAATTTCTCAGAATGGGAATGTTGTTTACTCCTCTGCTGAGAATATAGACTCTCCTATATTAAGAAAAGTACAGTTACAGCAAGGTTTAGGTGGTGATTTTTTACTTGAGATAAAGGGCGCGGATGGGGCTTATGCATTCGGTAGATTTACTGTTCATTGATTTGATAATGAATATATAACACTATGAAACAAATCTCATTTTGCATCACTTGCATGAACCGGCTTATTATCGACGAAGTCATAGTGGGAATATGGTTTTTAGGTTAGCGAGTCGGTATGTAATCTGGATGCAGATAATTATCTGGGGAAAGGCTTTGCAGAGTTCGTGATGAAGAAGTTTGAGAATGAAGAAAATATATTCTATATCAGTACTCTTTGTAAACGTGATGTTTTTGGACGAATATGTTTGAAGAAGCGAGGCTTTATTGCAATGAAAGGTTATAATGAGGCTTTGGTAGGCTATGGATTTGAGGATGCAGAATTTTATGATGGTCTGGAGTCGTAATCAGGATATGAAGTCGGGTGAAACTTGTTCGTTTTTAGCTAAAGAAAAGATTGTATAACGCTTCTTTTTAGTAAGAAGCATAATAATTATTTACGTATGAAAAAAAAAATTGTAGTGTATGTCTTGATGGCTTTTATAGCTCTATTTTTAATATTTAGATTCGTGTCTATATCAAATAACATAAGTCTGCAAAGAGGAATTGTTAGAAGTGTATCTGCTACAGAGCATAATGATATTGTAATAGAGTTGGAGAATGATTCTTTTTATTATATAAATAGAGGTATGGAAAGTGAAATAAATTATGAATGGTTTCAGAATTATTTGCCAAGCCATGAAATAGAGTTGTATATTCAAAATGAACATTTATTTGGGTCAAATAGTAATCGTATTGTTGAAGTAAGCATAAATGATTCTTGCATATATAAGAAGTGATTTATATTTATTCGCAAGAAAACAGTTGTATGCCAAGAAGGTGATAACTTGTTTGATAAAGAGAACAATCAGCATATTCAAATTCGGGGAGTTAGTTCGGATGGATGTTTCTTTGCTTTATTACAACCGGATGAACTTAGCGATGATAATCAACAGAGAATGGGAGTTGAAGAAGAAGGTAACCCCATAATAGCTGTTCTTTATTAAGAAGTTGATATAAAGATGAAACTGTTTTCCCATGAAGTGTGAAAAATATATCTATGAATAGTTCGTAATTCATTTGTTTTTAGTATGTTTGTGCTATTCGTATATATAGTATGAAATACTAAGGAAGAGAATGTTCTTAATGAAAGTATGAAAAGAAGAGTTAAAGCATTGACTGTTGTTTTGGCAATATGTCTTATAACTGTTTTTATTCGATGTCAGTCGAATGAAACTCCTATTCAGCAACTTGTAGTTGTTGTGAATGGGGATTCTATTGAGATGGTTTTTGTGAAAGGAGGTACATTTATGATGGGATGTACAGATGAGCAGGGATGTGACTGTGAGGATAACGAGAAACCAGCACGTAAGGAGTCGGTATCTCATTTTTACATAGGAAAATATGAAGTTACTCAAAGGCTGTGGAGGGCGGTTATGGATACTGATTCCATTTTGCCGTTTAATGGGGGATGCGGAGATTGCCCGATGGAAAATGTAAGCTGGAAAAATGCGCAGGAGTTTATCGGTAGATTAAATGCTATGACCGGTAAAACATTTCGTCTTCCGACTGAGGCCGAATGGGAATACGCAGCGCGTGGTGGACACAAAAGTAAGCACTATAAATACAGTGGCAGCAATCAGGTAAGTGAGGTGGCTTGGTATGTTGGGAATTCCTCTGGCGGACAATATGGAGAAGCTGGAACTACCCGTCCGGTAGGTCTGAAAAAAAGCAATGAATTGGGATTGTATGATATGAGTGGCAATGTTTGGGAGTGGTGCGGTGATTTGTACACTAAAGAATACAAGCAAGGTGGTAAGTCTATCCATCCGGGATGGCCTTTTGAGGGTACTTATCTTTTTTTCCGCCGAATATTGCGAGGTGGAAGTTGGGGAGGAACAGCAGAGGGGTGTCGGGTGTCGTACATTGATTACGACATTGAGAATTATAGTGACGAGTATGGAGGTTTTCGCCTTGTGATGGAGCCGGAATCGATTAAATAATGTAATTAATGATGATAAGTGATATTTTACTACTTTCAGAGTAATGAATAGAAATGGTATGAGATATATGTGGAAATTCTTTTTATTATTGATGTTGGTTGTAACTTCGTGTTCCGAAAAGCAGATTGATGGCAATGTAATTAATGTTGCGGAAGCAATGAGTAGATTGTCAGAAGGACAATCTGTACAAAATTTGTTTTCCAGCATAAGTTATATTCCTTTGGAGACTAATGAGCAGGCTATTATAGGAAAATATCCGGAGTGCATAATTATGGATAGTGCGATATTGGTATCTTCTGTCCATCAGAATCTGAAACTTTTTGACCGTACTAACGGGAAGTATATTCGGGATATTGGACACGTAGGTACTGATCCGGAAGGATATGCAAAGGATTCATGGGGGAAAGTGAGCTTTTGGGCTGATGCGGTTCGGAGAACCGTTTATCTATTGGGATGGAATAATGATTTCCTACTATATGGATTTGATGGGAAATATAAGGATAGAATTCGATTGCAAGATACAGTCAATTGTATTCTGTCCCAAAATTACTATTTGATGGATGCGGACAGAATTTGGGGACATAATAAAATGAAACTCTCTCCGGAGACGCCATCAGTCTTTTATATGGATAGAAATACGATGTCATTGACCGGTATTGCTACATGGAATTCAGCCCTGCTTCCCATGGATGAGGTTTTGTCGGTTTCAAATTTGTTGGGGGGCAATGTTGCTTATGGAGGTGACTTGGCAATGGCAGAATTTGTTGGTGACCGGAAATATTATACGGCAATCAATAGCCCTTCGTTATGGAAATCTAAGGATGCCATCCGAGTGAAACAAGCTTTTAATGATACTATCTATACTATTTCAGAGCAGGGACTTACTCCATATCTGGTTTTTGAACTGGGTGAGTGGCACTGGAGTGAGCAGCAGCAATTGGATGTAGAAGGATGTGATAAGAAAATAGCCATAGACTATATTCTGGAGAATGCAGAATACATCTATTTCCATTTTCATACAAGCTTATATTTAGAAGAAAGCCAGTCATATTGTGGATTTTACCATAAGGAAAAGAAAACTGTTGTTTGCCAAAAGGGTGATAGCTTATTTGATAAAATGAATAATCAGCATATCCAAATCAGGGGAGTCACTTCGGATGGACATTTTTTTGCTTTGTTACAACCGGATGAACTCAGTGATGATAATCAACGGAGAATGGGAGTAGAAGAGGAAGGTAACCCTATTATGGTCATGCTTTATTAAGTACTTATTCCGTCGTCTTCCCCCTTGCATCCAAATACCCTCTTTTAAACATATCCACGAACAGAAAGAATAGTGATAAGAGCAGTGGCCCGAAGATGACACCCATGAATCCGAAAAGGGACAAGCCAATTACAACTCCGAAGACAGTGATAAGCGGATGAATGTCTGCCATTTTCTTCTGGATGATGAAGCGTATCAGGTTGTCGAGCTGTGAAATGACTGCACCGCCATAGATGGCCAGCCCGATAGCTTGAACCCAGTTGCCTATCAATGCCATGTAGACAGCTATCGGAAACCATACCAGCGCTGTTCCTACCATTGGGATGATGCTGGCGAAGCAGGTCAGGAAACCGGTGAACAAGATGTTGGGAGCACCGAAAATCCAGTAGCCTATCATGGCTACTCCTCCTTGTATGACGGCGAGTAAGGGGATGCCGATGGCATTGGAGCGGACAATCATGTTGATTTCGTGGATGACGTTTTGTGTATTGTCATCATTGAACGGCAGTAGGTCGTTGACGTACTGTTCCATCTTTTTGCCCCCTATCAGCATGAAGTAGAGTACAAAGACCAGTACGAAGATGTTGACGGCAAAACTGCTGATACCTCCCATGATGGCTTGCCCGATGCGGGGAAGAATTGAAATGACGTATGCCACCGTGTCTTTCCCCAAGATATAGTAGCCGGTTTTGGCTTTAATGATGTTGGCCGCTTCTTCGAAAGGAGCTATAATGGCTTGCGGGTCCAGATTGATGTTTTGAAGATTGACCACAGCCAGCCATACCACCAGCCCAAGCGGAACCAGAAAGCAGAGAATTGCCTCTGCTGTAATGAGGGTGGCAGCTATGCTGCGCTTCATTTTCCGCTTGTCGGAAAGATACATCATCTGCTTTCTTACCAGGATATAGATAGTCAAGGCTCCCAGCAGACCGCCCATGAATGGGGCTATTTGTCTGAAAAGAATGATTCCCAGCCCGATAATGATAGCTATCAATGAATATTTCCAGTATTGTTCTTTTGTGCTCATAAAGTTCCTGTATTTCTTAGTAAAGAAACATAAAAGAAGTTGAAAAGGTTTGGAAATTGTGGCCGGAATTCAATATTTATCCTTCGTCCAGCCAGCCTAACCCCTGGCGTATGATTTCCGGCTCCCCATTGGTGCAATCCACTACGGTAGAGCCTTCCGTACCGCCGATACCGCCGTCTATTACCAAATCGACAATATCACCGAATTTCTCGTCAATCAGTTCCGGGTCTGTGCAGTATTCAATGTCCTCATTGTCATCATGCGGCAATGTAGTTGTCATGATGGGAGCATCCAGCAGGCGGGCTATTTC
This sequence comes from Bacteroides sp. AM32-11AC, assembly GCF_003603515.1. Classification (NCBI taxonomy): domain Bacteria; kingdom Pseudomonadati; phylum Bacteroidota; class Bacteroidia; order Bacteroidales; family Bacteroidaceae; genus Bacteroides; species Bacteroides sp. AM32-11AC. The sequence continues at coordinate 77,217 of NZ_QTNH01000019.1, read as the reverse complement.
CTGAATGATGGAATTGTCCGGCATACGGATGCCGACCTCCTTACGGTTACGGAATATCTTGGGCAGGCGGGTGGTGCCGTTCAGAATGAAGGTGAAAGCTCCGGGCAGATTACGCTTCATCAACTTGAAGGTGCTGTTGTCCACTTTGGCGTATTCGCTAACCTTGCTCAAGTCGTAGCAGATGATGGAAAGATTGTTCTTCTTGGGGTCGATGTCCTTGAGGCGGCAGATGCGCTCGATGGCGCGCTCCTTCAGTCCGTGGCAGCCGATGGCATACATGGTGTCGGTAGGGTAGATAAGGATACCTCCGTCATTCAGTAGGTCGATCACCTGCTGCAGGTCGGCGGGATTGTTATTTTTTTCATAAAGTTTCAGAAGCATGGCGGAAATGGATTTGAGTTTTATATTACATGCAAAAATAGATAATAATCGGCTTATAAACAAGCGATTCACCTTTTTAGCATCTCTTTCTCCAGTTTCTTTATCTTCTTCCAGGCCTCTTTGAATTTGGGACAGAGGGTGACGGCTTTCTCATAGTTTTTCATGGCTGCCTCCTTCATGTCATGCTTCAGGCATTCGTCACCCATAAGGATGTATTCGCGGGCATACTTTACAAGGGCTTTCTCTTTCTCCAATGCTGCTTGTTTCAGTGCACGGTTTTCCTCTTTCAGACGGTTGATGATGTTCAGCTTCCGGCGGATGAGGCGCTGCACGTTGGGCTTCTCGATGTCGTAGCGGGAATGGATGGCTTTGAAAAACTCATCCAGGAAAGTGCCGAAATCCCCTTTGTCGAAGGCTTTGGCGGCGGCAACGTATTGAACGTCTGCCTGTGCTTGCTTCAAGGCACGGTCGATGGCGGTGCGGTTGTTGAAGCGTTCGGAGAAACTGACAATCTCCGGACGCACGAATACATCGGCACGGCTGATGGGCTTTTTCAGCTGGATGCCTTCCAGCGAGGTGCAGCGGCTGAGGGCTACGTATGCCTGCCCACCGGCAAACACGCCGCCGGTAAAGTCGATGACTACCCGGCTGAAGGTCAGCCCTTGGCTCTTGTGGACGGTGATGGCCCATGCCAGGCGCACGGGATATTGTGTAAAGGTACCCAGCTCTTCCTCTTCAATCTGTTTCTTTTCTTCGTTGTATTTGTAGCGGATGTTTCGCCACGACTCTCGTTTGACGTCACATTCCTTGCCGTCGTCGGTGATGACGTAGAGGGTCTCTTCAATAGGGTCGAAGCCGCTGATGACGCCGATGGTGCCGTTCACCCAGCGGCGGTCGAAGTCATTCTTGATGAAGATGATTTGTGCGCCCGGTTTCAGTACCAGTTCCTGCGAGGTGGGGAGGCTGCTTTCGGGAAAGTCTCCCATGATTTCGCCGTAGAAGGTGACCGGGTCACCGGGAAGTTCCGCCAGTTTCTTGTCGTTGATGTAGTCCACATTATCACGGCGGGTGGCGAGGGTGATGTACATGTCGGCTTCCGATTGCTCTATTTGGGTGCCATAGCGGGTGTTGAGCAGCTGAAGTTCGGTAGAGCCGACGGTATTGTTGCGGATGTGGTCCAGCACATGGATGAACTTGCTGTCTGTTTGACGGTATACTTTCTGCAGTTCGATGGAGACAAGGTCTATCTGGCCGAATACCCTGGCAGAGAAGAAATAAGGGGTAGGGTAGAATCGGTTCAGTATCTCCCGTTCATCTCCTTTGACGACGGGTTCCAACTGGAACACATCGCCCACCAATAGTATCTGTTTGCCGCCGAAGGGTTCGCGCAGGTTGCGGGAATAGACGCGCAGGATGCGGTCTACGGCGTCGATGATGTCGGCGCGTACCATGGAAATCTCGTCGATGATGACCAGTTCCAGTTCTTCTAGTAGTTTGCGGTGGGGTTTGGTGTATTTGAAAAATTCGTGGATGCGTCCCCGTTGCAGACTGAAGTTCGGGTCGTCGGGCAGCAGGGGGTAGAAAGGCAGTTTGAAGAAGCTGTGCAGGGTACTGCCTCCGGCATTGATGGCGGCTATGCCGGTCGGTGCAAGCACCACGTGCTTTTTCTTTGTATTCGCGCAGATGTACTTCAGGAAGGTCGATTTGCCCGTACCTGCTTTGCCCGTCAGGAATACGGACTGACGGGTATACTGGATGAGGTTCAAGGCGTCTTGAAACTCTTTGTTTTGGGTATCGGGAACGAAGCTCAAAAGATTTCAGATTTATGATGGATTCCCGACTATGCCGAAATATTTCAGGGCGTTGGCGATACCGTCTTCATCAACAGAAGTGGTTGTGTAGTTACTGGCAGCTTTCACGTCATCATTGGCATTGCCCATGGCTACACCGATACCGGCATGGCGCAACATGCTGATGTCATTTCCTCCGTCGCCGAAGGCCATGGTTTCTTCCAGCTTGATGCCGAAGTGGCGGATAATCTGGTCGATACCGTTCTGCTTGGTGTTTCCTTTGGCTGTCACGTCTACGAAGGCGGGATGCCAGCGGCCCATCTCGCAGTGGGGGACGGCGGGCAGGATGATTGCTTCTTCCTCGGCGTTGATAAAGGGAGTCAGCTGGAAGAAGGCTTTGTCGGCATGGCTGTCGGTATAGGGCTTTGCTTCGATGGGGTCCACTTTCAGTTGGCGATGGAAGATTTCCTCCACTACTTCGCCGGGCTGGTTCACGCAGATGTCGTGCTCTCCCACCAGGATGCATGGGATGTTGCGTTCGTGGCAGAAAGCTGTCAAGGCATCCACTTCCGCTGTCGGTATGGGGCTTTTGTAGATAACGGTGTCTTCTACAAAGCAATAGGCGCCGTTCATCGTGATGTAGCCGTCTATCAGATTCCGTTCCTGCAAGGCGGACAAGTTGTTGATGATGACGCGCGGACGTCCGGTAGAAATGAAGATATGTATGCCTTTGGCCTTGGCGGCAGTCAACGCTTCAATAGTGGAAACAGGAATTTCGTGGGTCTTGAAGCTGACCAAGGTTCCGTCGATGTCAAAAAACAGAGCTTTTATCATAAGGGGTTCTTTTATCTTGTGCGCGAAATTACTTAAAAAAGCGAAGATATTTCGTACTTTTGCGCACAAATAAATGATAAATAACAAATGAAGAAACATTCTTTGAAAGATTGGATGATAGCGGTGCGTCCGTGGTCATTCCCCGCCTCTTCGATGCCGGTGGTGGTGACGTTGGCATATCTGTATTGGATGCAGCAGGACATAAACTGGGTGAACGGCATCTGGGCATTGCTGAACATCATTGTGTTTCACGCTGCCGGGAATACCTGGAGTGATTATTTTGACTATAAGCATAAGGTCGATGCAAGGGATACCTTTGGCGCCAAGACACTGACTGATGGGATGTTTACCCCGCGCGAGATATACCGCTTGTCGATGGCATTGCTGGCAGTTGCCCTTGTTGCGGGTGTCGGCCTGCTGTGGCGTACGGGGTTGCCGTTGCTGTACATCGGTATAGGCGGTGCAGCTTGCTCGTTGCTTTATCCACCGCTCAAGTATCGTGCGTTGGGCGATGTCGTCATCTTTTTGGCGTATGCCTTGCTGCCGACGTTGGGCACCTGCTATGTGGCTACGGGAGTAGTTGACTGGAATGTCTTGTGGATAGCTCTGCCGGTGGGACTGATTACGGTGGCCATTCTGCATGCCAATAATACACGGGATATGCGTACCGATGCCCGTGCAGAGATTCAGACACTGGCCATGAAGCTGGGAGGAAAGGCGTCGATGTACGTTTATTGTGCCGAAGTCCTTTTTCCTTTTGGCTGGATAGCCGGCTTGATAGCTGCGGGAACTCTTCCTTTATGGACCCTGCTGGTGATGCCGGCACTGGTTCCTGCCATAGGCAATGTACGGGTGGTGTCCCGTTTTCCCGGAAAGGGAGAAAGTGCCATAGCCGGTCTGGATGAGATGACTGCAAAACTCCAGTTGTTGTTCAGTCTGCTGTTCACGTTGTCGTTCGTTGTAGCCGGTCTGCTGTCATGAAGAAGCTGATTTTTACCATTCTGCTGGCTGCCGTGCTGTGGACGGTCATGTTTTCGCCTTGGACGGCTCCTTTCGTGAATTTCTGGTGGATGATGACCGGTTCTGCGCTCACACTGTCCGTGTTTGCCACCTTGTTCAATCCCGGCTGGTGGCGGGAGGTGAAGTGGAGCTTGCCGAATGTCTTGCTGGGACTTGGCATTGCTGTTGCTTTGTGGGGCGTTTTCTGGTTGGGAGACAAGGTGTCATCTTGGATGTTCGATTTTGCCCGTCCGCAGGTGGACTCCATTTATGGGATGAAAGAGGGAGAGTCTCCTTGGCTGCTGGCAGCATTGCTGCTGTTGCTGATAGGGCCGGCGGAAGAGATTTTCTGGCGCGGCTATGTGCAACGCACGCTTTCCAAACGCTGGAATCCGAATGCGGGTTTTGTGGTGGCTACTTTAATTTATGCACTGGTGCATGCCGGTTCCTGCAACTTCATGCTGGTCATGGCGGCTCTGGTGGTGGGGGCGGCATGGGGGGCGCTTTACCGTTTCTTTCCGAACCGCTTTGCCGCTATTATCTTGTCTCATGCAGTGTGGGATGTGGCGGTATTTATATTTTTCCCGATATGATTATTGTTTACAAAAATAAGGTGGCGGTAATGGGTCGTATAAAAACAAGACAAATTGATGCGTTGAATTATAAAAAAGCAAGCATATGACTTACAATTTTGATGAAGTAATAGAGCGCCGTGGTACCGACTCCGTGAAATGGGACGGTGTGAAGAGTGTATGGGGACGCGATGACCTCCTCCCCATGTGGGTGGCGGATATGGATTTCCGCACGCCCCCGTTTGTGATGGAAGCCTTGCGGAAGCGTCTTGAACATGAAGTGCTGGGCTATACGTCTGCGTGTGAGGAATGGTATACTTCCATTTGTAGCTGGCTCAGTCGTCGCCACGGTTGGGACGTCACTCGCGAGATGCTGACTTTTGTACCCGGCATTGTCCGCGGTCAAGCCTTCGCATTGCAATGCTTCACCAATCCCGGCGACCGGGTAATGGTGATGACTCCCGTTTATCATCCCTTCTTCCTGGTGACGCAACGCATGAAGCGCGAAGTGGTTTACTCTCCGCTCGACCTGAAAGACGGACAGTATCAGATTGACTTTGAGCGTTTCCGTAAGGATATACAAGGATGCAAAGTATTGATTCTCTGCAATCCCCATAACCCGGGCGGGCGTGTATGGACGGTGGACGAATTACGCCGGATTGCTGATATTTGTACGGAAAGCCATACGTTTGTCATCTCCGATGAAATTCATGCCGACTTGACTCTGCCACCTTACAAACACCATCCTTTTGCTACTGTTTCGGGGGCTGCCGCGCAGAATTCCCTCACCTTCATGGCACCCAGCAAAACATTCAATATGCCGGGATTGGGAAGTTCGTACGCCATTATCCTCAATGAGGACATCCGCCACCGTTTTCAGGAGTTCATGGAAGCGGGCGAGTTCAGCGAAGGGCACATGTTGGCCTATATCGGTGCGGCTGCTGCCTATATGCATGGTGAGGAATGGTTGGAACAGCTGCTGGACTATATAAAGGGCAATATCGATTTCACGGAGAACTACCTGCGCGAGCATATTCCGGGCATCGGCATGATACGTCCGCAGGCTTCTTACCTGATTTATCTGGACTGCCGGGGATTGGGGCTGACTCAGGAGGAACTGGTGAGACTATTTGTGGACAAGGCACACCTGGCACTGAATGACGGCACCATGTTCGGTGAACCGGGTAAGGGATTTATGCGGCTGAATATCGGCTGCCCGCGTTCGGTGTTGGAGCAGGCGCTGAAGCAACTGGAAACTGCGGTTGCAGACAAATGATAGAAAAAACTATATCTCCTATATTATGAATAGATTACCTTTCCTTGGACTATTGTTTGCGTTGCTGTGCCTTGTTGCCTGCCGGCAGATGAATGAGGCACATCTGTTACATCTGGCAGAAAAGCAGGTGAATATGAATGTGGACAGCGTGTATGCCTTGCTGGTACAGATAGAGAGGCCATCGCAACTTTCGGATGAGGAGAGGCTGTTGTATGGATGGCTGAATGCTTATGTGCACTATAAGCGGCACAACTCGATGGCGGAAGATTCCTTGATATTGCCTGCTTCCGATTATTACGTCTTCCGCAACGACACGGCGAAGAATCTGTTTTCCTATCAGTTGAAAGCCTGGTACTGGTATTGGCTGAAAGAGCACGAACGGTGTATAGCTGCCATTGACAGCGGCGTAGCTTTGGCCAAGGCGCTGCAGGACACGGGAAGAATGGCTGATATGCTGATTGATAAGGCATACTGGTATGTGTATGTCTGGAAAGATTATGAGAAAGCGATAGAAACTTTCCGTACCGCCATAGCTTTGGACGCAAGAGCCGGAAGCTTCTTCTCTATGGGAATTGCCATGGGGCTGAACAAGAATGATTCTGCATCCTATTACATGGAGCGCAGCATAGAACTGGCAGTGGAGGCAGAAGATACCAGTAAGATAGTGCATTATTTGCGTAACTATGCCCAGATGCAGGCTTACTCTTTTGATGAACCTTCCGGTGCAATAGCTACTATTCGTCGTATGGAGCAGTATGTCGTCGACCCGGTGCAGTTGCGTATGGGAGATCTGGTGAAAGTGGAAGTGTTCTTGAAAGAAGGGCTGCTTGATTCGGCGGAATACTATTTGAATAAGGAGAGGAAACGTGGCGAGGGCCGGAACCGGTTTCTGACGGAAGAGAATATGGTGGCGGTATATAGGGCATTGATAGATTATACACGTCACCGTACGTTTGATGTGCTGGACGTGGCGCGCTATAATGATTCTGTAGCCAATGCTCTTACTGCGTTGCAGAGTACTGTCCGGCGTAAGGACGAGTCGAAGGAGACGCTTTCGCAAGCCAACTTGATTCTGACGGTGGAACGGAAGCAGGCACAACTGAATTTGTTGCTGGCACTGTTGGTACTGGTGCTTGCAGGTGGCGGTGTGTCCCTTTATATCCGTAACCGGCGTAACCGGTTGATTGAAGCGGAAGAACGGGCGGAAACACTGACCCGGTTGCTGGAAGATGCGATCAGGAACCAGTCGAAAGGGGAAGACGGGCAGTTTTTTCGGAAAATACTGTTGCAGCAATTAGGCATGATACGGCTGGTGGCTAAACAACCTACCTCACAGAATCAGGAGCTGCTTCGCCGCATTTCGGGTATTACCAGCCATGAACTGCCGGTAGAGAGTTTGCTGGTATGGGAGGACTTGTATCCTATCATAGACCGGATTTATGATAACTTCTACACAAAGATGGACAGCTGTTTTGGCGATGTGCTCATTGACAAAGAAAAGCAGCTTTGCTGCCTGCTCTGTGCGGACTTCTCGACGAAGGAGATTAGTGTGGTGACACAACAGAGCATTCCTACCATTTACCAGCGAAAGACGAATATCCGCAAGAAACTGGGGATGGGGGAGAAGGAAGGCATCGTAGAGTTTATAGGCAGCATATAGACCGGAAAAGGCATAATATAGACTTTTGTGAAATTAAAGTGTTGATATGTAGTGATTTGTAGTTTTGGAATATAGACTTTTTATTCCTCGATATAGACCGTTTGAGGCATGTTTTACCCCTACCTTTGTATCAGCGAAATACAAGGTGTGAAATATTGAAATCAAACGCATGATGAAAGAAAAACTACTGAACAACGTTAGAAAAAGAGTGATGGTATGGGTGGCCTTGGCAAGTATGGCAACTCTGCTTCCTGCTCAGACTTACCGGCTTTCCGGTTGTGTGCAGGACGAGAACCGCCAACCGGTAGAGGTGGCGAATGTGCTGCTGAAGCAGGCAAAAGACAGTATCTATATTACCGGTATGCTGACCGACACACAAGGTTGTTTTTCCTTTGACCAGCCACTGGGAGAATACTTGTTGCATATTACCCTTATCGGCAGCGAAGACCTCTACGTTCCCGTTGTGCTGCAAGGAAACAAAAACGTTGGCGAATTGACATTGAAATCTTCTTCTGCCTTGCTGGACGAAGTGACCGTTACGGCCGCGCGTCCCGTTATCAAGCGTCTGGTGGATAGGGTAGTGTTCGATGCACATAATACCATAGCCTCTGCCGGAGGCAGTGCACTCGACCTTCTGCGTGAAGTGCCCGGTCTGCAGGTTGGACAAAACAGTATTGGTATTATAGGTAAAGGGGGTATCAAGGTTTATATCAACGACCGTGAGACGAAGCTGTCAGGAGATGAACTGATAGATTACCTCCGTTCCTATGACGCCTCCCAGATACTGAAGGTGGAGGTGATTACCACGCCTCCGTCCAAATACGATGCCGCCGGAAATGCAGGCATCATCAATATCCGCTTGAAGTCACGCCCCAAAGATTACGTGGGTGGTACGGCTTCCGCTTCCTACAGCGCTGGTGAAAAGGACAATTACGGATATGGCGGGGTAAGCCTGAACCTCAGCAAGGGGCGCGTGTCATCCTTCCTCAACGGGGGTACTACGCAGGGCAACTATGAGACGCGTGAGAAGAATTACCGCTATTTTCCGCAGAACACCTGGAACAGCCGTGCCGACTACACCAATTACATGAATAGCTTCTACCTTCAGGGAGGTGTGGACGTATCGTTGGAACGGGACTGGACTGTAGGTATGCAGGCCATCTATAATCACAGTGCTCCCAAACCGGGCAACGCCCTTTCATGGACGGAAGTTTACGATGCCTCTACCGCCGTATTGGATTCTTTGCTGTACTCCAACAGTGACAAGGATACCAGTTCCGACCGCCTCAATCTGAATTTTCATACCGATAAGGTCTGGGATGACAAAGGCAAGAAAATGACTTGGGATGTGGATTACCTGCGTGACAACCGGGACGAAAATATGGGCTTTCTCTCGAAAACCCTCCTGCCTGACGGTACGGAGATTCCGGGTACAAACTTCGACTACAACTATCTGCAACATCGCAAGGTGGATGTAGTCTCCTCCGCTCTTGATTTCATCCTTCCTTTTGAAAAGTACAAGATAACGGCAGGTGCCAAGGTCTCCTTTACCAACACTCGCAACGGTATCAATTACGATACGTCGGACCCTACGCTGGTGCAGGATGATTATTTCCGTTACAAGGAGCAAATCTATGCCTTATATGCTGATTATAGCCGTGAATATTCCGAACGTTTTTCCATGCAGTTGGGCTTGCGTATGGAGCACACCTGCACTACCGGTATTTCCGAAGCGAAGGATACGGAGGACAAGCACGACTATACGCGCTTGTTCCCTACTGTCTATCTGCTTTATTCGCCTACAGACGGGCATGCGCTGAACTTCAGTTTCTCCAACCGCATCTCCCGTCCGTCGCAGAATATGGTCAATCCTTTTCCGTTCTATCAGAACAAATATACATATGCCTGCGGACGTGAGGACTTGAAACCCAGCTACACTTACAATGCAGAACTGGGATATACGTTGAAGAACAACTTCAATGTTTCCGCTTATTATTCTTATTCGGACGATGTATTCTTCCAGGTTGTGGACTTGGATGCCGAAACGAATGTGACTTCTTTCCTTTGGGAGAATTTCATGCAGACGCATGCTTTCGGGCTTAACAATTCATACACTTTCCGTACCAAATGGCTACAAACTTACGCCCAGCATGGAGTGAGCTATCGCCGGACCACCTCCAGCGCTGCCACCACCTCTCCCGAGGAGAAAGGGTGGGCTTATAACGCCAGCCTGCGCAACACTTTCTTCTTCAATGAAAAGAAGACTCTTCTGGCCACGTTGTCCAGTTCCTATTCTTCCCGTCAGTATCAGGGCATCTATCTGATGAGCCCCACTTACAGCATCAGTGCAGGTATGCTTTATCGGTTGTTGAACAATAAGCTCAGCCTCAGCCTGAATGTCAACAATTTGTTTGTCAGCCATTCCAAATTGGAAACCATGTCCAACGGGTTGAAGATAATTGCCGACAATCAGTTTGCCTTTGCCAGTTTCCGTATCGGTGTATCCTATACTTTCGGTGGTGATATACGTAGTAAGGGTCAGCGGAACAGTAACGAGGATATTCAGAGGAGGCTATAATAAGAAGTTTATTGCGTGTTGGCAATTGGAAGAAAATATTTATCTTTGTGATACAAGCGATTGTAACAACGATTAATATAAAACTATGATGAAACAGAAACTTCTTTACCTTTTGCCACTCTTCCTATTGTCGGGATGTGGACAGGCTACTTACAAGAATGCATCTCTGCCGGCAGAAGAGCGTGCCGGACTTTTGCTGAAGGAACTGACGCTCGAAGAGAAGGTGTCCTTGATGATGGACAGCTCCAAACCGGTGGAACGCCTGGGCATCAAGCCCTATAACTGGTGGAATGAAGCGTTGCATGGAGTGGCGCGTGCCGGGCTGGCCACAGTGTTTCCCCAACCGATTGGTATGGCGGCATCTTTCTCGCCGGAGACTGTATACGAGGTATTTACTGCCGTATCCGATGAGGCCCGTGCCAAGAATGCCTACTATGCATCTCAGGGAAGTCGTGAACGCTATCAAGGATTGACGATGTGGACGCCTACGGTGAACATCTACCGCGACCCCCGTTGGGGAAGGGGTATAGAGACTTATGGGGAAGACCCTTATCTGACCAGCCGTATGGGAGTGATGGTTGTAAAGGGGTTGCAGGGTACGAACGATGGAAAATATGACAAGCTGCATGCTTGTGCCAAGCACTTTGCCGTACACTCAGGTCCGGAATGGAACCGCCATGAGTTTAATGCGGAAAATATCAAGCCCCGTGATTTGTATGAAACTTATCTTCCTCCTTTCGAAGCTTTGGTGAAAGAAGGAAAAGTGAAGGAGGTGATGTGTGCCTACAACCGTTTTGAGGGCGATCCTTGTTGCGGTAGCGACCGCCTGCTGATGCAGATTTTGCGCGATGAGTGGGGATTTGACGGTATTGTCCTTTCGGACTGTGGAGCTATTGCCGATTTTTACAGAGATTATGGTCATAAGACGCATCTTGATGCAGAGTCCGCTTCGGCGGCTGCGGTGTTGAGTGGGACTGACTTGGAATGCGGTTCGAGTTACGAGGCCCTGGTAGAAGCGGTGAAGCAGGGAAAGATTGATGAAAAAGCAGTGGATGTAGCAGTCAAGCGCCTTTTGACGGCCCGCTTTGCCTTGGGTGAAATGGACGAGCCGGAGAAGGTGTCCTGGACCGGCATTCCTTTTTCTGTGGTGGCTTCTGCCGGACACGATTCTCTGGCGCTCGACATGGCGCGCAAGTCAATGACACTGCTTATGAACAAGGATAATACCTTGCCGTTGAAGCGTGGAGGTCTGACTATAGCCGTGATGGGTCCGAATGCCAATGATTCTGTGATGCAATGGGGAAATTATAACGGTATGCCTCCGCACACAGTTACCATTCTGGACGGAATTAGAAAAGCTTTGGGGAGTGATGACCGGCTTATTTATGAACAAGGCTGCGGATGGGTGGAGAGAGCTCAGATACAGAGCGTCTTCAACCGTTGCAAGACTGCCGACGGGAAACCCGGATTCAGTGCACGCTACTGGAATAACGTGACTCGTGACGGTGAGCCAGTCACTACTGCCCAAGTGACCACTCCTTTCCATTTCTGTACATCCGGTGCCACGGTTTTTGCTCCGGGTGTGAACCTTACCGACTTCTCGGCTACCTACAACAGCGTATTCACTCCCGACCAGTCGGGAGAGGTGGTCTTTGACATTTATGCTTATGGCTCAGGGAGATTGCGGATAAATGGGGAGGAAGTGAGAGGATTCTCCAATCAGCACGGTGGGCAGAAGAGTGCTTATACTTTGCAGGTACAAGCAGGAAAAATGTATGACGTTGAATTGGATTTTGAATATTTCCGTAGCGATGCACTGCTGAACTTCGACCTTGGATTTAAGAATGAAGTGGATGTGAGGAAATCTGTGGAGCGTGTAAAGGATGCTGATATCGTGGTCTTTGTGGGAGGAGTCTCTCCGAACCTCGAAGGCGAGGAGATGGGTGTTGAGCTTCCCGGATTCAGAGGAGGTGACCGTACCGATATCGAGTTGCCTGCTGTCCAACGGGAACTGATTGCCGCCTTGCACCGTGCCGGCAAAAAGGTGGTGTTGGTGAACTGTTCGGGTTCTCCCATCGGTCTGGAGCCGGAAACCGGGAGGTGTGGAGCCATTCTGCAGGCATGGTATCCCGGTCAGGCAGGCGGTACGGCTGTAGCCGAAGTATTGTTCGGCGATTACAATCCGGCAGGACGCTTGCCAGTGACCTTCTACCGCAATGTGTCTCAGCTCCCGGATTTTGAGGATTATAACATGACCGGCCGGACTTACCGTTACATGACCCAGGAACCGCTTTTTCCCTTCGGTCATGGATTGAGCTATACCTCTTTCAGCTATGGTGCTGTGGTGCTTGGTTCGGATAATATAAAGTCCGGTGAGAAATTGAGATTGAGTGTCCCCGTAACCAATACCGGCAAATGTGACGGTGAAGAGGTTGTGCAGGTCTATTTGAAGAAAAACGATGATGTAGAAGGACCGAGCAAGGCATTGCGTGCTTTCAAGCGGGTACATATCCCGGCAGGAAAGACGGTCGATGTAGAGTTTGATTTGGGTGATAAAGAGTTGGTGTGGTGGAATCCGCAAAGCAATACCATGTGCGTTTCCGAAGGCAGTTATGAACTGATGGTGGGCGGTAGCTCGCAAACTGCTGATTTGCTGCGCCGGTCTTTTGTCATTCAGCCTTGATACATCACTGACAGAGTCAAAAAAAGTTTTCCGCTTGAGGGTGAGTTATGACCCTCAAGCGGAATTTTTATATACTGGGAATACATGTTCTTAATAATCCTTAATACTATATGTTAACTCCCTTGTTTCTTTGTACTTCTCTAATTTTAATTGATATATTTGTGATATCATTATGATATCAATTAAATTTATAGAATATGGAAACAAAAGAGTGTGGTTTCAGTGGTTTCAAGATGAATGGCTTTCTGGCCTTGTTCCTTCATTTGGTAGTGCTTACGGCGGTGATAATCTTTGGATTTCTCATTTCTGTGCCTACCTTGATCCTTTCGGTGTGTTTGTGTTTGGTATGGTTCATTCTGTTTGCCGGCTATATGGAGCTGGAGCCGAACGAGGCGCGTGCCATGGTGTTCTTTGGCAAATATAAAGGGACGTTCAAGGAGACCGGCTTTTTCTGGGTAAACCCTTTTCTTAATAAGAAGAAGCTTTCGCTTCGTGCACGCAATCTGGATGTGGAGCCGATAAAGGTGAATGATAAGATTGGCAATCCCATACTTATAGGATTGGTATTGGTGTGGAAGTTGAAAGATACTTATAAAGCCATGTTTGAGATTGACTCGCAGACGATGGCTGCATCCACTCCCACAGCAGGCAATGCCAACCAGGTGAGCCTTGGTAATGCGGTGGCCAACCGTATGAATGCGTTCGAGAACTTTGTGAAGATACAGAGTGATGCCGCCCTTCGTCAAGTTGCCGGTCAGTATGCCTATGATGATAATGAGGCTGATACGGAGGAACTGACGCTTCGCTCCGGTGGCGAGGAAATCAATGAGCAGTTGGAACAGAAGTTGAACGAGCGTCTGGCCATGGCGGGTATGGAAGTGGTGGAAGCCCGCATCAACTATCTGGCGTATGCACCCGAAATTGCTGCTGTGATGCTGCGTCGCCAGCAAGCATCCGCCATCATTACGGCACGCGAGAAGATTGTGGAAGGGGCAGTCTCTATGGTAAAAATGGCGCTCCATAAACTTTCTGAAGAAGAAATTGTTGAACTGGACGAAGACAAGAAAGCAGCAATGGTCAGCAATCTGTTGGTAGTGCTTTGTGCGGACGAGGCTGCACAACCGGTAGTCAATACGGGAACGTTGAACCATTGATAAAGGATACGGATGAAAGAGATGGGGGTTATAGGACGATGGGCTCTTATACTGCTCTTGCTGGGCAATGTATATGGGGGCTTTGCACAAGATGCGAATACTGCGCGCGCGCAGCACATTTATGAATTGTTTGTGGCAGGGCAAGGTGACAGTATCCATGCGGCATTGAACCGGGAGTTGCAGGAGAAGCTGGCTCCGGCACTCTTCAATGATTCTTTCCGGCAGGCGGAGAAAATGTTCGGTAAATCCATATCAAAAGGCGAATGGAAGACCGATTCTGCCCAGGGAATTACTATCTATTATTCCGATGTGGAGTTTGAACGCTATAATCTCCGCTTTCTGGTGGCTTTTGATGCTGACGGGGCGCTGAACACAATCCGATTGGTACCTGCGCCTGCTGCCAGCACTGCCCAACCGGTAGCCTATGACAAGACAAAGATGGATGAAAGGGATATTACGCTGGGAGCCGACGGCTACAAGCTTCCCGGAACGTTGACTTTGCCCAAGCGGGCAGTCGGTCCGGATGCATGCAGGGTTCCTTGTGTTATTTTGGTACATGGTTCCGGTCCTCACGACCGTGACGAGACGATAGGTCCCAACAAGCCTTTCCGTGACCTTGCCTGGGGATTGGCGAAACGCGGCATTGCTGTCGTCCGCTATGAAAAACGGACAAAGGCATATGGTGCGGCTTGCGTTCCTGCCGGTCGCGAACTCGATTATGATACTGAGGCCGTGGACGATGCCGTTGCCATAGTGGAGCAGGTAAGGGCTTTGCCCGAGCTGGCTCCTGACAGTGTGTATGTGTTGGGGCACAGCCTGGGAGGTACATTGGCTCCCCGTATTGCCGGGCGTTCGAAAGGTTTGGCAGGTATCATTATCCTTGCCGGACTGGCAAGATCGCTTGAAGATGCTCTTGAGGAACAGTTTTATTATACCTCTTCTTTGACGGATTCTTCAGTCAATGTAAAGGTTCAACTTGATGAGCTGAAACAACAGTTGGCTAATGTCAAAAAGCTTGGTACGGAAGAGTTTGATGAAACGATTTCCTTGCCATTGGGGCAGCCCCGCTCATATTGGCTGTTTGCCAATGCTTACAAACCGGTGGAAGTTGCCGCTAAACTAAAGCTGCCTATATTTGTTCTTCAAGGGGAGAGAGATTATCAGGTGACTATGGAAGACTTCGGTTTATGGCGTTCCGGTTTGTTGCGCTGCAAGAATGCATATTTCAAATCTTATCCGAAATTGAATCACTTGTTGCAGGAAGGCAGCGGCAAGGCGACTCCGTTTGAGTATAGCCATGCTTCGCCCGTCCCAGCATATGTTATGGATGACATTGCCTCCTTCGTGCGGGGCAAGCAGAATACTCTTTGATTGGTACTTGGTTATATCAAAGTAACTTCAATCGTAAATCGTAAATTGTTAAATAGTAAATAAATAGTGGCTAAAAAAGAAACTTCAACCAAAAGCTTTGTCCTCCGTGTGGATGCTGCAACGATGGATGCCATTGAAAAATGGGCAGCCGACGAGTTCCGTAGTACCAATGGACAGCTTCAGTGGATTATCGCTGAAGCATTGCGGAAGAGTGGGCGGATGAAGAAGTCCAAGAATCCTCCTCCGTCTGAAGAGAAAGCAGAGGAGGATTCGTAATAACAGATTCTAAATCGTAGATAATATGATTAATCTTGGTCCTTATTCCGGCAAGAATTGCCCTAATGTCCGTTTTCAACCCACTGTGCTTGACCGTATTCTGGAAGGTACGGCCCTGCTTATCGTGCTCGTTACGTGGATTAGCATTTTAATAGTCCTTTTTACCACTTACCCTCCTTTCTCATCTTTATTTGTTGTTATAAATCTGCCATTACCTACTAATGGTTACTCTTTCTCTTCTTTTCGTAATTTTTAGGTATTGTTCTCCTTTTTAACTACCTCTACCTTTGCCCCAATAAAATTTAAGATAAAAGATGAGAAAATTAACAGGCTTATTCGTTTTATGTTTTCTGCTTTCTGCCAATGCTTTGCAGGCTGCTGAACCTGAAAAAGTTACTTCTGCAGCAGAGAGTACGGAAATTTCAACGGACAAAGAGAAAAAGGAAAAAGTAGCGAATGATGGCGACAACTACAAGAAATTCCGTTTCGGTGGATACGGAGAAATGGTTGCAAGTTTTAAGGATTATGGTATTAACCGTTTCTATGGTGCGCCTGAAGGCAATCCAGACAAACATAGGAATACAATTTCTATACCCCGTTTCGTGTTGGCTCTGGATTACAAGTTCAATTCCAAATGGATACTCGGTGCTGAAATCGAGTTTGAATCCGGTGGTACGGGTACTGCTTATGAACTTGAGAATACGGAAAACGGTGAGTATGAAACGGAAGTGGAAAAGGGTGGCGAAGTGGCTATCGAGCAATTCCACATTACCCGTTTAATTGTTCCACAATTCAACATACGTGCCGGTCACATCATTGTCCCGGTAGGATTGACCAACGCCCATCATGAACCAATCAATTTCTTTGGAACTTATCGGCCGGAAGGAGAGACAACCATCCTTCCTTCTACGTGGCATGAAAACGGACTCGAGTTTTTTGGTTCTTTTGGAAAAGGATATGCCAGCTTTGATTATCAGGCCATGATAGTGGCCGGTCTGAATGCCAATGGCTTTGACCGTAACACCTGGATAGCAAGTGGCAAACAAGGCATCTTTGAAGAAGACAACTTTACTTCACCGGGCTATGTGGCTCGTCTGGACTATAAGGGGGTTCCGGGGTTGCGTATAGGTGCTTCGTTCTATTACTGCGCTGATGCCGGTTCCAATTCTGACAAAGCGGATACTTATTCGTCTACCGGTAAGATTCCGGTAAGAATTTATACGGCAGATGCCCAATACCGTAATAAATATGTGGTTGCCCGTGCCAATATGGTATACGGAAATTTGGGTAATTCAGCGAAGCTTAGTGAGGCAAATACCAAATTGTCGAATAAATCTCCTTACAGCCGTATAACCCCCATTGCAAAGAATGTAGTCAGTTATGCAGCCGAGGCCGGTTTGAATATCAGCGCTTTCTTCAAAGGAAACAGGAAAGTTCCGGTTATCTACCCCTTTGCACGTTATGAATATTATAATCCGCAAGAAAAGGGAGAGGCCAGCCAGATAATGGAGAAACGTTGTCAGGTAAGCATGTGGACTGCCGGATTGAATTGGTATGCCTTGCCTAATCTGGTGGTAAAGGCTGATTACACTACCCGCCAAATCGGAACAAACAAGGTTTTTGGAACTGGCAAGTATAATAGTGAAAATGAGTTTTCGATCGGTATTGCCTATATCGGTTGGTTTGTCAAGAAGTAGATGAATAGTAATCAATTAATTTTATACAGATGAAGAAAAATTTCTTTTATGCGACAGCTTTGGTATTAGGGCTGGCATTTACGGCTACTGCTTGTAGCGATGATGATGACAACAGTACAGTTAATCCTGCTGACATTGAGTATAATTCGGAGAATGCGGCAAGTTGGCACAACTACATGAGAAATGTGGCGGCTTTGTTGAAGACAGATGCCACCAATCTTTATGATTCTTGGAATACGAGTTATAAGGGTGGGGCAAGTTTTGCAACTTCCTTCAAAGCTCATAATGGTGCCTATAACTTTTCAAGTGCCTGGAACTGTATAGAGCAGGTTATCGACGGTTGTGTTGAAATCTCCAATGAGGTAGGTGAGACGAAGATTGGTGATCCATATAATAAATATATGGCAAACAATGTTATAGAGGCCCTCTATGCTGTTGAGTCATGGTATAGCTGGCATTCCCGTGATGATTATACCAATAATATTTACTCAATCCGCAATGCCTATTACGGCTCTTTGGACGGTAAGGTGAGCGACAAGTCAATTTCAAAATTGGTGGCTGGAGTCAATGCGGAGTTGGATACGAAAGTGTCGGCAGCTATCACTACGGCAGCATCGGCTATTCAGGCTATTCCCCAACCTTTCCGTAATAATATCAACAGTCAGGAAACGGTAGCGGCTATCAAGGCTTGTGAAGAACTGGAAAGTGTATTGGATAAGGAGTTGAAACCTTATATCAGGGACAATAGCACCATTAACAGCAATGAAGCACTTGACCCGATTGTTGAAAATTATGTCAATGTTGTGGTTTTGCCTACCTATAAGGATTTGAAGGAGAAGAATAGTACGCTGTATGACGCTGTGGTGGCTCTTGCCAACAATCCCTCTAACAGTGCTTTTGAGACGGCATGCAATGCTTGGATAACAGCCCGTGAACCTTGGGAGGAAAGTGAGGCGTTCCTATTTGGGCCGGTGGATGAGCTGGGGCTTGACCCGAATATGGATAGTTGGCCTTTGGACCAGAACGCCATTGTCCAGATTCTGAATTCCCAGAAATGGGGCGATTTGGAATGGAGCGAGGGTGATGATGATGCAAAAGTTGAATCTGCCCAAAATGTACGCGGATTCCATACTTTGGAATTCCTGCTTTTCAAGGATGGCAAGCCTCGTACAGTTAAATAAGAATTATTTATAAACAATACTCAAGAAGTAAAGGGGAGGATTTGGAGAATCCTGCCTTTACTTCTTTGGCATGTTTGGATATGCCATTATTAAAAAGTAGATAAAGATGATGAATCGTTTAATGAGATATTCATGTCTTCTCCTTTGTTTGTCGGCAGGTTTGACTGCTTGTGATGATGATGGGATTGACGTGTTGGATATAGAGATTCCTGAAGGATACGCTCTGTCTGCCGGAACGTCCACAATCTTCATGAATTCATCCAAGGCCTATGATTCACCGGCAGACTGGGTGTCGGGTGTTTACAACAGTCGCTTTAATGATGGTGACGGGCTTTACGATGATGTGCGTACGAGTAGCAATGGCATGGGAGGTGGTCTTGGCCCGGTCTATGCGGGGTATTCTTGTGGCAGTTGTCATCGTAATGCTGGCCGTACCAAACCGACGCTGTGGAGTGAAGGTGGATCGGGTAGTTACGGGTTTTCCTCGATGCTGGTTTATATAAGCCGCAAGAATGGTGCGTTTTTTCAGGATTATGGTCGTGTCCTCCATGACCAGGCAATTTATGGAGTGAAACCGGAGGGGAAGCTTTCTGTGGAGTATACTTATGAGACTTTTACCTTTCCCGACGGAGAGAAGTATGAACTTTGCAGACCGGCTTATTCCATATCCGAATGGTATGCTGACAGTATAAAGCCTGAAGATATGTTCTGTACGGTGCGTATCCCGTTGAGACATGTCGGTATGGGGCAAATGATGGCTTTGGAACCTACGGAGATTGAAGCGCTTGCTGCAAAAAGTAATTATCCGGAGTATGGTATAAGTGGCCGTTGCAATTACATTACCGAACGTGGTGTGAGAAGCTTGGGGCTGTCGGGAAATAAGGCTCAACATGCGGATTTGACTGTTGAACTTGGTTTTTCAAGTGATATGGGTGTTACCAATAGCCGCTATCCGGAAGAGATATGCGAGGGGCAGTCCCAGGTGAATCAAGGCAGCATGATGGGGCTTTCTTATGCCCAGTTGGATGTTTCTACAGAAGATATGGAAGATGTTGACTTGTATATGCAGAGTCTTGGTGTTCCTGCACGGCGTAATGTGAATGACCCGCAGGTGATAAGGGGAGAACAGAATTTCTATAAAGCCAAGTGCCATCTTTGCCATGTCACCACGTTGCATACCAAGCCTCGGGGCTCCGTGCTGTTGAACGGTACCCGTTTGCCATGGTTGGGAAGTCAGACAATTCACCCCTATTCGGATTTTTTGCTGCATGATATGGGCTCCGAAATTATGGGAGTCGGTCTGAATGATAACTATGTAAGTGGGTTGGCGCGTGGCAATGAATGGCGCACTACTCCGCTTTGGGGTATCGGGCTTCAGGAAAAGGTAAACGGACATACCTACTTCTTGCACGATGGCCGTGCCCGCAATCTTGTTGAAGCCATAATGTGGCATGGGGGAGAGGGAGAAGCATCGAAAAATCTCTTTAAGAACATGAGCAAGGATGACCGTGATGCCCTGATTGCATTTTTAAATTCACTTTAGAACTAATAAGCTTTATATAAAAAGTAATTATGAAGAAATTTTTATATGTCGCCATGCTGGCTGTTTTGCCTTTGACCGCTATGGCGCAACATGAGGAAGATACGGAGAATGGTGTAGTGTCATTGGCCGGAAGAGAAGGTTTTACCATTGAAACAAAGAAAGGTGACTTTGTTTTCAAGCCTTATCTGTTGGTACAAACGAGTGCTAATTTCAATTGGTATGATGATGAAGGCTTGGATAAGGCTTATAACCAAGATAATATTGCCAATTCGGGTTTTTCCATTCCTTATGCCGTACTTGGCTTTACTGGCAAGGCTTTTGGAAAAGTAGCTTTCAATCTGTCCATCAATGCTGCTGCAAGTGGAGGAGCGCTGTTACAGCAGGCGTGGTTTGATGTACAGCTGAAAAAACAATTTGCGATTCGTGTCGGAAAGTTCAAGACTCCATTCTCGCATGCCTATCTGACAACTCTTGGCGAAACACTGCTTCCCCAGTTGCCGGTTTCTCTGACGTCTTCTGTAATTTTGCCTTATTCGTTGAATGCCGTGACGCCTAATATCGGTACGGGATTTGACCTGGGTGTTGAAATTCACGGTCTGGTGGCAGATAAGTTCGGTTATGAAGTCGGCTTGTTCAATGGAACCGGAGCTTCCGTGAATACAGCTTCAAAGACGATGAGTGATGACTGGCATATCCCTTCATTGCTGTATGCCGGACGTCTGACTTATATGCCCAAGGGGGTGATGCCTTCCACACAAGGTAATCCTAACCGTTTGAACGAGGATAAGATATTATTCGGTCTTTCGGGTTCTATCAATGTGGAGAGTGAAAATGAGAGTACCAATGATACCCGTGTGGGGTTGGAATTTGCCATGTTGAAGAACAAGCTCTATCTGGCGGCTGAAGCTTATTATATGAATGTAGGTTTCACCAAACGGCAAAAGATAAATGAATCGTATAGCTTTTTAGGCGGTTATGTGCAAGGTGGTTACTTTGTCGCTCCCCGCCTACAGCTTGCCGCACGCTACGATATCTTCAATCGTAACGGTACGGATGACGACGGTTTCCTGAATATGCCTGCTGTAGGTATGAATTACTTTTTCAGAGGATGCAACCTGAAATTGCAGGCAATGTATCAGTATGTAGCCCGTTGGGGACACGACACGCAGCTCGACCGTGATAATGATAATTTAGGTCTGGCCACTCACTCTGCCACGGTGATGCTTCAATATACATTCTAAATGAAGTCAGGAAAGGATTCGTCTATGAAAAAATACATTCTTTTCTTTTTTCTGCCCGTGCTTCTTATAGGTCTGCATGCATGCGATGAGGGGAGAATTTATGAGAATGCCGTAGTGGCCACGGGTGAAGGACGCACAGTGAAGATGACAGGCCGGATTAGTGGTGTGGATAAGTGGTCGGGCGACTATAGTGTGGTAGTGGCAGGATTTGATGATGAAAGCGATTATGCCATTGTTTCAAAGGTTGTTCCGGCATCCGAATCGGATAATGATGAAATCCAGTTGACAATGTCCGGCATAACGGATGAGGTGACAACTGTCGAGCTATGTGTAATCAATAAGTTGAGGAAGCGCATTGTCAGTTTGGTGGCAATGGAATGTACTGAAATCGCTGATACTATACTTATGGATGCAGGAACAGTTGATGCAAGTATGTACAATGCCATTCAACAAAAAATATTCAATGCCACTTGTACGGCTTGCCATGGTCTTAGCACCACTCCGGGTGGTGGCTTGAATCTGCTGGAAGGACATAGCCATGCTGATCTGGTCAACCGGGCTTCAACGACGGTGGACGGTAAAATGAGGGTTATGCCCGGTAATGCGTCAGAAAGTGTCTTGCATCTCATATTGGGTACGGACATCAGCTCGGATTGGCGTATAGACCATTCTCAGATGATAACCTCATCTGATATGCAGTCTTTGATTGGCAACTGGATTGACGATGGTGCACAGCCGTAATAATGATGGGCCTTACTGGTAATACCGGTACTTTTTTGAACAACAACGACTAATTGATATTTAATATGAAAGATAAACAACAACAAACTAATCAATCGGAGAATACCTTAACCGAAATCTTTAAATATGAGGTAGAAGCGGGTGTTTCGGAATATCATGTAATGATTCATGCCACCAGACCGGAAGCGACTTATGAAGAACAGCTGAATGCGGTGGTCGACACTTACTGCCAACTGCGTGAAAGTGAACTACAAGGTGCTGTTGCCATCTTTAAACGCTACTTTCTAAGTGACGCCGCCAATCAGGCAGATATGCTACTGGCGCTTTCGGCAGAATGTTCGGATTGTGCACTCTCCGTGGTAGAGCAGCCGCCGTTGAACGGTACAAAGATTGCACTGTGGGTCTATCTGCAGAAAGGTGTGGAAACACAGGTGCTTCATAACGGATTGTTCGAAGTGAGACATGGCGCCTACCGTCACCTTTGGGGAGGCGGCTCTTTCAATCGTGCTGCCAATTCGGAATACCAGACCCGTCTGCTGTTGAATGACTATGTGATGCAGCTGATGGAACAGGGCTGTAAGCTGGCTGATAATTGCATACGTACCTGGTTCTTTGTACAGAACGTGGATGTGAATTATGCCGGAGTGGTGAAGGCGCGTAATGAGGTGTTTGTTACCCAGGACTTGACGGAGAAGACTCATTATATTTCCAGTACCGGTATCGGTGGCCGTCATGCCGACCCAAAAGTGACGGTTCAGATGGATACTTATGCTGTAGATGGTTTGAAATCTGAACAAATTCACTACCTTTACGCACCGACACATCTGAATCCCACATACGAATACGGTGTGAGTTTCGAGCGAGGTACGTATGTGGATTATGGCGACCGTCGCCAGGTGTTTATTTCGGGTACTGCGAGCATCAATAATAAAGGTGAGGTGGTATGTCCCGGAGACATTCGCAAGCAGACGGAACGTATGTGGGAGAATGTGGAGGCTTTGTTGAAAGAGGCTGGCTGTACGTTTGATGATTTAGGACAGATGATTGTTTATCTGCGGGATGTTGCTGACTATACCGTGGTCAAAGGAATGTATGACGAGCGTTTTCCGGATACTCCGAGAGTGTTTGTATATGCTCCCGTATGTCGTCCGGGTTGGCTGATAGAGATGGAATGTATGGGAGTCAGGTCTTTAGAAAACAAGGAGTTTGCTCCATATTGATTTTTTACTTTTAATTGATAGCTCTTAATTGAAAAAGTTTCTCATAGCTGTTTATGGTTGTTTGCTGCTCATGCTTGCTGCAACTACGTTTGTAGAGCAGACGTGCAGTACGGATTTTGTAGAAAAGCATGTTTATCATACGATTTGGTTCTGTTGTTTGTGGGGAGCCCTTGCTGCGATGACTGTTGTTGTGCTTGTAAGACTGCGGTTGTGGCGGCATCTCCCGACGTTGTTGTTGCATGGCTCCTTCCTCGTGATTTTGGCGGGAGCCATGACTACGTTTCTTTGTGGCCGGAAAGGATATGTGCATCTTACTGTCGGCAGTGAGGTGAACTGCTTTTTGGAACAAGACGGCAGGCAGGTTGTAGAGTTACCGTTCACCTTACGTCTGGACAGTTTCCGGATTGAGTACTATCCGGGTACGGATGCTCCTGCAGATTATATCAGCTATATTCACGGTGAGACGCCCGTCTCCATGAACCGTATTCTTTCACGGCAGGGGTTCCGCTTTTATCAGTCTTCCTTTGATGAGGATATGCAGGGGAGCTGGCTGACAGTGAATTATGACCCGTGGGGGATAGGGATTACCTATAGTGGATACCTCTTGTTAGGTGTCTCCATGCTCTGGATGCTGGTCAGCCGGGGAGGAGAGTTCCGCAGGCTGCTGAGGCATCCGTTGTTGAAGAAGGGAGGAATGTTTGTCCTATTGTTGCTGTGTCTGGGAAGTGGGGTACATGCGCAGAAGAGAAGCCTTCCGGCACTGGCACGCAAGCAGGCGGATAGTCTTGCCCGTAAGCAGGTGATTTATAATGACCGTGTGGTTCCTTTCAATACCCTTGCGCGCGATTTTGTACTGAAACTGACGGGAAAACCGTCTTATGGAGGCATGACGCCGGAGCAGGTGATTGGTGGATGGCTTCTGCGTCCGGAAGTTTGGCAGAATGAGCCGATGATTTATATCAAAAACGAGGCACTCCGTCGCCTGCTTCATTTGGAGACACCCTATGCATGTCTGGCTGATTTGTTCGACGGTGAGAAGTATCGCTTGCAGAAGTTCTGGAAGGGGAAGCAAGACCATCATCAGAAAATGACTTCTCTGGAAAAGGCCATTGTAGAGGCGGATGAAAAGGTGGGACTGATTTTGATGCTCCAAAATGGTACATTGATTCGTCCTTTGCCGGAAGACGGGAGTGTGGAGCCTGTTTCCGATACTAAAATACAAGCCGAATTGCTGTATAACCGTATTCCTTTCAGCAAATTGCTGTTCATGTTCAACCTTACGGTGGGGATGCTGGCTTTCTTCCGTCTGCTGTATCGCGGCCTGCGCCGTTCGTCGGCATTGTCAGACTCTTCCGGTAGGATTGTAGCGCTCTCTTTCTCTTCGCGTTTGGCAGATACTTTTTTCCCGTTTTCTCTTTATGCGGCGTTTCTCTTTCAGCTCTTCGGGTATGGTCTGAGGTGGTACATCGGCGGGCGTATCCCGTTGGGTAATGGATACGAAACGATGCAGTTCATGGCATTGTGTGCGCTGTTCCTGGCTTGTCTGTTTCGGCGGCGCTTCCCGTTTATGGTGCCTTTCGGTTTTTTGCTGTCAGGTTTTGCCTTACTGGTGTCCTATTTGGGACAGATGAATCCCCAAATCACTCCCTTGATGCCCGTGCTCGTTTCTCCGTGGCTCAGTACGCATGTGTCGTTGATAATGATGTCTTATGCTTTGTTTGCCTTTATGATGCTGAACGGCATACTGGCATTGTGTCTTCGCCGTTCAGCCCGGATGTTGATGCTGCTCAGCCGATTGCTGCTTTATCCCGCCGTTTTCTTTTTGGGAGCCGGCATTTTTCTGGGTGCGGTTTGGGCCAATGCTTCTTGGGGGCGTTATTGGGCTTGGGACCCGAAGGAAGTATGGGCGCTGATTACCTTTATGGTTTATGGAGCGGCGTTCCATGCGCGCAGCCTGCGCATTTTCCGCAGTCCGTTATTCTTCCATATCTATATGGTTGCCGCCTTTCTGACAGTCCTGATGACCTATTTCGGGGTGAACTACATCCTTGGAGGAATGCACAGCTATGCCAATGCCTGATTTGTGGGTGGTTCTACCTATTTATGATGACTGACTTGTTTTATTATACCTAATTTAAGTGATTGCGTACTGTCTGCCGATGCCTTATCTTTGCAACATCAGATTTGAATGAATTAGTTAGTCATAATTACGTAACCACTTTTATGAAGATAAAAGGATCCCCGCTTCCCGATGTGATATCGTGAAGCGGGGATTTGTGTATGGCGTGACGGATACTGTGGGTAAGGTTGGATAAGGATACTTGTGGGGCATAAAGAGTCATAGGATGGGGAGGGATGACATAGGGGATGAGCTTTGTCTTCAGGCACAAGATAAACCTTAATCAATAGGCAGAGGGCTTTTCCCGTATGGAGGAGCATACTTTTGCAAGGGATTCATCCGGTTTTTCCCTATAGGCCGCAGCGGGTAGGGAAACGGTTGCCGGAAGAATCTTATAGAGAGTCCTTGATGTCGCTCAATTCTACCAGCTTGTTGACAATAGCGTAGATGGTGAGCCCTGCCGGAGAATGTATCTGCAGTTTGCGTGCAATGTTACGGCGATGGGTAATGACAGTATGGATGGAGAGGTAGAGTTTGTCGGCGATGGCTTTGTTGGTCATGCCCTTCACAACGCAGGTGATGATTTCCTTTTCGCGCTGGCTCAGGGTTTCTTGTTCGCTGTCTTTTTCTTCTTCCTCCTCGGTGTGTAGCAAGTGGTTGATTTTGGAGGCGATGACATCTACGTCATCGCACATGGCGAAGTTCTCGTCATATTCCTTCAATATGTTGTTGTCGATGACGGAGCATACCATAGCAATGTACTTGATACCGGATTTTCCGTGTTCTGCCTTGAAGGCGGGCAGGTCGAACCAGCCACCGAAAGTGGGGTTGATGATGATAATGTCTGCCGGATGCATGTGAATGTAGTTTTGCAGCGATTCCGGAGAAGAAACTTCAATAGGGTGTGCATTCAAGTTGGGAATACGCTTCAAAACAGCCGTCAGACCACTCCGGATGATGACCGAAGTTTCTGCAATGACAATCTTCAAAGAAGTATTATTGTTCATTTTTCAGTTTCCTTTCTATTTGCGCTACGGCGGGAACAAACATATAATCTTCTACCTGGCAGTGGGTGGCAAGGTCTTGTTCGCAGTTGAATATATCGAACAAGACCGCATTCAGGAGATTGTTGTTCTCCTTTTCCGGGTAGTATTTGATGATGATGTTCTTCAGCTCTTTCAGTTTGGTATCTATCTGATTATGTTTGCTGGCAAAAGTGGCGATGTTGTATTCGTCCGATAGGTTGCCTTGGAGTAATTGCTCTACATAGGTGAATACGGCCTGGTTTTCATATTCCATGTGGCGGCGTACTTCCTTGGCATATTCATCGAAGAACTTCAGGATGAGGTAGGCTACATCGTTTGTACTGGAACAATCGATGGCTTCGATGAGTTTGCGGCGGATGGCCGGCAGGTTGAAGTCGAGGAAATATGTGTGGGCACGCTTCAGATAATCCATAAGGGCGGGAATGGAAAAATCACTTTCATTGCCGCTGTAAGAGTATTGTTCTTCGCTGATAAAGTTGGCTACGGCGAGGAATGTAGGGCAATCGACGCCTTGTGCTTCGCAGACGTCCTTCACGCTCTTGTCTCCGAATCCTAATGACAGTCCGAAGCGGCTCATCACCATTAATAAGGAGTAATTGTCACAGATGAGGTCGCTCATCTTGTCCGTGGAGCGGTACTTATGTTGCTCATTCATTGTATGTTATTGTTTTTAATTCTCTGATTCGTGCGCAAAGTAACGGCTTTTATCCGAGAACTGCAATCACTATTAGTAGGTATTTTGCTTGTCGGGAGACGGTTGGAGACTGGTGTTTGCCGAATAAACTAAAAGCTTTAGTTTTATTTAACGAGAGAAATTAGTTTTTGAACTAAATAATTTAGTTATTTGCAGAAAACAAAGAATGTTATGAAAGGATTGACTGCAAAAGAAGAAGAAATCATGGGCTTTTTCTGGGAAAAGGGACCCTTGTTTGTGAAGGAAATGCTGGCATTCTATGAAGAGCCGAAACCACATTTCAATACTTTGTCCACCATTGTGAGAGGATTGGAGGATAAGGGATTCCTGAGCCATCATACGTACGGCAACACGTATCAGTATTATGCGGTGGTCAGCGAGGAGGATTTTCGCAAGCGGACACTGAAGAACGTTATCAGCAAATATTTCAATAATTCCTATCTCAGCGCAGTGTCGTCTCTGGTGAAGGAAGAGGATATATCCCTGGAAGAACTGAAGCAGTTGATACAAGACGTGGAAAAGGGAAGGGACTGAGATTGTTGAGACTCTAATAACTCTGGCTTATGAAAAACATCGGATTGGTTTGTTTGCTGCTGGTAAGTATTTGCTGCGGATTGCAGGCAAAGAAAATCGTAAAGGTACCCTATTTCATGGCATGCAATACGCGTAGCATTGAAGTGGAGCAAGTGACGCTTGGAAAAGATACGACCTGGCTGGCGGTGAGGCTTTATGGCATGCAGGGCGATAGGGTCAGGATTGATTCGACAGCTGTGTTGCGGGCATCCGGAAAGGATTACGGATATTTGGGAAATACCGGTTTTGCCAGGGATGAATGGACGCATATTCCCGCTTCCGGTGAAATGACTGCTGTTTTGAAGTTTAGTCCGCTTCCGATGGATACTGAGAGCTTTGATTTTGTAGAGACACCGGACAGTGATGAAGGATGGGTAATTTATGGTATACAGCTCAACGGAGAGAAACCTCGGGTGGATATTCCCGAACGTTTGCGGAATAAGAAACCGGATGAGGTTTTGCCATTGCCCGGACCGGAATTGAATATGGGAAAGACTGTCATAAAGGGGCAGATATTGGGGTATAAACCGGAGTATGGAGTGACGTTACGCTACTATGACTCGCCTTGGTTCTTCATGTATTTCACCGGTAAGGACTTGAAGATAGCGGAGGATGGCACGTTCCGTTATGAGACAGAGGTGCTGTTGCCGAGCGGTGCTACGCTGTGGATATCCCGTTCGAAAATAGAATTGTTTCTCGTTCCGGGTGGAGAACTGGATGTCACAATCAATCTGCCTGAAATATTCTATTCGCAAAGCCGTCTTTTAAGCCGGAAAAGGGATGGTGTAACGGACAACTGTGTTTGGTTTGAAGGAGACTATGCCGGTCTGAATACCGAGTTGCTGCGGTTCGGTGAAATGAAAAGCTTATCGGGAGCTGATGATTTTTATGCAGATATTTGTGGGATGACTCCGCAGGCATATAAAAAGTATCTGTTCAGGCATTATGAAGATATGCAAAAGAAACTTGTAAAAAACAAGGATATGAGCCAGGCTTGCCGTACTTATATTCGGGCAAATCTGGATATGAATCTGTTCAGCCTTATCTATAATTACAAGAGTAACCTTAGTTATGCCCCGATGCTTTCGGGCAGGAAGGGGGTGAAAAGGGCGGACATGACGGTGGACAGTACCTCATACTTCAAGGAAATACTGCAACTGGATATTCTGCATACCCCCGAACAGAAATATTACAATTATTATACGGACTTTGTGAAGACCGCTACCGGAAATTTCCGGGATAAGTTTGTGCAAGACCCTCTTTGGCCGGACATGCTTCTTGCCGGGCGTGCTTCCCGTAATCTGAGCAAGTACATGCCTTTGACTGAGGAAGAGCGTCGGACGGTGGACAGCATCGCTTCTCCCGACCTCAGGCAATTGTTCCTGATGAGAAACGGGAGGATTGAAGCCGAACTGAAATCAGAGTTGGAAGCTACTAAGGGAAAGACCGGATATAAGATTGTTGAGGTGGAAAAGGAGGTAGCGGCAGACAGTTTGTTGCAGGTCATTACTCGTCCTTATCGTGGCAAGATGGTACTGGTGGATATGTGGAACACCTGGTGTGGTCCTTGTATGCGGGCCATGAAAAGCCTGAAACCGTTGAAAGAGGAGCTGAAAGAGGTGGTTTATCTATATATTGTCGACGAAACATCTCCTGAAGGAAAATGGAAAGTAATGATACCGGATATACCCGGTATTCACTGTCGCATTAGCAATGAGCAAAGTACGGCATTGGCAAAGCTGTACGAATATCCGGGTATCCCGACCTATTTCGTCGTGAACCGTGAAGGAGATATTTCCTACAAAGCAACCGGATTTCCCGGAGTGGAGATGCTACGGAATGAACTGACCAAGTAACTGTAAATAGTAAATCGTAAATCCCTAAATAGTAAATAATTCCATGGGTCTGTTTTTTGTTTATATACTCAAATCTTCTGTTTGCCTGGCGATATTCTATTTGTTTTATCGCTTGTTGCTGGCACGCGAGACGTTTCATCGTTTCAACCGTTTTTCATTGTTGGGCATTTTGCTGTTGTCCTGCCTATTGCCTTTGGTAGAGGTAAGTGTGAAGCAGGAGACGGAAGTGCACCAGACGATGCTGACATTGGAGCAGTTGCTGATGATGGCAGATGCAGTGAATGCCACTGAGGCCGGAGCAAGGGCTGAAACGGCAACAGTCACCTGGATACAAGTGGCGCTGCTTGTCTATCTGGCAGGAATCGTTTTCTTTGCCTTCCGCAACGTATATTCGTTGGTACGGTTACTGATGTTGCTGAAATCGGGTAAAAAAGAGGATATCGGCAGCTACTTACCGGGCAGGAAAGAGCGCGTTACTTTGATTGTACACAACTGTGACATCGCTCCGTTCAGTTGGATGGGATATATTGTCATTTCACGGAAAGACTTGGAGGAGAACGGACGGGAAATCCTTATCCACGAGCTTGCCCATATCCATAACCGCCATTCCTGGGACTTGCTGGTGGCTGATGTCTGCATTTTCTTTCAGTGGTTCAATCCGGCATCATGGCTCCTGAAGCAGGAATTGCAGAATATTCATGAGTTTGAAGCGGATGAAACGGTGATAAAGGAGGGTGTGGATGCAAAACAGTATCAACTATTATTAATAAAAAAAGCTGTCGGCACAAGGCTCTACTCTATGGCCAACAGCTTTAATCACAGTAAACTTAAAAAACGTATCACTATGATGTTAAAAGAAAAATCAAGCCCGTGGGCACGTTTGAAGTATCTTTATGTACTTCCGGTAGCTGCCATTGCAGTGACAGCTTTTGCCCGTCCCGAAGTCTCCGATAAAGTGGAGAAGATTTCAAGCGTCAAAGTTAACGATTTGGCTGCAATTGTAGAAACAAAAGTGGCGGAAAGTGCAGGTGACACTACGAAGCCTGCCGATGTGAAGTATGTACCGGCGGAAGTCCGCAAGCAGTTGAAGGGAACTTCGGTCTTCGAGGTGGCAGAGGAGATGCCGGAATTTCCCGGCGGCGGAATGAGTGCTTTCATGGATTATATCAAGACGAATATGCGTTATCCGGCATCTGCCAAAGAGAACGGTACGCAGGGACGGGTCACTGTCCAGTTTGTGGTGGATGAAGATGGAAGCATCAAGGACTCCAAGGTGCTCCGTTCTGTGGATAAGGATATGGATGCCGAGGCGCTGCGATTGATAAACACTATGCCGAAGTGGAAGCCGGGGAGACAGAAGGGGCAGCCGGTGGCTGTGAAATTTACGGTGCCGGTGATGTTCAGGCTGGACGACGACAAACTTGAAAAAACTTCTTCTGCCAATGGTATTACAGTTGAAGGATATGCAGGTAATGGGAAAGAGCCATTGTATATTGTGGATGGAAAAGAGGTGACGCCATCTGTCATGAGTGCATTGAATCCTGATAAGATAGAACGTGTAACGGTTTTGAAAGATAAATCTGCCACGGATTTATATGGAGAAGAGGGACAGAATGGCGTTGTTCTGATAACCCTGAAACAAGGAACTCCGGGTATGGTTATCCGCCGGGGTAATGAGGTGGCAGAGAATGCTAAAGTACAGCATAAGAGTAGTCTTGATTTAATAAAGACTGTCTATATTGATGGAGAAAAGGTTGACTTGGGTACTAAAACTATCGATGATTTAATACCTGCCGAGAATATTGAGGGCATTGAGGTGAAGAAAGAGGCAGGTGGAAAAGGTGAGATTTACATCACTACTAAAAAAACTAAAGCTGTAGAAAAGACCATTGCCAAAGGCAATATGAAAGTGGAAGGCAAAGTGGTGGATGAGCAGGGTGAGCCTGTTATCGGTGCGGCTGTTCTGATAGAAGGTACCACTACGGGAAGCGTTACCGATGTCAATGGCAATTTTGTCCTTTCTGTACCTTCTAAGGATGCTGTATTGGTTGTTTCGTATATAGGCATGGCTACCGGCAAAGTGAAGGTGCAGCCCAAGCTTACGATTACGCTGAAAAGTGAATAGTCTCTAACAACTATGATAAGGAAAATTCTCTCTTTGTTTCTGATTCTGGTAGCTGTGGGGGCAGGGCTTTGCTCTGCCCAGACAGCCGGTAAGAAATATTATTTGGTGGGCGGGCTTTTCTTCGAAGGCATGCCGCCTGGTGTGGGTTCGGACAACGTGGCGGCTTTCATAATACATGAGGACGGCGCGAGACACGAGGTTACGGAACTCCGCTTGCGCAAGGGCATTGTGCTGTCTGAGGAGGTGAGAGAATATGCTACTCCTGCCGACGAGGTGCCTGGTGCGGAAGCTTTCTTGATGAGTTACCGTGGAGGAACGGGGAAGAAGTTGCCGATAGGCGGTGCCGTACAGACTTTGAAGAAGGAAGAATGGATAGGAAAGGCTTTTCCGGAATTCAAAGTGAAAGACACAGAAGGACAGGAATGGAGCAAGGCCGATGTGACGGGACGTCCTATGGTCTTGAACTTCTGGTATACCGGCTGTGGTCCTTGTATCCGTGAAATGTCGGAGCTGAACAAATGGATAGAAGTCTATCCTGATGTAACCTATCTTGCTACGACTTTTGACAGTGCTGTACAAATAAAGAAAATTGTAGAGAGCCGTCCTTTCCTCTTTACCCAGATAGCCGATGACTTGTTTTTCTTCGAGACCTTTCATGTGAGTGGTATGCCGGTCACTATACTGGTGGATAAGAAAGGCATTATCCGTCATATAGAACAAGGTACTGGAACTGCGAAACTTCGGTATATGCAGGATAAGTTGCAGAAACTTGTCAGCGAATAATTCTTTCCTGATGAATAGGGGATAAGGATTTCAGAGGATTTCTTTTGCCCTTTCACAGATTATCATACCTTTGCGAATATAAATCTAAGGAAGGCAAGGTTATGATAAAACATCTTTTTTTAATATGGGGACTGCTTGCGGCACTCACTGCTGAGCCGGTTCTGGCTTGTACATCTGCCGTCGTTTCTGGAAAGGTTACTCCTGACGGCCGTCCGTTGCTATGGAAAAACCGTGATACGGACTATCTGCGAAATCATGTTGCTTATATAAAAGGGGAGAAGTATAACTTCATTGCCGATGTGAATAGTGCTAACTTTCCTGCCTTGAAAGAGGCATGGATGGGTACAAACTCCGTTGGTTTTGCCTTGATGAACACCCAATCCTACAATCTGGTGGAAGTGAAAGATGGGGAAGAACGGGGGGCAGCCAACGGGAGGATTATCTACCGTGCCTTGGAGGTTTGTGCCACGGTGGAGGATTTCTGCCATTTCCTCGATACCATTTCCAAGCCCAGCTTGATAGAGGCCAATTTTGGCGTAATCGACGCTCAAGGCGCTGCCGCCATGTTTGAGGTGGATTATTATAAATATACGATGTATGATGCCAATAATCCCAAAGATGCTCCTTACGGCTACATTGCCCGTACCAACTTCTCTTTTGCCGGTGAAGTGAATCGGGGGGCGGGTTATGTGCGCTATATGGAGGCAGACCGGGTACTGATGAGAGCTTCTGCAATGGGGGGAATTACGCCGCAGGGTATCTTCAATGATCTTTCACGTTCGTTTCGCAATGGCATGCTCGATATTGATTTGAAGAGCGGGAAGTTTAATCGCCCGCAAGGTTCCGGTTGGTTTGTCGACCAGGATTTTATTCCCCGTAACAGCACTTCTTGTTCCATTGTGGTGCAGGGCGTAAAACCGGGTGAGAAGGCGGAACTTACTACGATGTGGACAATGCTGGGATATCCTCCTACGGGTATTGCCGTGCCGCTTTGGGTGAAGGATGCGGATAGACTTCTGCCTCCGATGGTATGTTGGGACAAGGCGTGTGTCGCCGCTCCGCTCAGTGATTGGTCACTCCGGCTTTCCAACAATGTCTTTTGTTACAATCAGGGGATGGGAACCAATCGTTATCTGAATTGGGAAAAACTGTACAATATGGAGAATAATGGCTATATGCAGCAGCTTGTTACGGTAGAGGCAGAGGTGTTTCGCCGTACATGCCTATTGTTGGACAGCTGGAGACAGCAAGGAAGCATTGATTCTCAAGAAATGCAGAAGCTTTATCAAGATGTGGAAGCACTTGTCCGAAAGGCTTATACGCCTTTGATGGAACAATGACAGTATTCCAGTATTTCCCCTTCCTGCTCCGGGTGGAACCAGTGGATTTCCTCGTCTCGTTTGAACCAGGTCATTTGCTTACGGGAATAGATGCGTGAGTTCTGCTTTATCTTTTCGATGGCAAAGGGTAATGTCCATTCACCATCCAGGTACTTGAATATTTCTTTGTAGCCTACTGTATTTAGGGAATTTAGACTTTTATGTGGGTAGACCATGCGCGCTTCTTCCACTAAACCCTCTTCCACCATTTGGTCCACCCGGCAGTTGATGCGTTCATAAAGCTCTTCCCGGTTACGTGTTAATCCTATTTTGATGATACGGAAGGGGCGTTCTTTCTTTTGTTGAGTGCGGAAGGAAGTGTAGGCCTTTCCCGTCATGTAGCAGATTTCCAAAGCATGGACTACGCGTTTGGGATTCTTCAAATCTACTATTTTGTAATATTCCGGATCCAACAGCTTAAGTTCCGCACAAAGTCTTTCCAGACCTTCTGTTTCGTATTTGTGCAGCATGAGCTGGCGTGTATCGGCATCTACGGTCGGAATGTCGTCAATTCCTTTACAGACTGCATCTACATACATCATTGAGCCTCCGGTCAGCAGTACGGTGTTATGCTTTGTAAACAGGTCTTCCAGCAGCTTCATCACTTCCGCTTCGTATTGGGCGGCACTGTAATAGTCTGTCAGCTTCAGGGTACCGACGAAGTGATGCTGTACCCGTTGCAGTTGCTCCGGTGTAGGGGCAGCCGTGCCTATCTTTAAATCTGCATAGAGTTGTCTCGAATCGGCCGAGACGATACAAGTATGGAAATGTTCTGCCAATCGGAGGCTGAGCTCTGTTTTGCCTACTCCGGTGGGACCGATAAGTACGATTAGGGTGTGCATGCGGGTAAAAAAATAGGCACGGATTACGCGGATTACACGGAATATTCAATAACAACCGTGTGTTTCCGTGTAATCCGTGCCTAAAAGAAATCTGTATGGTATGTCTGTTTAATATTTCTCTTCTTCAAAGGAGTTTCCGGCTTCGTCCAAACCGCCGAAACCCTCTTTGTCGAAATCTTCCATATCGAAGTCCTGGTCGCCGTAAAAGTTTTCGTCCAAATCAAGGGAACCGCCAGCAGCTGCCATCTCTTCAAAATCAATGGTCTGCTTGGGAGCTTCACCTGCTTTCTTGGTGCATTTGGCTCCTTTCATTTCCTTTCCGGTAATGATTTCAGAAAGCTCGATGAAGAAGCAGCGCTCAGTCATATAATCGAATACATAGAGAAGTTTCTGCTTCTCGTCTTCAACCAGTTCGCTCAGCTGGGTCTCTTTCATCACCCAACTGTCCATTTCCGGATTGTCATCCATTTCTTCCAGCGTAATTTCTTTCTCTTTCTCCCAGTCATCATCGCAAATGAAGAAAGAAGTCATCTGGTCGTTAGTGTAGCCTGCCGACTTTAGAATCGCTTCATGGAAGTCATAAAAGGTAGCTTCCGGGTCTATCTGTATTTCTCTGACAAAATCGTCCACCTCATCAGAGATGATTGTAAATCTGTAGATCATGATGATTTATAATTTATGATTTCTGACTTTGTGTAAATCATACGTTTTTCATTTTCCTGCGGGGATAATGCCGCGGGCTGATTCACGTATAAAGTTTACGATATAGCTTATTTCCGGTGTCATTTCCATTTCATCCTCGATTTTCTTCAAGGCATCCGTATTGTTCAGACCGCCTTGATAGATAATACGATAGGCATCATGGATTTTCTCAATGGTCTCGTTGGAGAAGCCACGGCGGCGTAACCCTACCACATTGATTCCCGCATAGCAGATAGGCTCGCGTCCGGCAATGATGTACGGTGGGATGTCCTTGCTGAAACGGCAGCCGCCTTGTATCATTCCATAACCGCCCACATGGCAGAATTGGTGCATCAGTACATTGGCGCTGATGATGGAATAATCGTCGATGACAATTTCACCCGCCATTTTTGTAGAGTTGCCAATGATACAGCTGTTGCCTATCAGAGCATCGTGGGCCACGTGTACACTTTCCATCAGGAGATTGTTGTTACCGACGATGGTTCTGCCTTTGGCAGCTGTACCGCGGTTGACAGTTACGTTTTCACGTATGATATTGTTGTCTCCGATTTCAGCAGTGCTTTCCTCCCCTCTGAACTTTAAATCCTGGGGAATAGCACCGATAACGGCTCCCGGGAAAATGGTGTTTCCATTGCCAATGCGTGCACCGTACAGAATGTTGACATTTGCCATAATCTTGTTGTTATCACCGATTACCACATTCTTGTCAATGAAAACAAAAGGAGCAATCTCTACGTTTTCCCCGATTTTGGCTTCGGGATGAATATACGCTAAGGGACTTATCATATTATTTACGATTTAGCTATTTACGATTTACGATTGAGAATACTTGCGATTTACTGTATATACGATTTTATCCGAATGTGATAATTCTCACGAATAATTTGAATCGTAAATCGTAAATAGTCTAATCGTAAATTTTATTATTTGTTCTTAACTATTTGCGCCATAAACTCTGCTTCGCAGACAACTTTTTCGCCTACAAACACATAGCCTTTCATGGTAGAGATGCCGCGGCGTATGGGGGCCATCAGCTCTACACGGAAGATGAGGGTATCTCCAGGTACCACTTTCTGGCGGAATTTCACACCGTCAATCTTCATGAAGTAGGTGGAGTAACGTTCCGGTTCATCCACTGAATTCAGTACAAGCAAACCTCCCGTCTGTGCCATTGCCTCTATCTGCAACACACCGGGCATTACGGGTTCCTGCGGGAAGTGTCCCTGAAAGAAAGGTTCGTTGGAAGTTACGTTCTTGACACCTACAATGTAGTTGGCACCTATTTCTATGACTTTGTCCACCAATTGCATCGGGTAACGGTGAGGCAGAAGTTCGCGGATGCGGTTTACATCCATAATCGGTTCGCGGTTGCAGTCGTAGGTAGGGGCTTGTATTTCGTGCAAACGGATTTCCTTGCGCATCTGGCGGGCGAACTTATTGTTGATAGTGTGTCCCGGGCGGGTAGCGATGATACGGCCCTTGATGGGCTTGCCTATCAAGGCCAGGTCACCGATGACATCAAGTAACTTGTGGCGGGCGCATTCATTGGGCCACACCAAAGGTTTGTGGTTGATATATCCCAATTGTTTGGCGTCCATATGAGGAACACCCATCACGTCGGCCAGCTTGTCATAGTTCTCCTGGGACATTTCGCGTTCGTAAATAACAATCGCATTGTCAAGGTCGCCGCCCTTGATAAGACCGGCTTGCAGCAACGGCTCAATTTCGCGTACAAACACGAAAGTACGGCTTGCGGCGATTTCATCCTTGAACTTCGTCATGTCCTCCAGCGTTGCAAACTGGTTGGGGAGGATGTTGGAATCGTATGATACCAATACATTCAAGCTGAAGTTCTCGTCCGGCAACACGATGATGGAAGAGCCGGTTGTTTCGTCACGGAATTCAATTTTGGACTTGATGATATAGAAATCTTTTACGGCATTTTGTTCTACAGTGCCTACGCGCTCTATTTCGTTGACATAATATTGGGCGCTTCCGTCCAGAATGGGAAATTCCGGTCCGTTTACCTGTATCAAGCAGTTATCGATACCCAATGCATAGAGGGCTGCCATACCATGCTCCACTGTGCTCACCTTTACTCCGTTTTTGGAGATTACAGTTCCACGGGTAGTTTCGGATACGTTGTCTGCAACGGCATCGAAGGTAGGCTGTCCTTCCAAGTCGATACGTTGGATTTTGTATCCATGGTTATCCGGAGCAGGATTGAAAGTAACGGTTAGGTCAAGTCCCGTATGAAGACCTTTTCCACTAAGCGAAAAGCTATCTTTTAGAGTCTTTTGTTTTAACATTGGTTACTTATTTAATAGTTGTTTAAGTTCATTCAATTCTTTGCGGAGCTGGCGCAGTTCCACTTGCATTTCCGGCAAACTTCTTTGTGCGATGGATGCCTTGAAATATTGTTTCAGCTCCATAGGAGGGGTACCGATAAGCTGGCTACCGTCCTTTATGCTACTGGGAACACCAGACTGTGCGCCAAGGTTCACTTTGTTGCCAATATGAATATGACCTGCAATGCCTACCTGCCCGCCGAACATGCACCATTCTCCTATCTTGGTAGAACCTGCTACACCTACTTGCGCCGCCATTACGGTGTGGGAGCCTATTTCATCATTGTGTGCCACCTGAATCAAATTATCCAGTTTCACGCCGCTATGTACGATGGTGGCTCCCATAGTAGCACGGTCCACACACGTGTTGGCACCGATTTCCACATGGTCTTCCAGGATAGTGATACCTATTTGCGGTATTTTTTCATAGCCCTCGGAAGTGGGGGCGAAGCCGAAACCGTCTGCACCGATAACGCAACCGGAGTGCAGGATGCAGTGGTTTCCTACCCGGCAATCGTGGTAGATGGTGGAGTTAGCGTAAATAATACAGTCATTGCCCACTTTGGCACCGCTGCCAATCGTGACGTGCGGATGAATGACCGTATTGTCTCCCACCTCTGCGTATTCGCCAATGCAGGCAAAAGGCGCAATGTAAACATCCTTGCCAATTTTAGCTGTCTCGGCAACAAAGGCCAGAGAGTCAATTCCCACCCGCTTTGGCTTGCTTTGCTCATAAAGATTTAGCAATTTAGCAAGACTTTCATACGCATTGTCCACTTTAATCAGGGTGGCTTTCACTTCTTGTTCCGGAACAAAGTCCTTGTTTACCAGAACAATGCTTGATTGGGTTTCGTATATGTAGGGGGTATATTTGGGGTTGGATAGAAAGGAGATGGCTCCCGGTATTCCCTCTTCGATTTTCGCAAAGGTGTGAACGGTAGCATTCTCGTCTCCAACAATTTCTCCTTGGATAAATGTTGCAATTTGTTTAGCAGAGAACTCCATGTCTTATTCTTGTTAGATGGTTTCAAAACGCAAATAACGGACTTTTTTTTTATATTTCCTTGTCCTGAGGTGAATATTTTATACTTATCTATGCAAACGTTGGTAGCATAAGTAGTACTTTTTTACTTTCTTGGACAGAAGAGAGATATTGAGCATATCCGATGCTTCGGCAATATTCTTGATGCTGCCGTCGTTGTAGAGGATGTCAATACTGTCATCTGCCTCGTCGTACATATTCTTCTCGATGCTGGGGGTAGAGATGAAATATCTCGCTTCGGAGAGAGGGATGTTCAGTTGTTCACTGATTTGCAAAGTTAGTTCTTTTTTCCGTTCCTCACTAATAGGTTCGGTAGAAATCTCGACTTTGAAGATGTTTCGGTTAATCATGCCGGCGCTCAAGGTGGACAAAACCTTGTCCGAATGGCGGCTCCATACCTTGAGGGCAGTCCAGATGTCATTATCGTCCAACTGAATGAAATTCTCCAAACATTCGGGATTGTTGTAGAATGCCTCCCGGCTGATGTCGTTGTATAGAAAGAATTTCAAGGCGGGTGAGGCAAAGAGGTCTATGCCGCGGCTTGCCAGTTCCTTGGCGCGGAGCAGGGTGCTAATCAGCATTTTCTCGTAGGCAACGGAGGTTTTGTGCAGATAGACTTGCCAGTACATCAGGCGGCGGGCAGTGAGGAAGTTCTCAATAGAATAGATGCCTTTGGACTCTACTACCAGGTGGTCATCCTTTACATCCAGCATCTTGATAATGCGGGCGGAGCCAATGTTGCCTTCGGTCACTCCGGTATAGAAGCTGTCGCGGCGCAGGTAGTCCAGGCGGTCCATATCCAGTTGCCCGCTTACCAGTTGGTGCAGGAAGCGCTTGGGGTATTCATCCTTGAAAATTTGAATGGCGAGTGTCAACTGTCCGTTCATTTCCTTGTTGATACGTTCCATCAGCATCAAGGAGATGTCTTCGTGGGAGACGCCCTGCACGATGGTATTTTCCAGTACGTGGGAGAAGGGGCCGTGGCCGATGTCGTGCATCAGGATAGCGGCTTCCACAGCTTCGGCTTCGCTGTCGAAGATAAAGTTTCCTTTGGTGGCAAGTTGCTGGATGGCCTCACTCATCAGGTAGAAGGCTCCCAAAGAGTGTTGGAACCGTGTATGCTGCGCACCGGGATATACGACAGAGGACAACCCCAGTTGCTTGATACGGTTTAGACGTTGCAAAAGAGGATGTCGTACAACATCGTACAACAACCCCTTTGGTATGTTGATGAACCCGAAGACAGGGTCGTTGATAATCTTTCTTTCGAACATTAAGCGTTAGTCGTTAATCACTTTTTTCAACTCTTCCGCCATCTGTGCCTGCACTTCTTGGGCTGCTTTTCGGCTGGCGGCGGCGAAGTTCTCTGTCTTGTCCACGTAGATGATGCCACGGCTGGAGTTGACAATCAGGCCGCAAGTCTTGTTCATGCCATACTTGCAGACTTCTTCCAGGGAGCCGCCTTGTGCGCCTACACCGGGAACCAATAGGAAGTGTTCGGGAACAATCTTGCGGATATCTTCGAAGGCGCGGCCTTGTGTGGCGCCTACTACGTACATCATCTGTTCGTCACTGGCCCACTCCTGGGATTTGCGGAGCACTTTTTCGAAGAGGCGTTCGCCGTTGGTGTCTTCCGTCAGCTGGAAGTCGTGCGAGCCTTTGTTGCTGGTCAACGCAAGCAGGATTACCCATTTGCCTTCGTACGTAAGGAACGGGGTCACACTGTCTTCGCCCATGTAGGGAGCTACGGTTACGGAATCTATATCCAGCTCTTCGAAGAAGGTACGGGCATACATGGCAGAGGTGTTCCCGATGTCACCGCGTTTGGCGTCGGCGATGATGAATTGGTCGGGATAGTTCTGCTTGATGTAGTTTACGGTTTTCTCGAAAGCTATCCAGCCTTTCACGCCCATGCTCTCATAAAATGCCAGATTGGGCTTGTAGGCGATGCAGAGGTCGGCAGTAGCGTCGATGATGGCTTTGTTGAAAGCGAATATAGGGTCTTCCTCTTTCAGAAGATGTTCGGGTATTTTCTTGATGTCGGTGTCAAGACCTACGCAAAGGAATGACTTCTTGCGCTTGATGTTCTCGAATAATTGCTGTTTGTTCATATTATTTTTTAGTTACGGGTTACTTATCACTGCCTTACAGTTCGCTCTCTTTCAGTCTTTCTGCATTTTCCGCCACAATCAGGTGGTCGATGCAGTCTTGGATGTCTCCGTCCATGAAGGCGGCGAGATTGTAGATGGTGTAGTTGATGCGGTGGTCCGTGATGCGTCCTTGCGGATAGTTGTAGGTGCGTATCTTGGCGGAGCGGTCGCCAGTGCTGACCATCGTCTTACGCTTGGAGGCGATGTCGTCGATGTACTTCTGGTGTTCCTTATCGTAGATGAAGGTACGCAAGCGCGAGAGGGCGCGTTCCTTGTTCTTGGGCTGGTCGCGCGTCTCGGTACATTCGATGAGGATTTCTTCGACTATGCCTGTGTTGGGATTCTTCCAGTTGTAGCGCAGGCGCACGCCGGATTCCACCTTGTTCACGTTCTGACCGCCGGCACCACCGCTTCGGAAGGTGTCCCACTTGATTTCACCTTCGTTGATAACTACGTCGAACTCTTCGGCTTCGGGAAGCACGGCTACGCTGGCGGCTGAGGTGTGTACCCGTCCTTGCGTTTCTGTGGCCGGTACGCGCTGCACGCGGTGCACGCCCGATTCATATTTCAGTGTGCCGTATACATTGTCGCCCGTCACGGAGCAGACAATTTCCTTGAAACCGCCGGCTGCACCTTCGTTGGCGCTGGATATCTCCATTTTCCATCCCTTGGATTCGCAATACTTGGTGTACATGCGGAAGAGGTCGCCGGCAAAGATTGCCGCTTCGTCACCACCCGTGCCGCCACGAATTTCGAGGATGGCATTACGGCCATCCTGCGGGTCGGCGGGGACGAGCAGCAGCTTTATCTGCTCTTCCAGTTCCGGTTGGCGGGCTTGGCAGGCATCCAGCTCTTCGCGTGCCATTTCCCGCATCTCCTGGTCTGTTTCGTTGGCGATAATTTCTTTGGCTTCTTCTATGCCGCCCAGTACTTGCATGTACTCTTTGCGGGCATTCATCAGGTCGCCCAGTTCTTTATATTCTTTGGTGAGCTTGACGTAACGCTTCTGGTCCGCAATCACTGCCGGGTCTGTAATCAAGGTCGACACTTCTTCGAAGCGGGCGACAAGCCCTTCCAGCTTTTCGAGTATGGTATTGTTGTCTGCCATATATTTAATACTTGAACTCTCCGAATTCGCTCTTGATAATCAGTTCTTTCTTGTCGCTTTCTTCCACGCGGCCTACAATCTGTGCATCGATGTTGAAACTCTTCGAAATAGCAATCACCTCTTCTGCATGTTCGGGAGAGAGGTACACTTCCAGGCGATGCCCCATATTGAACACCTTGTACATTTCGCTCCAGTCCGTATCGCTCTGCTCCTTGATGGTCTTGAACAACGGTGGAACGGGGAAGAGATTGTCTTTGATGACACGGCAGTTGTCTCCCACAAAGTGCAGTACCTTGGTTTGTGCGCCGCCCGAGCAGTGTACCATACCGTGGATTTGGGGACGGAGCG
Source organism: Bacteroides sp. AM32-11AC (assembly GCF_003603515.1). Classification (NCBI taxonomy): domain Bacteria; kingdom Pseudomonadati; phylum Bacteroidota; class Bacteroidia; order Bacteroidales; family Bacteroidaceae; genus Bacteroides; species Bacteroides sp. AM32-11AC. The sequence continues at coordinate 34,905 of NZ_QTNH01000019.1, read as the reverse complement.
CATCGAGCAGCTTCTTAACTACCGGTGCGTAGGTGCGGGTGGGGGAAAGTACCAGCTTTCCTGCATCCAGCGGACTGTCTTCGACACTGTCTGTCAGTTTTAGCTTGCCACTGTATACCAGCTCTTCGGGTACAGCCTTGTCATAGCTTTCAGGGTATTTCTCTGCCAGGTATTTGGAGAATACATCGTGGCGTGCGCTGGTCAGTCCGTTACTGCCCATACCGCCATTGTATTCTTTCTCATAAGTAGCCTTTCCGTAAGATGCCAGACCTACAATCACATCGCCCGGACGGATATTGGCATTGTCTATAACATCTGAGCGCTTCATGCGGCAGGTCACTGTCGAGTCTACGATAATGGTACGTACAAGGTCGCCCACATCGGCTGTTTCGCCACCGGTGGCATAAACGCCTACTCCCATTTCGCGGAGTTCGGCAAGCAGTTCATCCGTACCGTTGATGATGGCTGAGATTACTTCGCCGGGGATGAGCAGTTTATTACGTCCGATGGTAGAGGATACCAGAATGTTGTCTACCGCACCCACACAAAGCAGGTCGTCGATGTTCATAATCAGTGCATCTTGTGCAATGCCTTTCCACACACCCAGGTCGCCGGTTTCCTTCCAGTACATATAGGCAAGACTGGACTTGGTGCCTGCTCCATCGGCATGCATAATGTTGCAATACTCCGGGTCACCGCCCAAAATGTCGGGGATAATTTTGCAGAAAGCCTGCGGGAAAATACCTTTGTCGATATTCTTGATGGCGTTGTGCACATCTTCCTTTGATGCGCTGACGCCTCGCATCATGTATCGTTGATTACTCATGAGATAATAGGTTTGTTCAATTGAATGTGCAAAGATACATCTAATCTTCTACAACACAAAGCGAGGCACAAAGTTTCTCGCCTTTGTGCCTCGCTATAGAGTTGTGTATTTATCAGAATTGTACCTGGGGAGCTTGTTCCGCTCCTTCTGCCGCTTCGAAATAAGCTCGTTTCTCAAAACCGAAGAGACCGGCAAGGATATTCTTGGGGAAACGGCGAATGGCTGTATTGAAGTTCTTGGCTGCATTGTTGAAGTTGGTACGTGCTACGTTGATACGGTTTTCCGTACCTTCCAGCTGTGCCTGCAGTTCCAGGAAATTCTGATTTGCTTTCAAGTCCGGATAGTTTTCTGTGATGGCAAGCAATTTACCGAGGGCGGAAGTCACCGCACCTTGTGCTTTCTGATATTCAGCCAGCTTTTCCGGAGTAAGGTCTGCCGCATCCACTTTGATTTGAGTGGCTTTGCTGCGGGCTTCTACTACACCTTCCAGTGTTTCCTTCTCGTGCGTGGCATATCCTTTCACGGTATTCACCAAGTTCGGAATCAGGTCGGCACGGCGTTGGTATTGGGTTTCTACGTTCGACCATTGTCCGCTGACATTTTCGTCCATGGTTACGAGTCCGTTATAGCCGGTTACACCCCAAATGGCGAGAAGAGCTATAACAACGATAATGATAATGGTTGATTTCTTCATACTTTTCATTTTTAGGCCTCACCTCCGATTCCTCTCCGATAGAGAGAGGGGAGGAGGGGAAGGCAGTTATTAATCATTTAATTATATTCTATGTAAACGTTTTATTTTCTTCCAGTATCCTCGAAGGTGTGTCAAAACGGTTGATGGCACACAGATGACACATCCTCGGCGTTAGAACCGGGAACCGGCTCCACCGCCACCTCCCATACCGCCTCCGAAGCTACCACCGCTGAAGCCTCCTCCGCCACTTCCGCCGAAGAGACCTCCACCACCGAAGATGACCGGACCACCTCCGCCTCCTCCCCGGTAATTTTCATCGTATGACTGCTGGCGGCGCACTACTTTATGTCCGCAATTGCGGCAGGTGTAGGTCACATCTTCCGTTTTCACTCCATTGCGGCGTGAGATGAGTATGCTGCTGCTACGTTGCAATTTATGTTGTCCGCAGTTGGGGCATTTGTTGGCAGCGCGTTGGGCAAGGATGCCTATAATAGATGCCACTGCGAGGAAACCGATAAGCCCCAGTAGGATACCTCCTACGGAGAGGTCATCCTCCTCTTCCGTGTCATTCACCATAGTGCCGTCAAGACGTGAACAGACTGCCTTTACACCCGCTACCATTCCAGCATCCCAATTACCGTCTTTCAGATAGGGAATCATGTATTTGGTCTGTATACGTTTGCAGATGGCATCAGGAAGGTCCCCTTCTAAACCGTATCCCGTATAAAACTGGATGCAGCGTTGGTCGGTTACCAGCAGAATGACCAAACCGTTGTTTTTTTCTTTTTTCCCTACTCCCCATTCATTGAGCAGCTGGTGTGAGAAATCAAAACAGTCTTCTTGTCCGATGGACGGGACAACGGCAACTACCGTTTCAATGCCAGTTTGCTGCTCCAATGCATAGAGCATACGGTCTATATTGTCACATGCCTCCGTGGATAGGATTCCGGCTGGGTTGCACACATAGCGTGTCTTGTCCTGAAGGTGTACTTTAGGAATATTCTTAGTGGTGTAGACTTCTTGTGCCTGCAAGGATAAGAGCAGGCATAAGAAGAATGTTATGGAAATAAATCGTCTCATACTACCAATATTTGTTGCGGCGAAGATAGGTAAAATCACATCAATGTATGTATTTTCCTACGAATTTCTTTACATGTTCGGTGTATTCCTGCGGATAATCCTTGTAAGACATAGCATGCGTGGCACCGGGCACAATCCATAATTCTTTGGGTTCGGGCTTGGCTTCGTAGAGGGGATAGACCATCCACGTCGGCACAAAGGTGTCGGCATCGCCGTGGATGAAGAGCATCGGCAAAGTACATTTCTTTACTTGCTCCAAAGCAGAGGCTTCCAGGAAGTCCCATCCGTACTCTTGCCGGCAGAGCCAGTTTGCTGTATGCAGAAGAGGGAAGGCGGGCAGGTTGAACTGTGCTTTCAGTTCTCCGCGAAACTCGTCCCATACGCTTGTGTAGCCGCAGTCTTCTACGAAACACTTGATGAAAGGCTGTTGGTATTGACCATGCTCCACTTCGCCGGATACCATCATGGTGGTGGCGGCTCCCATGGAGATACCGTGCACTACCATCTCTGTGCTGCGGGATGCTACGCTGTCTGTATGGCGGCGCCCGAAGAGTTCGTCGGCGGTTTCGGTCCATTGCAGTACGTCAAGCCGGTCTTTCCAGCCCATCTGTGCATGGTTTCCCTCGCTCATCCCGTGCCCGTAGAGGTCGGGCAGCAAGATGTTGAAGTCCATCTCCTTGTTGTACAGATAGCCTATCATCAGCATGCGCACGGCATTATCTGTATATCCGTGTACGATGACTGCTGTTTTTGGGGTGGGGTGGGTGGCGGCAACGTAGAGTGCGTGTAGCGTCTCTCCATGGTCGTTCTCAATGTAGAAGTCCTTCAATGCTCCTACGGTCACCAAACTGTCTACCCACGGTTGCAGTTCGGGATATTGCTCGAACATGAAGTTGTAGGATTCGGCAATGTTGCGACTGCGTGTGATAAGGCCTTCGGGTTTCAGAGCATGCCCCAGCATATAGTACCCTCCGCACAGTACTACGGTGCAGAGGGCAGCCAGACCGAGAATCGAATATTTTATGGTTTTCTTCATTATTTATTCCAAATTTCCCATGCAGCAAAGGCTTGCAGCAGTAACATTTCCAGACCGTTCTTAGTGACGGCTCCTTGTGCCTGGCCTTTCTTCATGAAAAGGGTTTCGTTTGGATTATATAACAAATCATAGAGCAAATGGTTGGGAGTCAGTAGTTCGTAAGGAATATTGGGACAGAAATCCACTTTGGGATACATGCCTACTGGGGTACAGTTGACAATCACTGTGTACTCTTGCATGATTTCCGGTGTCAGTTCTTCGTATGTGAGGTATTTATCCTCTTTCTTGGCGCGTGATACGAAGGAACTTTTTATACCCAGGTTCTCCAGCCCGCGATATACGGCTTTCGATGCACCGCCGGTACCCAAAATCAGGGCTTTCTTGTGTTGTGGTTGCAAAAGTGGTTCTATGGATTGTGTAAATCCTATGATGTCGGAGTTGTAGCCAACCAGTTTCACTTTGCCTTTGGAAAGGCGGATAATCTTAATGACATTGACGGCGCCTATCTTGGCTGTGTCTTTGTCCAGTTCGTCCAGGTAGGGGATGACTTGCTCCTTGTAAGGGATAGTCACATTCAGTCCACAGAGGTTGGGATTTTCCTCGATAACTTCCATGAAATCCTCGATACGTGGAATTTCGAAATTTACATATTCTGCATCAATATTTTCTGCCTTGAATTTCTCATTGAAATATCCGATAGAAAAGGAATGTTTCAACGGGTAACCTATTAAACCGTATTTCTGCATAATATTTTAGTTATTGATTGAACTATATTCGTTTGTTTATGGAGTACATTATTGGTCGGAAGTAGTTGAGGAGGTGATTACCGGTTCTTTGATGATAACAAAACCTCCGAATTGCAATCCGTTATCTTTTCCGTTCAAACAGAACTTTCTGTCGAATACGGGTTTATTTTTTGATTTCCAGATCAGTTTGCTAGAGAAGGTGATGACGTCTTGAGTACCATCGTTCCAGTCTATTATCACTTTTTCGTTATCGAATGTATCGTCGCCATTGAATTCTCCAAAAGTGAGAAAGTATTTGCCAGTTTCAAATTTCATTGTTTGCAGACCGTTGAAGTGTGCAAGGTAAGCTTTGGTTTGGCTTATTGGAACGTCCTTTTCATATATTTTTCCATTATAGATTGCCTTGATTCCTTGCTTGGCAATGTTGCCGGGAGTTTCAGGATTCAACAAATCATTACCTTGAGCATCTTGTACTGCGATATGCAGTTCGATAGGAGCAAAATCCCATATCATATCATCACTTCCCGAATCATCGCAAGCTGTGAAACCGGCAACGCAAAGGAGGGTAATAAATAATAAATAGAGGGTGTGTGTAGCTTTCATAAGGTCTCTTTTTTATATAAGTTTCTTCTTTTTATTTAGTTGCCACATAAAGTGTACATATCCCGAAAGTCAGCCGCTTGAAGTGCACTTCGCTGAAGCCTGCCTTGCGGATTACCTCCTGCATCACTTCTCCCTGCGGGAAGGCGCGAATACTTTCCGGTAGATAGGTGTAGGCGCTGTTGTCTTTCGAAATACATTTACCGAGCAGGGGGATGACAACTTTGGAGTAGATGGTGAACAACTGTTTCATCGGGAAGCGGTCTGGTGTGGAGAGCTCCAGTATGACGAGATGTCCGCCGGTCTTTAGTACGCGGCACATCTCGGACAGTCCCTTGTCCAGCCCTTCGAAGTTGCGGATGCCGAACGCTACGGTCACGGCGTCGAAGCTTTCGTCGGCAAACGAGAGGGAGGTGCAGTCCTCCCGGACAAATGAAATCTTGTTCGAGAGGTGCGCCTGCTTTACTTTTTCACGTCCCACGTTCATCATGCCTTCCGAGATGTCGGTGCCAATCAGGCTATCGGGTTGCAGTTCGCGGCATGCAAGGATGGCGAAATCGCCGGTGCCGGTAGCTACGTCCATAATACGCCGGGGGCGGAAAGGACGTAGGTACTTGATTGCTTTCCTACGCCAGCTGCGGTCGATGCCCATGGATAGGGTGTGATTCAGCTTGTCGTAGGCAGGAGCGATGTTGTCGAACATTTCTTCCACTTGTTCGCTCTTCTTGCCGTCATTACCGTAGGGCTTGATGTGTTCTTGGGGATAGTCCATTTACTTTAAATATTCGGTTACATTCTTTTCAATGCGTTCGGCAATGTTGCTGGTATCTTCCTTTACAAACTTCTCGCCGGTGATGTGTTCGTACAGTTCGATGTAACGTTCGCTGATTGAAGTAACGATTTCGTCGGTCATTTCCGGTACTTGCTGTCCTTCCTTGCCTTGGAAGCCGTTGTCCATCAGCCATTCTCGTACAAACTCCTTGGAGAGTTGCTTTTGCGGTTCGCCGTTGGCAAAACGTTCTTCGTAGCCTTCGGAGTAGAAGTAGCGGCTGGAGTCGGGCGTATGGATTTCGTCCATCAGGTAAATCTTGCCGTCGTGCTTGCCGAATTCGTATTTGGTGTCTACCAGAATCAATCCGCGTTCCGCTGCAATCTCGGTACCGCGTTTGAAGAGGGCCATGGTGTATTGCTCCAATACGGCATATTCTTCGGGTGTGGCAAGACCTTGTGCCAGGATTTCTTCTTTGGAGATGTCGGCATCGTGTTCGCCAATCTCGGCTTTAGTGGTCGGGGTGATGATGGGTTCAGGGAATTTCTGGTTTTCCTTCATCCCTTCGGGCAACTTCACGCCGCAGATTTCACGTACACCGCTCTTGTAGGCACGCCATGCGCTGCCACAGAGGTAACCGCGTACAATCATTTCTACGGGGAATCCTTCACACATCACACCTACCGTCACCATCGGATCGGGTGTAGCCATTTTCCAGTTGGGGCAGATGTCGGTTGTGGCATCCAGGAATTTTGCTGCAATCTGGTTCAACATTTGTCCTTTGAAGGGAATACCTTTCGGCAATACTACGTCAAAGGCTGAGATGCGGTCGGTAGCTACCATGACCAACTTTTCACCATTGATGTTGTACACATCACGAACTTTTCCGTGGTACACGCTTTTCTGTCCGGGAAAGTTAAATTCAGTTGCTGTTAATGCTTTCATCTTTGTAATATTTACGATTTTGAGAATTTACTGTTTCTGTTCAATCTTACTATCGGCTTGTTCGGCTTTGCGTCGTTCACGTTCCGCTTTCGCTTCCTTGTCGAACTTCTCGTAGGCCTCCACAATCTGAGTTACCAACTTATGGCGTACGATGTCTTTCTTGTTCAGCTCCACGAAACTGATGCCTTTTACGCCTTTCAGAATCTTCAGTGCCTGCACCAGACCGGAAGTCTGGGAAGAAGGCAAGTCAATCTGCGTCATGTCTCCCGTGACAATCATCTTGGTGTTCATTCCCATGCGGGTGAGGAACATCTTGATTTGCTGGGTGGTCGTGTTCTGCGCTTCATCCAGAATGACGACGGCATCGTTCAGTGTGCGTCCGCGCATAAAGGCGAGGGGGGCAATCTGGATGATGTTCAGCTCCATATACTCTTTCAGCTTGGCGGCAGGTATCATGTCCTGCAGGGCGTCATAGAGTGGTTGCAGATACGGGTCTATCTTGTCCTTCATGTCGCCGGGCAGGAAACCGAGCTTTTCTCCGGCTTCTACGGCAGGGCGGCTGAGGATGATTTTCTTTATCTCCTTATTCTTTAGTGCCCGCACGGCAAGCGCGATGGCTGTATAGGTCTTTCCTGAACCGGCGGGACCGATGGCAAACAGCATGTCATTCTTGGCAAATGCCTCTACCAGCTTCAGCTGGTTCTCGCTGCGCGGGATAATCGGCTTTCCGGTTACGCTGAATACAATGACATTGCCCGATTTTTCCGCTTGCGGGGCATTGCCTTTGATGATGTCTATAATGACCTCTTCTTTCAAAGAGTTGTATTCGGCACAGTATTTCTCCAGCTTGGTAATGTTCTCCTCGAATGCACACATTTCCTCCTCATCACCCAATACTTTGATGACATTGCCGCGGGCAACGATGCGAAGCTTGGGATACAAGGCCTTTATCAGCTGCATGTTGGCGTTGTTTACGCCATAAAATATTACCGGGTCAATATCTTCAAGAACAATCAGTTTTTCTATCATTGATATGTTTTAAAGTTCAATTCGTTCTTTTAGTGAAACGTTCTGCAAATGTAGTGAAACGTTTGGATACTTAAACAGTTCCATTGGGTATTTTTTTTGCAGTGGCTTCGGGTAGATTGTCGGTAATTGTTGCACGACGATGCCGTTTCCTTTTTTTGAGCATCCGATACGTTGTCGGTTCAGCGTCTGTTCCTTCATGTTGAAGATAATATTGGGGTCGAAGTGCTGCCCGTTGACGCGTGTCTCGAAGTGCAGATGCTCAGTAGAGGCGCGTCCGGTGCGTCCGGTCAGTGCGATGGGCTGTCCGGCTTTGACTGTGTCGCCACAATGTACAAGGTTTTTGAAGTTGTGGCTGTATATCGTTTCCAGTCCGAAGTCATGGCGTACGACGACGACATTGCCGTAGGCGCTATAAGGCTTGGACATCCGTACTACGCCGTTGAAGGCACTCCGTATGGTGTCTTTGGCGTAGGTCTTGATGTCTATGCCACTGTGGCGTCCCCGCCCCCGTCCGTAAGGGGAGATGACTTTTCCTCCAGGCAGGGGAAAGGAGTATTCCGTGTCCGGAATGTCCTCCAAAGGTAGCTCTATCAGTTCTCTTTGCGAAAACAGTCCCGGAGTGGCAACGCGGATATGGTTGGTTTCCATGGTGGAAAAGACCGTTTTCTTCCCTTGTGCCGTGGCACCAAGGGCTATGAGCAGGAGAGGGACAAGAATACGGATTCTCATTTATTCAAAATATTGTATAGTCCCACTGGTAGAGGAAGCATATTTCTCCAACAGTTCCAATATCATTTCGGTTGCTTCTTTCAGACCTTCCTGCCCGTTGTAGCCGTTGACAATGGCAAGGATATGGCGGGTTTCAAGTTTCATCTTGGTGCGTTCGTGGTCGCTGGTCGGGGTACCGATACCGCCTATACGGTCGCGGTAGACGGGCAGCCCTTCTATGTTCAGCATGCCGCGGCCTATACCCTCGAACAATTCCTCGGCACGTCCTATGCCCAGCTCAAGGTCGGTCCCTTGTATCTCGTCGGCATCAAATCCGCCGATAGAGTGGCCCGTACGTAGGGAGACAAGGTTGATAAGGTCTACCAACGTATCTATCTGATAGAGTTCCAATCCGCGCAGCAGTCGCCGTCTCAGTGCTTCGGCCGAGGGACGGTAGCGGCTGGGGTCCTTGCCGCAACGTTTGTAGGCTTCGCGGGTGGCGGCAATGACGGGTTGGTACTTGATGCTGTCCGTGGTTTCACGGGCTCTTAGCTCTTGGGTGAAAGTTGCGATTTCTTGCCACAACCCTTCGCAATATGGGGTATTTGTCACTTCGGCAAATACGGCTGCACCGCGGAATTCGGGGCAATTCTGCTTGATTTCTTTAGAAAGTGTGATATGATACATTAATGCAATCCGTTTGAATGGGTTAACATGATTCCCGACAATATCCTTCCGGATTTGATACCCATCCGGCGTGCCGAGAAAAACTCTTCATATTGGGTAAAAGTACATATATTGGCTGTCTCCACTTGTGCGGAAGGTACTCCGAAGTCCAGTAGTTGCAGTCGGTTGGCAGCCCATAGGTCGATATGGTATTTGTGGGTGGCGGGTTTCCATTCGGAGATGTAATCCATCTGGAAACCGTTCTTGCGGAATGCTTCATAGACTTCGTCGCCTACCTCGAAGGCGGAAAGGGAGATGCCGGGGCCGATGCAGGCTATCACTTCTTTGCCCTCTGTGCCATAGCGGGCACGCATCTTGTCGAGTGTGTGGCCGAGGATGTAATTCACAGTGCCGCGCCATCCGGCATGAACAGCGGCTATCACGGCATTCTTCCGGTCGTAGAGCAGGATGGGAATGCAGTCTGCCGTAGAGATGCAGATGCAGCAGCCCGGTTCACGGGTTATCAGTGCATCAATGCCCTGCAACATGGAGTGGCGTTCTTCTGCTGTTGCATGCAGATAAGTTCCGTCAATGACAAGTGCCTTTGTCCCGTGGGTCTGAAACGGGATGACCAGTTCTTGGGGGCGTTGGGGCAGGGAAGAACATACTATTTCCTGGTTGCGGCGTACAGCTTCGGCTTCGTCTCCCGTGTAAGGTGTACAGTTGAGGGAGGCATAGTTACCTTGGCTGCATCCACCGTGGCGGGTGGTTACAAAACAAGAAATGCCGGGATATGAGGCAAGCAGCTCATATCCCAACATTTTCCTATCTTCTGTAAGAGGAATCATTTTTTATCTTCCTCCCAATCTTCTTCGTATTCAAAGTCCTCGAGGTCCTCTATGTCCTCGTCGTCGTTGACGTATTCATAGCTGAGGTCCTCGTCCTCACCCTCTTCTTTCAATTCTTCCTGCAGGTGGCTGAGGTCTTTGGCGCGATGGGCAATGCTGTCCACTTTGCCTTCTATCTTATTACTTTCCTTGTTCAGCTCTTCCCAAAGGATGTCTTTCAGCGTAGAGATGCCCATGCCGGAGACAGCAGAGATGAATATATGCGGAATCCCTTCGGGCAGTGTCGGCTCTATCTCGTCCATCAGTTCCTGGTCGAGCATGTCGCATTTGGTGACGGCAAGCACTCTCTGTTTGTCCAGCATTTCGGGGTTGAAAGTGCGAAGCTCGTTCAACAGGATTTCGTATTCCTTACGGATGTCGTCACTGTCGGCAGGCACCATGAACAGCAACAATGAGTTGCGCTCGATGTGGCGCAGGAAACGCAATCCTAAGCCTTTGCCGGCACTGGCTCCTTCGATGATGCCGGGAATGTCCGCCATCACAAACGATTTGCTGTCGCGATAGGACACGATGCCCAGATTGGGTTCCAGCGTTGTAAACGGATAATTGGCGATTTTGGGCTTCGCCGCAGAAACGGATGCCAGTAAAGTGGATTTTCCTGCATTGGGGAAACCTACCAGACCGACGTCTGCCAGCAGCTTCAGTTCCATGATTACCGTCAACTCCTGCATCGGTTCGCCCGGTTGTGCAAAGCGGGGAGCCTGGCGTGTGGCGGTTTTGAAGTGCCAGTTACCCAGACCTCCGCGTCCGCCTTTCAGCAAGATGACTTCTTGTTCGTGCTCGGTGACGTCGCAGATATATTCACCCGTTTCGGCGTTGTACACCACCGTGCCGCAGGGCACTTCAATCACCTTGTCCGCTCCGTCTTTTCCGAAACTGCGGTTTTTGGAACCGGATTCTCCGTGACCTGCCAGGATGTGGCGATCGTACTTCAGATGGAGTAGCGTCCAGTAGTTGCGGTTACCCCGCAGGATGACATGGCCTCCTCGTCCTCCGTCACCTCCGTCGGGGCCTCCGTTGGGTATGTATTTCTCACGCCGCATATGCGTAGAACCTCGTCCGCCCTTTCCGGAGCGGCAATATATTTTTACGTAGTCAACAAAATTCGATTCAGCCATATTCTGTTTTATTGTTATTTCACTGCGTCAATAGCCTTGCAAACATCGGCAAAGATTTCTTCCAATACGCCGAAGCCCTGGATGTGTTGGTATTTGCCGTCCTGCTTGTACCAGTCAATCAGCGGAGCTGTCTGTGAGTGGTAAACCACCAGACGCTTCTTGATTGTCTCTTCATTGTCGTCTGCACGTCCTGATTCTTGTCCGCGCTTGATGAGGCGCTTCATCAGTTCTTCTTCGGGCACGTCGAGGTCGAGCATCACGCTGACTTCCTGTCCGCGTTCGGCGAGCATCTTCTTTAATGCTTCAGCCTGGGCGATTGTTCTGGGGAAGCCGTCGAAAATCACGCCTTTGCTATCCTTGAAGCTGTCGAATACGCTTGCCAGAATATCAATCATCAACTCATCGGGGATCAACTGGCCCTGGTCGATATAACCTTTAGCAGTCTTGCCCAGTTCTGTACCGTTTTTCATTTCAGCACGGAGCACGTCTCCGGTAGAGATGTGGTTGATGCCATACTTTTCTACAATCTTTTCACTTTGTGTTCCCTTACCTGAACCGGGAGCACCAAAAATTACAATGTTCAACATTTGCTTAGTTATTATTTAATGATTTACTATATTATGTCTGTATCAGTCTACTACAGTATAAATGTCGGGATAGTTGCGCCCGAAGCCGTCATAATCCAACCCGTAGCCCACGATGAAGTCGTTCGGAATATTCATGGCCACATATTCTATGTTTAAATCAACTTTCAGCTTATCAGGTTTCACCAGTAGGGAGGCAATATGAATCTCCCTGGGACCGCGAGTGCCGAGGGTGTCCAGTAAGCGTTGCATGGTGAGTCCCGTATCTACTATGTCCTCTACAATGACCACTGTACGGTCTGTGAGGTCTTCATTGATGCCTATTACTTCCTTAATTACCCCGGTAGAGGATACTCCTTGATAAGATGCCAATTTGACAAACGAAATTTCGCAGGGAATCGTGATTCGTTTCAGCAAATCGGCGGTAAACATGAACGAACCGTTCAGTACGCTGAGGAATAGAGGATTCTTTCCTGCCAGGTCGCGGTTGATTTCGTTCGCTACACGGGTTACTTCTTTCAGTATGTCCTGCTCCTTGATGGAGACTGTGAACATCTTGTCTTTTATTTGTATGGTATCCATAGATGGGATGTTTTTAGAAAGTTGCCGCAAAAATACGATTTTTATTCCACTCCATGCATCATCTTCTGTAATTTCTTTGAAAGCAGGAAGAGGATAAGCGATGCCGTGGCAGACATGACGACGAACACCATGAAGAAATCGTACATCGTCTCAATGCGATAGCCCAGTAGCGTCTTTACCTTTCCGGCTTCGGGGTAGAGCCCGCTCAGCGTGCCTGCAAACTTATTGGCAGTGGCGGTGGAGAGGTACCATATCCCCATCATCAGCGAGGCGAAGCGGATGGGCGTGAGCTTGTTCACCATGGAGAGTCCGATGGGCGAGAGGCAGATTTCGCCCATGGTATGGATGAAGTAGAGCCCCGTCAGCCAAATGAGACTCACCTTGATGCCCGGCTGAACATCTTTCACCCCAAGGCAGATGACGAGATAGCCCAGTGAAAGCAGTAGCAGGCCGATGGCTTGCTTGGTGGGCGAGGCGGGCTCCATGCCCCGCTTGCCCAGGGCGCCCCATACGCCCGGCATGATGGCGGCAAGTATCACCACAAAGAAGGGGTTGAAGGACTGAATCCAGGAGGCGGGCATTTCCCACCCCAGGATGACGCGGTCGGTCTGCTCGGAGGCGAAAAGCGTGAGCGAGGCGCCTGCCTGCTCGTAGGCCGCCCAGAAGAAAATGACGAAGAAGGCGATGATGTAGATGACGAAGATGCGGTCGCGCTCCGTCTTGGTGAGCGAGCCTTCCAGCAGGATGCTGACGGGAAACACGATGCAGGCGGTGAAGATGCCGATGCTTATCCAATCGTCCCCGAAGCACCAGTAGAAGAAACCGGCAAGCGCGATGGCGAGCAGGGCGAGCAGCAGGTAGTTGCGCATGGTCCGTCCGTTGGCATGGGCACTCTTCCGGGCGGTGTTGTCTGCCTGGGGCCGTTCCTTGCGGGCGTCGGGGATGATGCCGAGGGGCTTGCCGTCGGGGCCGATGAGGTACTTGTTCTTCTGGGTTTCGAAGAGGACGACCGTCAGCACGGTGACGATGGCGGCAATGAGGAAGCCCCATCGGAAGTCGTGAGGGTTGCCCGTCTCGCCAAAATAGCCGCAGACCAGCGGGGCGAGGAAGGAACCCACGTTGACACCCATATAGAAGATAGTGTAGGCGGAATCCAGCCGTTTGTCGCCCGGCTCGTAGAGCTGCCCCACCAGGGAGGAGACGGTGGGCTTGAAGCAGCCGTTGCCCAATATAAGGAAAGTCAGTCCGCCGTACATCAGCCAATGCGAAAGCTCACGCGCCTCCAGCATCGAGGCGCTGGCAAACATCAGGAACTGGCCGACTGCCATCATCATGGCCCCCCAGAAGACGGAACGGCGGATGCCCCAGTATTTGTCGGCGATGTAGCCTCCGATTAAGGGCGTCAGGTACACCAGTCCGGTGTAGCTGCCGTAGATGGAGGCGGCGTGCTCCTTGTCGAAAAGGAGTGCCTGGGTGAGGAACAGAATGAAGATGGCACGCATGCCGTAGTAGCTGAAACGCTCTGCCGTGCTGGTGGCGAAGATAAGGTAAAGACCTTTCGGGTGTCGGGATGTACTCATTGAATATGCTTTTATTGTTTTGGCTTTTATTATATGTTGAGGGTACAAAATTAGTCATTATTTTGCGTAAGTTAATGGGTATAATTAGAAACTTGCCGACAAGCCTGCGGGAACTTGCCGACAAGCTTGTGCAAACTTGTCCGTAAGCCTACGCAAACTTAAAACAGAATTTCTGTTTCTGTAAATAAAGCTTTTGTTTATAGAAATAGAGCTTTTGTTTCTAAGAATAAAGGCTTTGTTCTAAGAATCCTTTGCATTGAAGACAACTTTTCCTTACGGAGCAGATATTTTTTCCCGGGGGGCAAAGCAACTTGATAAAAAACGTCTTCTCTTTGTACAGTTGAAATCAAAGCCCTATCTTTGCTCTACGATTTTAAGATAATCCTATTATGAAGATATTTCCTACTACAAGCATCAAGCAACTGGATGCAGATACCATAAAGAATGAACCGATTGCCTCCATCGACCTGATGGAACGTGCCTCACGCGCATTGGCCCGTGCCATTGCCGAGCGTTGGGAGCCGGACACGCCGCTCACCGTTTTTGCCGGACCGGGGAACAACGGTGGCGATGCGCTTGCCCTGGCGCGACTGCTGGCCGGGAAGGGCTACCGGCTCGAGGTGTATCTCTTCAATACGAAAGGGACGCTTTCGCCGGACTGCGAGACGAACAAGGAGCGGCTGGCCGACGTGCCGGGTGTGGACTTCCACGAAGTGACCACCCAGTTTGTACCTCCCGTGCTGACGGCAGACCATGTGGTGATAGACGGTCTCTTCGGCAGCGGTTTGAACAAGGCTCTGAGCGGCGGTTTTGCAGCCGTAGTGAAGTACATCAACGCTTCGCCCGCCACGGTGGTGTCCATCGATATCCCATCGGGACTGATGGGTGAGGACAATACCTACAACGTACATACGAATATCGTCCGTGCCCATCTGACGCTGAGCCTGCAATTGCCGAAACTGGCATTTCTTTTTGCCGAGAACGAGCCGTATGTGGGCGAATGGCAGTTGCTGGACATCGGGCTCAGCGAGGATGCCATCCATGACATGGAAACGGACTTCCGCTTGCTGGAGCATGAAGACGTGTCTGCCCTGCTGAAGCCGCGCAGCCGGTTTGCCCATAAGGGGAACTTCGGCCGTGCACTGCTGATAGCCGGTTCGCAGGGAATGGCGGGAGCTTCGGTGCTGGCTGCGCGTGCTTGTCTGCGTTCGGGGGTGGGGCTGCTGACGGTGCATGTGCCGTTCTGCAACAACTTCATTGTGCAGACTTCCGTGCCCGAAGCCATGACGGAGCTGGATATCAGCGACACCTGCTTTGCCGCCGCTACTGATACGGACGATTACCAGGCCGTGGCGATAGGTCCGGGACTGGGAAAGGCGGCAGAGACCGAGGCGGCTCTGCTGGAGCAGATAGAGATATGCCAGACTCCGATGGTGGTGGATGCTGATGCCCTGAACTTGCTGGGCGAGAAGCGTAACTATATAGGGCGTCTGCCCAAAGGGAGTATTCTGACTCCGCACCCCAAGGAACTGGAGCGTCTTGTAGGCAAATGCCAGAATTCGTACGAACGCCTGATGAAGGCTCGCGAGCTGGCGAAGAGCGCCGGAGTGCATATCATCTTGAAAGGCGCTTATTCTGCCATTGTCACTCCTGCCGGGAAATGTTTTTTCAACCCTACCGGCAATCCGGGTATGGCAACGGGAGGCAGCGGTGATGTGCTGACCGGAGTGGTGCTTGCCTTGCTTGCCCAAGGCTATGAGCCGGAGAAGGCTGCCTGCCTGGCCACGTATGTGCACGGACTGGCGGGAGATGTTGCCTGCAAGAAGCAGGGGGCAGTGGGGATGACGGTGGGGGATATAGTTGCCTGCCTGCCGCTAGCGTGGAAGATGCTGGAAGAATAAGGAGAGAAGTGTAATTTGGATGGCTTGTCATGTCAACAGAAATAAGATATTTTGAAAACAGAAAAGATTGGCGGAAGTGGCTGGCTGACAATTTCGATACTGCCGATGGAGTCTGGTTTGTGTTTCCTACTAAATCTTCAAGCGAGAAAAGTATTGTATATAATGACGCTGTTGAAGAGGCCCTTTGTTTCGGGTGGATTGACAGCACGATAAAGTCACTTGACAAAGAACATAAAATTCAGCGTTTCACGCCCAGGAATCCTAAAAGTACCTATTCGCAAGCCAACAAAGAAAGGTTGAAATGGTTGCTGGAGCATAAAATGATACATCTTGAATTTGAGGATAAAATACGAACTGTCTTGTCGGTTCCTTTTGTTTTTCCAAATGATATAATCGACAGATTGAAAGAGGATGAAAGAATATGGAAGAATTATCAGAGTTTCTCTGACCCCTATAAACGTATCCGAATCGCATACATTGAAGCGGCGAGGAAACGACCGGAAGAATTTGAAAGGCGATTAAATAACTTTATCTGTAAAACGAAAGAGAACAAAATAATAATAGGGTTTGGCGGGATTGAAAAATACTATTAACGCTAATTCTTTTCCGCTTATTTCTCTCTTGTCGTAATGTGGAAGCATCCTTGCTTCAACTCGTACTTGATGTAGCATTTATCGGCTTTCCGCAGGTCACGGAGCACTTCCGAAAGAACCAGTTTTAAGGTATCTGCGCTGACATCCTGCAAAGGACGTCCATCCTCGTCTTCTATTTTCTGAAAGCGCTTCCAACTGACATCGAATGTCGTTCCGTAAAAATGTGCCGAGTTTGGAGAAGCATTGCCGTTACGGCGGCGCAGGCGTTTTACGTCGTCTTGGGTGCGGAGTACGGAAGTCACAATTATCTTGTTTGGATTCAGCCCCTTGGCGGTCAGTGAATCAAGGAAGTTGTGTCCGATGGTGTCCAGCAGGCTGGCGGCGCCCGGAATGAGATAAGGGATGGAATGCGTCAGTGAATCCACGGCATAGAGCTCGTTTGTCGTGATAGGTTGCAGTTGCTCTCTCATCTTTTCTGCTTCCTCGCGGGATGAAAGTACACGTATGCCGATGGCTTGGGCTACATTGAGATGTTTCTCATTCAAGTCTCCGAACGAGCGCTTGTAGCTGACAACGCCCCGAATGTTGCGCGGTTCGTTCAACTTGAGCGACATGTCTTTCTTCTTGCAGCCGGCAAAGGTGAATGTAGTGGCGGCTGCGACAATTATCAGTATAGGTAGGATTCTGGAAGAATATCTCATCTTATAAATGTACTATGTCTGTGAAAAATCTGCGTTAATCTGTGTAATCTGTGGTGAAAACCTTGCAAAGATAATTCAAACCTTCTTAAGTTTGCACTATCTTTGCACACAAAAAAGACCGTGCAACGATATTTTATATACCTGGCTTATGATGGCACCGCTTATCACGGCTGGCAAATCCAGCCGAATGGAGCGAGTGTGCAGGAGTGTTTGATGAAGGCGCTGAGTACCTTGCTGCGTCGCGAGGTGGAAGTCGTGGGAGCGGGGCGTACCGATGCCGGGGTGCATGCCTCACTGATGGTAGCTCACTTTGACAGTGATTCTCCTCTGGACACTGTTTTTATGACGGATAAGCTGAATCGTCTGCTTCCTCCCGATATTTCCGTATACCGCTTGCGGGCCGTGAAGCCCGATGCACATGCCCGCTTTGATGCTACGGCGCGGATGTATAAGTATTACGTCACTACTGCCAAGATGCCTTTCAATCGTCAATACCGTTGCCGTCTGTTCCAAACACCGGACTTTGAACGGATGAATGAGGCTGCCCAAACCTTGTTTGACTATACGGACTTTACCAGCTTCAGCAAACTTCATACGGATGTCAAAACCAATAATTGCAAGATTATGCATGCCGCCTGGACCCGGGTAGACGATGTGACCTGGGTGTTCACCATCCAGGCCGACCGGTTCCTGCGGAACATGGTACGCGCCATTGTCGGTACTTTGCTCGAAGTGGGTCGCGGAAAACTTTCTGTTGAGGGTTTCCGACGCGTCATCGAACAGAAGGACCGTTGTCAGGCAGGAACCTCCGTTCCCGGAAATGCATTGTTTCTAGTGGATGTAGCCTATCCGGAAACTACTTTTTTAGAATAAAAGAGGGATGCACTACAAAAACGTACCCCCCTCCTTTTAATTTTTAATTCTTAATTTTTAATTAACTCTATGTGGTTATTGCTTGCTTTCCTCTCTGCTGCCTTATTGGGATTTTACGATGTCTTCAAGAAGAAGTCGCTTCGTGACAATGCCGTACTGCCGGTACTTTTCCTGAACACGCTGTTCTCGAGCCTGATATTTCTTCCTTTCATTCTGGTATCTGCCTTTGCGCCGTCGGTGTTGGGAGGTACGATGTTTGATGTTCCCGTGGTGGGGTGGGAGGTGCATAAGTTTATTGTTGTCAAGTCGTTTATCGTGCTCTCTTCCTGGATATTCGGTTATTTCGGGATGAAGCATCTGCCGCTGACCATCGTGGGACCGATTAATGCGACGCGCCCCGTGATGGTGCTTGTAGGTGCCATGCTTGTGTTTGGCGAACGCTTGAACCTTTATCAATGGATTGGCGTGATGCTTGCCATAGTATCCTTTTTCATGCTGAGCCGTTCGGGCAAGAAGGAGGGAATCGACTTCAAGCATAACAAATGGATTCTTTTCATCGTGCTGGCTGCCGTTGCTGGAGCTGTCAGTGGGCTGTATGACAAATATCTGATGAAGCAGCTCAATCCGATGCTGGTGCAGTCGTGGTATAATGTCTACCAAGTCTTTATCATGTGCCCCATTATCTTGCTGTTGTGGTACCCCAAGCGAGAAGAAAGTACCCCGTTTCGTTGGGACTGGACCATTATCTGTATCTCCATTTTCCTTTGTGCGGCAGACTTTGTCTATTTTTATGCCCTGAGCTATGAGGACTCCATGATTTCCATCGTTTCGATGGTGCGTCGTGGAAGCGTTGTTGTTTCCTTCCTTTTCGGTGCGCTTTTCTTCCGTGAAAAGAATTTAAAAAGCAAGGCTGTCGACCTCATTTTGGTGTTGATTGGAATGTTCTTCCTATATTTGGGGAGTAAATAAACAAGAGATATATGGCAGAAGACCTATATATAAATGCTGGTAGCAAGACAGAGAAATATCGCGCTTTGCTTCCTCAACTGAAAAATCTGCTGGCAGGTGAAGATGACTTGATAGCCAATCTGGCGAATGTTTCGGCGGCGCTGAAAGAGACTTTCCATTTCTTTTGGGTAGGCTTCTATTTGGTGAAGGGTGAAGAATTGGTGTTAGGACCTTTCCAGGGACCGATAGCTTGTACGCGCATCAGGAAAGGCCGTGGTGTTTGCGGCACGGCATGGGATAAAGACGAGACGTTGGTTGTGCCCGATGTGGATGCATTTCCCGGACATATAGCCTGCAGCTCGCTGTCGCGTTCGGAGATCGTGGTTCCGCTGAAGCTTGAGGACGGTGAAGTGTGGGGAGTATTGGATATTGACAGTGACGATTTGGGCGGTTTTGATGAAACAGATGCCCGTTTCCTTGAAGAAATGATTAAAATGTTATGATAAGAAAACTGAGTGCTTTTTTGATTTTGGCTTTCATCGGATGGGGGTATTTGCAGGCCCAGGAAGCCAAGACGTGTTTTAAGAATATGCCGGATTCTATATGTCCGTTGCTTAGTGCCGTGAACCGTGCGGATTTTATAGACTTTCTGGAAAGTAAGATGAAAGCTGAGGTGACCAACAGCTTTGGTGGTAAATCGGAAATGACGGAACTTGCCCCGGATTATATACATGTGAAGATGACTCCCCAGAGCTCGTGGCAGATGAAGCTCTTGCCTGTCAACGACAGCACGAAAGTGGTTTGTGTGGTATCTACGGTTTGTGCTCCGGCTTGCGACAGCCATGTCAAGTTCTATACGACAGACTGGAAGGAGCTGGTTGCTTCGTCCTACCTGCCGGCATTGCCCGTTCTGGATGATTTTATCGCTGAGGCCGCGGATACGGTGGATGTCTATGAGTATCAGGATGCCCGTCGCCAGGCCGACATGCTGCTGATGAAAGCGGACCTTTCTGCGAAGGATGTCACGTTGGCATTCACTTTTACCACGACCGATTACATGGGTAAAGAAGCGGCGGAGAAACTGAAACCGTTTGTCCGCCGTCCTATTGTTTATACTTGGAATCAAGGGAAGTTCGAGAAATCCTCTACTTCACTTTGATTCTGTCGAATCCCTCTCCATAGACTCCGATGACTGCACTTTGTGATACAAAGGCATTGGGGTCTATGTCTTTTATGAGCCGGAAAATGATGGTGGACTCCCGCTTCTTGGCCAGCACGAACAGCATTTTTATCTCTTTTCCCGTATAGAAGCCCGAGGCGTTGATGACCGTTGCACCTCTGTGAGGATATACCTGGATGTGCTTGGCTATCTCCTCATATTTATCGCTGATAATAAAGAATTGTACGGACTGGCGGGCACTGTTCACCACTTGGTCGAGCACGAAGCTGCATATGTATAGAGTAACGTAGCCATACACCACCTTTTCCCAATCTTTTAGAACAAAGTAACTGGACGAGATGATGATAAGGTCACATATCAACATGACTCTGCCCAGCGTGATGTCGCGGTACTTGTTGATTACGGCGGCAATGATGTCCGTGCCGCCAGTACTGCCGTTGTTGGAAAAGGCGATGCCGATGCCGCTACCGCAGAAGGAGGCACCGATGACACAAGCCATGAAAGGCTGGTCGTGCAGGAGGACAACACCCTCGGTCAGTTTCTGGATAATGGAAAGGAAAAAGGTCAGGGTGAATACGGCAAAGATTGTCTTTACGCTGAACTTCCATCCCAACACACGTAGGGCAAGCAATAGAAGCAGAAAATTGATGGCGAAGTACGTATATTGGACGGGAAATCCAGTGGCAAAATATACGATGGATGCAATGCCCGGTACGCCACCGGTAGTAATATCGTTGGGAAGCAGGAAGACTGTCCAGCCGATACCATATAAGACCATACCCAGGGCAATCATCAGATAATCCCGCAGTTCGCGCATGGTGTTCTGTCGGGAGGGAACATTTACTATTGTTTTCATTATAATTTTATGTGGTTGTGAAAATGCGGGGACAAAGATACAAAAGATATCATTTGTTTGTTTGAGTATAAGATTGATATTTATATTTTGATGTTACTATGAGTTTTAACATACAATAGCTTGCTTTGATAAAATAAACACCTAACGGAATAGCAAATTTGAGTAAAGCGTAGCGAACAGACTGAAAAAGCGTTCGTTACGCTATATTTTTCTCTTGTTCAAAAGCCAAGAAGAGACAGAATATGGACAAACGCAGCAAAAGTTCAGTTACTTTATCATTACCCGTGCGATGATGCAAATTTCTTGCGAAACCTAAATTTTGCATCGTTTGGCGTTATGTGTCGTATCTGTCGGTAACTCACTATGAATTAATTTTGTAACCAAAAAAAAGTGAGTTATGAGAAGTACATTTAAGGTATTGTTCTACGTGAAGAAAGGCAGTGAGAAACCCAACGGCAACCTGCCTTTGATGTGTCGCATTACGGTGGACGGAGAGATTAAGCAGTTCAGTTGCAAGATGGATGTTCCCTTGCGCCTGTGGGACGTGAAGAACAACCGTGCTTCGGGTAAGAGTGCCGAAGCGCAAAGAATCAACCGTGCCGTTGACAAAATCAGAGTGGAGATAAACCGCCGTTATCAAGAGTTGATGCAGACGGACGGTTATGTCACTGCTGCCAAGTTGAAAGATGCCTATCTCGGCATCGGTATCAAACAGGAAACCTTGCTAAAACTGTTTGAACAACACAACAGCGAATTTGCCAAGAAAGTGGGACACAGCAGGGCAAAAGGAACATTCCGACGTTATGTTACCGTCTGCAAGCACATCCGTGAGTTCCTACCCCATACCTACAAGCGTGAAGATATTCCGTTAAAAGAGTTGAACCTCTCGTTCATCAACGACTTCGAGTATTTCCTGCGTACTGAGAAAAAATGCCGCACCAATACCATTTGGGGCTACATGATTGTGCTGAAACACATTATTTCCATAGCGAGGAATGACGGTCGTCTGCCGTTCAATCCCTTTGCAGGGTACATCAACTCTCCCGAAAGCGTGGACAGAGGGTATATTACGAGAGAGGAGATACACACAATGATGAACACCGATATGCCCGACAAGACACACGAGCTTGTCAGGGATTTATTTCTGTTCTCCACCTTTACAGGTTTGGCATATTCCGATGTCAAGAACCTTACGGAAGACAACCTGCAAACATTCTTTGACGGAAATCTGTGGATTATCACCCGAAGAAAGAAAACTAACACGGAATCCAATATCCGATTGTTGGATGTTCCCCGAAAGATAATAGAGAAGTACAGGGGTATGACAAGAGATAATAAAGTATTCCCCATGCCGAGTAACACGACTTGCAACAAGAAGCTGAAAGCCATTGCCAAGTTGTGCGGTATAAAAGTCCACTTGACCTATCATGTAGCAAGACATTCGGCAGCGACCACTGTGCTGTTATCCAACGGAGTACCCATTGAAACCGTCAGCCGACTTTTGGGACATACCAACATAAAAACGACCCAAATTTACGCAAAAATCACAGCCCAAAAGATTAGTCAGGATATGGAAACATTGTCGCACAAACTGGAGGATATGGAAAAGAACATTTGCAATGCCATTCAGTAACCCTTAAATCAAACGATAATGAAAGAGGAAAGAAACATCATAACAATGAACGAGTTCGGCAATGTAGTTATGCCGAAAGATATACAGGCAACCGCCATGAGTGAGTGGGAGCTTTGCGAGTTGTTCAATGTAACCGCCCCGACTATCAGGGCAGGGATAAAGACACTCTGCAAGAACGGCATTCTGAATGAGTGTGAGATAAGGCATACCATCCGACTGTCCGACAAGTGCAGCATGGAGGTTTACAGCCTTGAAACGATAATCGCCCTTGCGTTCCGTATCGGCACATACAGTGCGAAGCAGGTGCGCAATGCCGTTCTTGAAAGACTGTACTTGCGAAAAGAGAAAACAAGCATCTTCTTTTCGCTGAACACCAACGGCATAGCCAAAGCCGAATACTTCTCGTAGCTGAATTGGTTGCACGACTGACGGAATCCATTCATTCAGTCACGAATAGAGTAATCAAGCCAGCGTGTCAGCATATAATCTGACCGACATATCAACAGGAACTCCAATTTTTTCTCCCGAAAAGCGTAATCCCCACATTCGTTTTTTGGGAGTTTTTTCGTCTGTCCTGCCCGACTTCCGTTCCAAACCATTGAAAGTTTTTTCTTCGGGGGCTATTTGTCACCGTTCTGCCGCGTTTTGCGTAACAACTTATCCGATAAATGCTTATACTTTTGTAGCTGGTATTTTTCAAACTTAAAACCATTTGATTATGTCAGCTAACAAACAACAAGACAGCCACAGACCGCCATCGGATGGTGGCATGGCAAAGGAGGAATTCATCCGAGTGGGGACTACGCTTTACAAGATTGTGGAGCAGCCCAAACTGAACGGAGGGTATGTAAGGAAACGCATAGCATGGAACAACGAAACCCTGCGCCAAGACTACGGCAAGGACTACATCGGCAGCGTTCCCAAGTATGACGGCTTCTGCACCGTACCCGAACACATCGGCTACCATCCCGTGGTCGGCAAGTTCCTTAACCTCTATGAACCGATAGACCACCAACCTAAAGAGGGCGATTTCTCGCATATCCAATCTTTGGTAGGTCACATCTTCGGGGAGCAATACGAGTTGGGCATGGACTACCTACAACTGCTCTACTTGTACCCCATTCAAAAGCTGCCTATCCTGCTGTTGGTATCAGAGGAACGCAACACAGGCAAAAGCACATTTCTGAATTTTCTAAAACTCCTATTTCAGAACAATGTAACCTTTAACACCAACGAGGATTTCCGTAGCCAATTCAATTCCGACTGGGCCGGCAAACTGCTTATCGTGGTGGACGAGGTGCTGCTCAACCGTAGGGAGGACAGCGAGCGGTTGAAGAACCTAAGCACCACACTTTCCTACAAGGTGGAAGCCAAAGGCAAAGACCGTGACGAGATAGCGTTTTTCGCCAAGTTCGTGCTATGCTCCAACAACGAGTACTTGCCTGTAATCATTGATGCAGGGGAAACACGCTATTGGGTACGCAAGATAGACCGCTTGCAGTCTGATGATACCGACTTCCTGCAAAAGCTGAAAGCGGAGATACCCGCCTTTCTTCATTTCCTGCAACACAGAACACTATCCACCGAAAAGGAAAGCCGTATGTGGTTTGCTCCATCGCTGTTGCATACCGAAGCCTTGCAGAAGATAATCCGCAGCAACCGTAACCGACTGGAGATAGAGATGCACGAGCTGATACTTGACATCATGGATAGTGTCGGCACGGACACATTCTCGTTCTGCTACAACGACATTCTTCTGTTGCTGGTACACTCGCAGGTAAAAGTGGAGAAGCACCAAGTCCGAAAGGTGTTGCAGGAGTGTTGGAAACTTACGCCTGCACCCAACGGACTGACCTATACCACCTACCAATTCAACTACAATCGGGAGTGTCGGTATGAGCCTGTAAAACGGGTCGGTCGTTTCTATTCTGTCACGAGGGAACAACTTGAATCCCTGTAATATCATTCTTTTTTTTGTTGAATTGATGAATAAGGATATAACTATGCTGACAATAAACAATATACACTCTCAACAAAATCTCAACAATCGAAAAGAGAAGTTGAGAGAGGAACAGCACCCGATTGTTGATTTCTCTTTTGGCGAGTGGTTTGTTGAGAAGATGTTGAGCAAATATCTTTCTGTAAATAAATGTGTTATATAAGCCATTCAACAAATCAACGTTTTTACAATCATCATCAAATCTATAGAATATCATGAACATACAAGAAGTTAAACAAATCAGAATCGCAGACTATCTGCAAAGTTTGGGTTACACGCCCGTCAAGCAACAGGGCAGCAGCTTTTGGTACAAATCACCGCTGAGAGAGGAAACGGACGCATCTTTCAAGGTAAACACAGAACTCAACAAATGGTACGATTTTGGACTTGGCAAGGGCGGTAACATCATCGCATTGGCAGCGGAACTCTACCATACGGAAGATGTAACCTGCCTGTTGAAGCGCATAGAGGAACGGACACCATACATCCGCCCTGCATCGTTTTCTTTTGGCAAGCAGCAATCCGACAACCGCACTTATCGGGTATTAAGAGTTGGCGAGCTGTCATCACCTGCGCTCATTGCCTATCTGCAAGAAAGGGGGATAGACATTGAACTCGCCAAAAGGGAGTGTAAGGAACTGCGGTTTGAGAATGCCGACAAACCCTATTTCGCCATCGGCTTCCCGAATATGGCAAGAGGGTATGAAGTGCGTAATAGATACTTCAAGGGATGTGTCGCCCCGAAGGACATCACCCATATCCGACAGCAAAAAGAGCCACGAACCGTCTGTTATCTTTTCGAGGGCTTCATGGATTATCTCTCGTTCCTGACCATCCGAGTAAAGAACAATCCGCAACACCCACGATTGAATGCACAGGATTACGTCATTCTCAACTCCGTTTCCAACCTCTCGAAAGCGGAAAGCATATTGGCAACCTATACCCGAATCGGCTGTTTCCTTGACAATGACACAGCAGGACGGAACGCATACGCCAACCTGCAACGGATGTTGGGTGACCGCTTGCAGGATATGTCGGTTCACTATGCAGGGTATAATGACTTGAACGAGTACCTGTGCAAAAAACTCTTGTCCCAATCGACAGAGCCGATAAAGGAGGAGAAGCAAGTACAATCCGCAAGGCGGATGATGCAGCCACCGAAAAAGAAAGGGCTGAAAATATAGAGGGGAACAGGTTCGCTTTCCCAAGGGTATTTAGACAGAAATACCATAGCTCAATAGGGCGTTTTCTTCACGCATTACACGGTAATGCTAAAAACTCCCTATCGAGCCAAAGGGAAATCCCTTTGGAAACCCTGAGAGCCAATGCCACAGGCAGAGAATACACTCATAACAATAACCGTAAAAATCAAACTACATGGGATATTTTTCATTGGACATAAAGAAAGCAAAAGGTTCATCGGACACCGTACAATCCGACCATATAGAGAGAAGAATCATACCTAAAAACGCAGACCCGACAAGAACGCATCTGAACAGGGTACTTATAGAATACCCCGATGGCGTTCATGGCAGGGATGAAGCGATTGCCCACAGGCTGAACACGGCAGGCATCAAGCGGAAGATTACACATGACCAAGTCCGTGTAGTCCGAGTGGTTCTGTCGGGAACACATGAGGACATGATGGACATACAGGAAAACGGAAGACTTGACGAATGGTGCAGCGACAGCATCCAATGGCTGCAAGCCACATTCGGCAGGGAGAACGTGGTTGCCGCCCATCTTCACATGGACGAGAAGACACCGCATATCCATGCAGCCATTGTTCCCATCGTGACAGGTGAAAGGCGCAAAGCCAAGAAAGAGCAGGAAGACGGCAAACGGAAGTATCACAAGAAAGCAAATACCGTCCGTTTGTGTGCCGATGACCTGTTCAACCGTCAGACCTTGATTGCGTACCACGACAATTATGCAAGGGTTATGGCTAAATACGGATTACAGCGAGGTGTGCGAGGTTCCGAAGCACGGCACACCACCACGACACAGTATTATCGGGACATACAGAAAAAGAACGCTGCCCTTGATGCAGAAAACAAGCGGTTACAGGAGCAGAAAACCGAAACCGAACAGGAACTCAGACAAGCCAAGAAAGAGGTACAGACCGAGAAACTGAAAGGTGCAGCCACCACCGCAGCGACCAACATAGCTGAAAGTGTCGGTTCTCTTTTCGGGAGCAACAAGGTCAAGACTTTGGAAAGGGAGAACACCGCCCTGTATCGGGAAGTTGCCACCCATGAGGAAACCATTGAGATACTGCAAAACCGCATACACACGATGCAAACCGAGCACAACCGCCAGTTGTTGGAAATACAGCAGAATCACCGTAAGGAGATGGCGGAAAAAAGTGTCAGACACAAAGATGAAGTATCAGGTTTGAAACGCATTATCGAAAAGCTGTGTGCATGGTTTCCTATGGCAAAGGAAATTATGAGAATAGAGAGCCTGTGCCGCCTTGTCGGGTTCAATGAAAGGCAGACCACGACATTGACTTATGGTAAGCCTTTGATATACGAGGGCAAACTTTATTCGGAGGAACATAATCGGAGTTTTACGACAGAAAGAGCAGGCTTTCAAGTGGTGAAAGACCCTGCGGACAAGTCTAAACTGACACTCGTAATCAACCGCCAGCCCATAGGCGAATGGTTCAGGGAACAGTTCGACAGGCTACGGCAGAGCATACGACAGCCAATTCAACCACAAAGGAAAAGTAGAGGAATTACATAAGTAGTTAAAACAGATTGCAATAAGCCTCCGATAATCGTATTTCCCTATCAGAGGCTTATTGCTGTTTAGATTTAGTTACGTTTCATAAATCATGATTTTTGTTTTTGATTGTCGACCTTTCTAAGTTGTGGAAGACATAAGGCTATTATAGCGAGAAGCAGAATAGCCATACCTGAGAACAAAAACCAACGGTTTACCCCGATTTGGTCTGCAAATGCACCCGACACTACCAACCCAAGCGGCATGGCAAACGACATGATGCTGCCAAGAAGTCCGAAAACACGCCCTAAATACTCGGGTTGTATCTGTTCTTGAAATAGCGCGGTCTGTACTCCATTATAGAATGGGGCAGAAAAGCCCATCAACGTACAACATATCGCAAATATCATAAAACCATTGGTTGGTAGCAAGCCGGAAACAGTCAATGACACTCCCATAAGAAAGATAGAGCCGATGATATTTGCCATGCGCTTTTTGAAACCTCCCCATGCGCCCAATAGAAGTCCGCCCAACAACATACCAACTGCAAAAACAATTTCCACCACGGAAGCATGCAAGGTACTTCCCTCGAAATAATTCATACTCATCAGCGGAAATAGCGCATTGATTGGCATATAAATGAACATATTGATTGCTCCTATCCAAAGCAATGTGAAAAGAGCTTTATTTTGTCGTATTGCGTTATAGCCAATGCGCAGTTCGGTGAAAAAGTTTTCTTGCTGCAGCGCTTCAATCGGTTGTTTTGGGATGTGAACCATTGCAACAGTGATACAGGCAATTATTGCTCCGAATACGTCAAGGGCAACCGCAGAATTCAACCCCCATTTTGCATAGAGAAAAGCGGCAATTGCCGGACTTAGGATGAAACTTGCCGATTGGATGGACTGGGTGTAGCCGGCACATTTGACTAACTGTTCTTCAGGCACTAAAAGAGGTGTTACCGCACTTAACGCAGGGGAATGGAATGCAGTGCCAACGCTTCTAATGAAGAGGATGAGCATTACTATCCATACAGGTAGTTCCGCTGACAGGGAAATTACGGTAAGTACCAGTCCAGCACAAGCTATGATGACATCTGCACCAATCATGACCATTTTCCGGTTCCAGCGGTCAACAAGTACTCCGATTGCAGAACCTAAAACCGCTTGAGGTAGAAACCCAACCAAGGTCGCCATTGACAACACCATCGCAGACCCTGTTGTATTTGTCAGATGCCAGATGATGGCCATTTGAAGAACCCCACTTGTTATCAGGGACACAGCTTGCCCCGCCCATATTGTATAGAAATCTTGTTTCCAATTTCTGATTTTTTCCATTTGAATTTTTCCTTTTATCTTTTGAATGTTTCTTGATTTTATAGCACAAAAAATCTCTCGACAAGCCTGAAATAGCATGCCGGATTACAAAGACAATGACATTCAAATCGAATTAATTAGATTTGAATGTGGAAAAATTACCAAGGTTTATGATATGCAATATTAACGGTGTTTTTACCTGTTAATATTGTACAATTGTTCATAATCATATTGAAAACCACTATATATGTTGCGACTTATCTTAATTGGGATGGTATTATATGCACACCGAATCCGCTGCAAAGTTACAATAAATTATTCGATTTTTGCACTAACTAAAGTAAAGAATTTCAATGCTTCCTGAATTTTGCCTTTCCTTTTTTATCCAAATCTGCAAAAAATAACGGCATAAGCAAATAGGTATATATCGAAAGGCAAAAAATGGCGAATACTGTTTGTATTGGATACTATATCAAAGATTTGTCGTATCTTTGCACCTGAAAGAGTTATTTGATAGTAAAACACCGCAAAACGCTGAAAATCGCACGGTTTCCTAGTCGTTACCATTACTTTTCAGATACTCCGTTAAATGTTTATTCATCAAACGGTTAGACGAAACCGTTCAGAATTTAAAATAATTATCTATATTCGCTTTTATAATTAACGGTGATTATTGACTTAGATGACTATGAAACCACTTTACCAAGATCTGCCATTCCCAATAGACAGTCATATACATTATTATATAGAAGACTTGCCGCACTTCATTGTACCTTGGCATTATCATCCGGCCATAGAGATAATGTATATAACTAGAGGTATAGGAACTCGTTTTGTCGGGGATTGCATAGAACAGTATGAGGAGGGGGATGTATGTATGATTGGCCCTAATCTCCCTCATGAATGGCGTAATGATGATGCTTATTTTGATAAGGAGTCTGGTTTGCGTGCTACGTGTATCTGTCTGTTCTTTAAACGTGAGATATTTGATCCGAATTTTATCAGATTACCAGAAATGAATAATATTCGTGATTTGATAGAGAGATCACGGCGTGGACTGAAGTTTACCGGAAATTCGAAATTAGAGATAACCCGGTTTATAAGGAGTTCGGTGAATGATGTAGGGGTTCGGAAGGTAACGAATCTTTTAACACTTCTTGAGCTGATGGCCACATCGACTGAGTATGAGTTACTGGCCTCAGTGGGATTTACGAATTCTGTAAATTCAGAAGATTTTGAGAGATTTAATAAGGTATACAAGTTTCTCGTCAAGAACTTTGCGACTTCCATTAGGTTGGAAGAAGTTTCGACTTTGGTTGGATTGACCCCGACAGCTTTTTGCCGTTATTTCAAGGAGAGGACCAAGAAAACCTTTGTAGAATATCTGAACGAAATGCGTATCGGTTATTCGAAAAAACTATTACTGGAAAACAAAATGAAGATTTCTACTATCAGTGGGGAAGTCGGATTCCCTAACTTATCTAATTTTATATCCCAATTTAAAAAAGTGACAGGAATGTCCCCGTCGCAGTTCCAAAAGCAGTTTGGAGTAAAGGCTAAACAAGCCATTTGATTCTACTATTTTATCATTGAATATTTGGTGGTTAGAGCCTTGGTTTTCTACTTTTTTTGCAAGGTTTTATCCATTTGCTGCGAATAATGGTAAAATACCATAATTATCGGAAAATATAGAGGAAAGAGCGAGTTCCATATCAGCGTACTTTTGCAATATAAGATTTTAAAAGTATGATGCTGATGAATGATAAGAGAACAAATGAGTCGCCTTTGCTCTTTATAAAGGATTCTTTGATCGGTGAAAATGTGAAGAGGAGTTTGAAGACTTTGGCTGATTTACGAGGTGTTTTTCATAATTGTGAGGCTTATGAACAGATGTCTCCTGATACTTTATTGTATGAGGTGACTTGTCATCTGCCGGTTGAAGAAGGAACGCCAGG
Source organism: Bacteroides sp. AM32-11AC (assembly GCF_003603515.1). Classification (NCBI taxonomy): domain Bacteria; kingdom Pseudomonadati; phylum Bacteroidota; class Bacteroidia; order Bacteroidales; family Bacteroidaceae; genus Bacteroides; species Bacteroides sp. AM32-11AC. The sequence goes on along the minus strand of NZ_QTNH01000019.1, from coordinate 4,355 downwards.
GGGACTCTATTTCGGAATCACGAGAATTTATCCAGGTAAGGTTGGTGATGAGTATTTCATGACCAAAGGACATTTTCATGCCAATATGAATCGTGGGGAGTACTATTGGGGAGTGGAAGGTGAAGGCAGATTGATTATGATGGATCAGAACCGAAGGGTTTGGAGTGAGCGGATGTTTCCGGGTAGTCTTCATTATATACCTGGAGGGGTGGCCCATCGTGTGGCAAATATAGGATATTCTGTTCTGTCATTCGCTGCTTGTTGGCCTTCGGACGCAGGACATGATTATCAAGTGATTTTGGAGAACGGGTTTTCTGCATCTTTACAGTGTGTGAATGGCAATCCCCAATTGATAGAAATATGAATATGAAGTATATCATAGCTGTAGATTTGGGAGGAACCATTACAAAAGTCGGTCTCTTACGCAATGGAGAACTGGTAGACTATGTAAAAATGCCTTCTCGTCAAGATTTGGATATGACAGCAAGTTTGCCGGAGATTGAAAATGCAATTGATTTCCTGCTAAATTCAAATGGTGTGAAGCGCCTCTTTGGAGTGGGTATAGCTTTTCCAGGGCTAGTAAATAATAAAAAAAGCATTATTATATCTACGAATGAAAAATATGATGATGGAGTGGAGCTTGATTTGGATAGATGGGCGGATGAACATTGGGGAGCCCCCTTTTACATTGATAATGACGCACGGCTTGCAGCAATTGGAGAATGGCAATATGGGAGCGGCAGAGGATATGATAGCGTTGTTATGATGACTATTGGTACGGGCATAGGATCGGGAGTCATTATGAATGGTGAGGTAATGTATGGAAAGCACTTTCAAGCAGGTTCGTTGGGTGGCCATTTTGTAGTAGACTACAAAGGAAGGTTATGCTCTTGTGGAAACAAGGGGTGTGTGGAGGCTTTGTCCTCTTCATTCTTCCTTCATAAAATTATAAAGGATCATGCTTGCCTGTCTCCTTCGTTTAAAATGTCATCTCAGAATTATGATTTTAAAGAAATCTTCCAATTGGCGGAACAAGGAAATAGAGACGCGTTATTGGTACGAAATGAATGCATTGAAATATGGGGAGCTGCTGTTATAAATTTTATTCATGCTTATGATCCTGAAGTGGTGATACTTGGAGGGGGAATCATGAATAGCCATAAAGTGATAGTGCCTTATATCGAGGAACGGGTGTCAAAGTTTGCCTGGACTCCGAGTGCAAAAGTATCTGTGGTAGTTTCTAGCTTGGGAGATTATGCAGCTTTGTATGGTTTGGAATATTGTTTAAGAAAAAAGATAAAAGATGAAGTATTCTGCTAATTACGATAAATATCCTTTTGTGCAGGTGTCCTATAATTCGGATGACTGTATTTCCGGTTGGTTTGCCATTACCGATAGTATCAGTGAACGTTTGAAGGTACTGGAGAAGCCGTTGAAAGTGGTTGCGATTGAGTGCTATCAAGGAGTGTTTGAGAATGATATACGTAATGCTTTTGCCGGTAGGTTCAATAATGCTTTATTTGTTCATACAGATAGTGCGATGTTGCCGGAAGAGAAAATCAATGATTTTTTCTATCCTGATATTACCGATGATGAATTATTCGGCTATCTGACCCGGTATACAATGGAATGTTTTTTTGATTTCGATAAAGTTACTGGTATCCGGCAACAGATAGAAGATTTGCAGTCTGGTATTGTAATAGTCTATGGGGTTGGTGCGGCCTATCTTTGTGAACATCCTGATTTGTTGATTTATGCCGATATGGCAAGATGGGAGATACAGTCCAGATTCCGTAAAAATGAAATATCAAATATAGGTGTCAACAATAAAGAAGAACGAACCTCCTTGCAGTATAAAAGAGCTTTTTTCGTAGATTGGAGAATATGCGATAGGCACAAAAAGATGCTGATGGCAAAGGTGGATTATGTTTTGGATACGAACCGGCGCAATCATCCTAAGATGATTACAGGCAAAGCGATGTTTGAGGGATTGGAGAAAGCGGTAAATGGTCCGTTTCGTGTAGTTCCCTTTTTTGATCCGGGGCCTTGGGGAGGACAGTGGATGAAAGATGTTTGCGATTTAGAACGGACGATGCCTAATTATGCTTGGTGTTTTGACTGTGTACCTGAAGAAAACAGTCTGTTGTTGGCCTTTGGGGATGAGAAAGTGGAAATACCGTCAATTGATTTGATTTTTGCTTATCCCCGACAGTTATTGGGTGATGCTGTGTATGGCAGGTTTGGTGATGAGTTTCCAATACGGTTTGACTTTCTTGATACGATAGAAGGCGGCAATCTAAGCTTACAAGTTCATCCTTTGACTGAATATATACAACAGAAATTTGGGATGCATTATACGCAGGATGAGAGCTACTATATTTTGGATGCTAAGGAGGGGGCAACTGTATATTTGGGTTTGAAGGATAATATTAAACCGGAGGAGATGCTTGATGAATTGGAAAAATCGCAAAGGACTGGTGAATTTGAAGTGGAGAAGTATGTAGGTATTTATCCGGCAAAGAAGCATGATCATTTTTTAATTCCGGCTGGTACGGTACATTGTTCGGGAAGGAATAGCATGGTACTTGAGATTAGTGCAACCCCATACATCTTTACATTTAAGTTGTGGGATTGGGGACGGATGGGACTGGATGGCAGACCGCGTCCGATTAATATAGCTCATGGGGCTAATGTGATACAATGGAATAGAACGGAGTCTTGGGTGAAAGAAGAACTGATAAACAAGGTCTCTGTTATTGGTGAAGGAGATTCTTGGCGTGAAGAAAAGACGGGACTTCATGAATGGGAATTTATAGAAACAAGAAGACATTGGTTCACGGACAAAGTTTTGCATAAGAATGAGTCGGGTGTTAATGTTCTGAATCTGATTGAGGGACGTTCGGTGATAGTGGAAAGTCCTATAGGACAATTTTCTCCGTTTGTTGTCCATTATGCGGAAACTTTTATTATTCCTGCTGCCATAAAGGAATATACAATAAAACCTTATGGGGAGTCTGAAGGAATGGAATGTGGAACAATTAAAGCTTTTGTAAGACATCATGCATAAAGATAATTTTGATAAGGGAATTGATATAGGGATAACAGAAAATCCGTTAGGTTTTATTTATGGTAAGGACGTTTTTGGCCCGACAGTAGAAAACCGGTGGTTGGATGATATCCGGTCTAGTTTGTTGGATCCGAAATGTGAAGGACCGGATATTGTCTATTCTATAGCTATGGATGTGGGTAAGACTGTTCATAAAGCGCTTTTGCAAAAACAGCATTTGCTTTTTGGAGTAGTGGCTTATGCCAAAGGAAGTTTGGGTATGGAACCCATTCGCAGTCAGGGACATATTCATAAGGTCTCACCTTTTAGTCAATGGTCCACTCCAGAGGTTTATGAGATATGGAATGGAGAGGCGGTCATTTACATGCAAGAGTCGGCTACAGATGAACCGGGGAGGTGTTATGCTGTTTATGCACAGCCTGGCGATGTGGTGGTGGTCCCTCCATATTGGGTACATGCTACCATTAGTACGAATGCAGATGAATCTCTTGTGTTTGGTGCATGGTGTGACCGTGAATATGGTTTTGAATATGCTGAGATTCGTCGTCATAAAGGTATTGCATGGTATCCTGTTTTTGAGGGTGATGGATTGAAGTGGATCAGAAATACAAACTATCATTTTTCGGAACTGGTAAGAAAGGCTCCAAGAGAGTATCATGATTTAGGTATTGGGAAAGGTAAATCCATTTATAAAATTTTTGAAGATGCTCCGGATACTTTCTTATATGTTCCGAATCCGTCAGTGAAAAAGGAAGTTTGGATAAGTTTTGAACCCTAAAATATAAGTTTAATATGAAAAACAGACATATAATATTTTTAATAGCTACAGTTGTAGCAACAGGAGGATTGCTTTTCGGCTTTGATACTGGGGTAATTTCAGGAGCGATTCCATTTCTTCAGTCAGATTGGGGAATAGATAATAATGATGTTGAATGGATTACGGCGGCTGGTTTGTTGGGAGCTATGTTGGGGGCTGTATGTTGTGGGCGTTTATCTGATATATTTGGAAGAAGAAAAATCATATTGGTTTCTGCTGTGATATTTGCAGTGGGAGCGTTATGGTCAGGACTGGCAACGGATTTGACGAGCTTGGTTTTTTCTCGTCTGTTTCTTGGTATAGCTATAGGTGTGGCATCATTTACTGTTCCATTGTATATAGCAGAAATTGCTCCAGCTAAATCTAGGGGACGTCTGGTTTCAATGTTTCAGTTAATGGTTACAATAGGTATTTTACTTTCATACATGTCACAATACTTCGTTAAATTTCATGCTGCATCAGCAGCGAATC
>NZ_QTNH01000018.1:4561-102102 GCF_003603515.1 Bacteroides sp. AM32-11AC | reverse complement strand
ACCGACTAGTGACCAAAAAATTTTTAGTGGACACTAGTGATATAATTAATAAGATTATTTATTAGAGTATTGGATGCTTCTAAACCAAGCTGATGAATGCATTTTAAGTCTTTTTTTAATAGATATTCCTTTAGTTCTTCTTTATTGTTAGCTACATAGGCATATCCAAGTTCTTTCATTTTTTTGGATGTAGCCAATTGGTGTTCGTTTCGGTGTTCACCTAAGGCTGCTATACGTGGAAATACGATAATTGGTTTTCCTTTTGTCATTGCTGAAATTATAGTTCCCATACCGGCATGAGCTACTATTAAACGAGCATCATGACATAATTTATCAAATTCATCAGGTGCCAAAAAATCAATCGTTTTAATATTTTTAGGTTGATATCTTCCTTTGTATGTTTGCGCAATAATGAGTTCGTTTGACATAGGAGCGATCTCATCGAGGATTTTAATAAAGCGATCAAAAGGGGCTTGTGTGCCTATAGTGGCAAAAATCATAATTTATAATTTAGAAGTTTAACCAAAGATATTTCCTGCAAAAATGACCTTATTTCCTGCCAAGCTTGGCCATTGGGTGTAGATACGTGAAGCAAATTTAGATGCGATTCTTCCACTGAATGAAATATGTTCAACATTAGCTATACTATCTATCCATACTGTACGTATACCGCAAATTTTTGCCGCAAACAGACACACTAATCCAGGGGCTGCTCCTGTTGTTATTACTATAGAAGGCTTTTCTTTGCAAATAATGTAAATAGAATGTAAAAGCTCAGGAAACATCTTATAAAAATCCCAGCGGCTAAAGTCGTTCATTGAGTAATAGACTCTTCCTTCAACCATAGTTGCACATTTTTCATGAGTAGACATATATACTACATCAAATTCTTTCTCTAATGCCTTAGCAATGCGTAGTAATTGCACCCAGTGGCCCCCGATGGAAGCCACAGCGAACACTTTTAATTTTTTTCTCATTTTTGAAGTCTATTTTTCTCCAATTCGAGTATATGAATACCCTAATTCTTCCAATTCTGTTCGATTCCAAATGTTACGACCATCTACAATGATACGCCCGGGCATTATCTTTGAAATTACATTCCATGTGGGTAAGCGGAATTGACGCCATTCAGTCATGAGTAAAAGTGCATCCGCACCATCCGCACAATCATATAGGTTTTCTGTATAAATTACTGTCTCACCAATTCGACGTTTACATTCCGGCATTGCAATAGGGTCGAATACACGAATCTTTGCACCATCCTTCAATAGTTTATCAATAACGACCAGAGCCGGAGCTTCACGCATATCGTCCGTTTCGGGCTTGAAGGCTAAACCGAGCACAGCAATAGTTTTATCTTTTACGTTACCTATCAATGAGATTAGCTTATCATAAACAATAGATTTCTGTTTCTCATTGACGTGCTCCACGGCTTCAATTATTTCCATATGATAACCATTGTCAATGCCTGTATGTATAAGTGCTTTTACATCCTTGGGAAAACAAGACCCCCCATAGCCGCAACCTGCATACAAAAACTTCTGGCCGATACGGGTGTCTGCACCGATACCTTTGCGCACATGGTCTACGTTTGCTCCTACACGTTCACAAAGGTTGGCTATATCGTTCATGAAACTGATGCGAGTAGCTAACATCGCATTGGCGGCATATTTGGTCATTTCTGCAGAAGGAATATCCATAAATATTACACGGAAGTTATTGATTAAGAAAGGTTGATACAATTTTGTCATTACTTCTTTTGCTTTCTCACTTTCAGTACCAACTACCACACGGTCAGGGCTCATGAAATCTTTGATGGCAGCACCTTCTTTTAGGAATTCGGGATTGGAAGCCACATCGAAAGGTATGGCCACACCTCGTTTATCCAGCTCTGCCTGAATTGCAGCTTTCACTTTCTTGGCAGTACCGACAGGTACTGTGGATTTTGTTACTAAAATAGTGTATTTGTTGATGTTTTGGCCGAATTGTTTGGCTACGGCCAATACATATTTCAAATCAGCAGAACCATCTTCATCGGGAGGTGTACCTACCGCAGAAAATACTACCTCTACATTATCGAGCACAGATGGTAAATCGGTAGTGAACATCAATCGGCCATATTCTACATTTCGTTTCACCAGTTCTTCCAGGCCTGGCTCATAAATTGGCATTTCTCCATTATTCAGTTTGCTAATTTTGTTTGCGTCTACATCCACGCAAGTTACAGTGGCTCCCATTTCTGCGAAACAAGTACCTGACACCAGACCTACGTAGCCTGTGCCAACAATTGCAATATTCATATTCTTACTTTGTCTTTTTGATTAAACCTGATAAATTAACAGCTTTTCCCATACGTAACAATTCCTCATCTGTAAAGAAACTCATATGGCAAGCATTACATGTAAATGTCATCTCTCCAAAATATACTTTGTCGTTAGACTCATATAAATCTACTCTTACAAGTGGAAAATCTTCCGCTAATTTCTCCGCATATGTTATCATTTCATCCAAATGTTTAGGTTTGGGCACTACTGAACCATTTCGATAATGTTCTGGAATAAGATCCTTTCGTATAGTCCAATTGGGTAGTTCATAGTAATTATAATCTGTAGTATGCTTCTTAATATTTCTGTTCGTGCAGCACATACAGCTATATGCCTTACCATTCATGCACCATATCTTGTAATCGATTAAAGAAGATGATAATTTGGGGTCTTGTTCGAGTAGTTCCTCTATTACAATGCATCTTCTTATTTTTGTATAATGCATTTCTCCTGTTAGGTATCCGTATGGCTCAGCTATCCATGATTTGAGCTCTATTTTTGTTTTCGGTATATCTAATAAGGTTTTGTCTTTTACAATTTTTACTGTACCAAATCCGTTGTTGGACTTAATGACGAACTTGTTAGGCAAAGAGTTAAAGTCAATGTCGTCAACGTCTTCATAATGACCATATAATTTGACCAATAACTCACCACATCCTTTTTTTTCTAAAAACTCTCTTACTTTATATTTGTCAGCGAGATTTGTCCATTCTGAAGTGTCAGAATTGAAAAGTAGCCACATCATTTTTTCATTAATATCTTGTGGGTTATTAAGATTAGGCCACTTTTTAAACTTTCTATAGTATAGAAGTTTGCATGTAAAAGTATCTGGTAATAGTTTTGTATGTACCAATACTTTACATATCTTGTTAAGTTGCTTCGTTATCATAAATGTTTGTTTTTATTGTAATTCTAAAAAGATATGTTTATGCAAGGATTCATTTTTTTATTTTATAATCTATAGGTATTCAGAATGTACTGTAATCTCAAAATTTGCAGGATTCAATTTTCTTCAATATATAGATGTGCTGATTCAGCCAAAAGATAAGATTGTGAACTACACTTTTTAAATAGTTATTATGCTCATAATATTTCTATTTTAGACAATAACATTTGAGTTATCACATTATTCACATCGTATTTTTCGGCTTCCTTTTGGCACTCTATCGCCATTTCCGACAAATTATATTGGCCATTTATACACTCTTCCATCATATCTGCTAATGCGGTGGTATTATGTATAGGTACAAAAAGTGCCGTTTTTCCTTCTTTCAAAAATTGACGATTGTGTGCCCATTCAGAAGCAATGATAGGAACTCCCGAAATGAAAGCATCTATGAAAATGCCTGCAAAGCCTTCTCCTTTCCAGTAGGTTGGAAATAGCATCATATCGTATGTGGAAAGCGTATCATATCCCTTACTCTCACGCAAATTCAAGAAACCTTTATAGTTCACATTTGCTAAAGTGGTTAGTTTGCTATTAAAGACATTCTCATAACTTTCCGCTACTTCTCCATAAAAGTCTATTTCGTATTTGTCCGTGAGTCCTTTCTTATTTAATGTGTTAGCGCATTCTATGATATAGTCACATCCTTTCTCTGGCATGATTCGAGATAAAAAAACGAACCGAAGTTTATTATGTCTTTTCTCTACTTGTGGCATATATGGGATGGGCTTGAAATTGGGAACTTGTATTACATTTTTTACACCAGCTTTTGTTAGCTGTTCGACCATTATATTACTCTCAACCAAGGTCCAATTCATGTATCCTATAACTTTGCTGTCAAAAGTGCCATTTTGAACTTTATCTCCAAGACTTCCGCCGATGACCCAGTGAATAGTGTGTTGTTTCCAACTCACTGTCTTCATCACTTTCATCATTGGATAGACATTTTGTGTTGAGGTACAAAATATTAAAGATGCATTACGATGAAAAAGAAGGGCATATAATAATTTAACCAATACCCATGGATGGCTTCTCCATTTATAGAAATCCATTACAAGACATTTAATACCATTCTCTTCCAATTTATTTATCATTAATTGATTTTTCATAGTCTCACCACATACAGCAGGATGCTTGTGATTAACCCAGCCTATTATAATAGCTTCTTTCATTGAACATGATATTTTGAATGATTACTTAGCAATTTTCCAAGAATCATTTTCACAGACTCTATACTTTATTATTTTTGCAGGAACACCGGCAACAATAGAATGACTTGGCACATCTTTTACAACAACAGCATTAGCCCCGATTATTACATCATTGCCAATGAATATAGGGCCTAAAACTTTTGCACCTGCACCAACCCACACATTATTTCCTATTGTTGGTGCTCCACCATCATTCCATCCTATAGTGACTTGTTGGTTTACAATGCAATTAGTCCCCATTTTTGTACAATAAATTATAGTACTGAATCCATGCATAAAACGTAGTCCTCCTCCTATTTCGGATTTGGAACTAATATATAGATTTATATGCATGCATGTTGGGTGCACAAGATATCGTAGAAATTTGATTTTTGTATATTTAAGTCGATAATCAACTAAAGCTCTGAATTCTGCAAATTTCAAGAAAAACATAATGAATGTCGATAAATTCATTGGTTTGTTTTTCCATTTACACCATATGTTAAAATCTTCTGCTAATTTTGAAGGTAAACACATTTCATTTATTTATTAATTTGGATAGAACATCTATATAGCCATGCCCGAATTTTAAGTCGGGTTCCATATAATTTCCTTCTCCCCATTCATTCCAGCTTTGAAGAAAAAGAATCTTATGTTCATAGTCTTTATCTTTGATTAAGTTTAAAGCCTTTTCTACCATCTTTCCAAATAATTGTGGTGTTGAATTATGCCATATGTTATTTGTATTCTTCCATGCGCGAGGACTGCGGTCAAAATTGGGTATAATGGTGGGATATACATCTTCTCTTTTGTCATCCTTTACATAATAGTGCTCGATAATTTTTGAGTAATTTATTCTAAGCACATAATTAATATGTAGCTTCTTCTGTAAAAAGCGTTTTAAATAATATATTAATGGAGACTCTGACTTTACTTGAGCGCCATTGGTACCTCGCGAATTTACTGCATCGAAACCTAACGAACGTATGTGATCGTAGAAATATTTTGATGTGTTGTTTTTGTCAGAGAATATATTGACTACTTTCCCTTCTGCATTGTGCATCCTGAAATTTTCAGTTATGCCAACAAAATGGAAGCCGTTTAAACCTTCTTTTTGGGCTAAACTATTCCATAATTCTTTGAAATGTGAGAAGTCTACAAAATCTTGTGGCGCAAATACAACGAAAAGTAGTTTACTATCAACCTTTATATATCGTTTATCCTTAAATGCTTTTAGATATTTGTAAAAATGATTGATGTGGTCCTCGTCGCCAGGGTATGTCATTTGAGCAATAACTGTTTGCTTAAACTTTGTTTTTGAAGATGTCCACGTTCTGGTAGACCATGTATGGTTGGCCCAGCCTAAGCAGAAAGGAAAATCTGGGTTGCCACTTTCAACAACGTCATTGAAAGGTCTTTCTAAAAGTTCTTTTCCTTCTCCAAACCAATAGTGCCAATAACAGAAGCCTTCTATTCCTGCTTCCCTTGCCAGTTCTGCTTGTTGTTCTCGAATTTCAGGTATACGTAAATCGTAGTAGCCTAAATCAGCAGGAACTCGAGGTTGATAATGTCCTTTAAACAATGGTTTTGCCTTTCCAACATTCGTCCATTCTGTGAATCCTTTTCCCCAATATTTATTATTCTCTTCTATTGGATGAAATTGTGGTAAATAAAACGCTATTACGCGAGCTGATTTATTGTTCATTTTATTGTTTTTATATGTGGATATATTAGCATAATTAGTTTCTTTTTCTGTCATTGTATGGATACAATGGAATTCTGTTTTTTCTGCTATTAATACCTAACGGTGAATTGATGAGGTATAGTATGATTAAGCCACATAGTAAATCTAAACTGGCACTATAAACTTTGTAAGTATAGCATGTAAAACCGGTAATACAAAGCATACCCCATACATAAAGCCAATATAAGTGGTTGGATGATACTATCCTTTTTCTATAGATTCTCCTAATAAGTATAAATGAAATAGTGAGAATAAATGGGATGGTAAGAAAACCAAAATCAGAAAAGATATCTCCTATAAATGTATAAAAAATGCTGGGCGAGATACCGGTTTTGGCTCCCCAGTAATTACGTCTCTTAAACAAATCGACAAATGTGTCGAGGCCGATAGCATCTTTAAAGAAAGCAAAACAATTATCACCTTCTGTATAGGCTTTAGTATGCCACATGTATTCATTGAAATTTAAAGTGCCTTCTCCTGCGTATAATGAAATCCAACCCAATATTGAAACTGATTGAGCTCCCTCGTTTGTGCTATACCTTGCTATCGTCATAATCGCAAAAAGTAAAATAAAAGATGAAAAGATTATAAGAGAAAACACTTTAATTTTTTTCAAAATTTCTCTATCTTGTATATAATTGCGTAATAAGAAAAATGATAATACGGCATTTAATGAAGTAAAAACCACAGCAGAACGTCCAGAAAGTGATAGTGTATAAAGAACTGGGTTTATACATCCTATTATTAGAGCAGTCAATTTGTATTTGTTTATATTTCTTGTGCTAATATATAAGAAAAGTAGAAACATTGAACAATATTGAAACTTGAGATTAATTGAATTACAGATTTTTCCTATTGGAGAATACCAATTAATTACTTTTGTTTTATCTAAATCACCAGACATTTTCTCGGCATAAATATCTGCTAATTGACTTGAATTGTCAAAATTATAAGTATTCAATATATGGATGAAATTCTCTATAAAGGGAAGAATAGATATGATACAAAAAAAAGTAATTACTTTTTCAAATATCATTTTATTCTTGATTTCAATGACTGTTGTTTTATCATTAAAACAATTAAATGGTATACAAGAAATAGCAAGGCACAGAACGAAAAATATATAGGGCATTAATGTAATATTGTTGTATTTTTGTGACTCGATATAAAAAATCACAGAGAAAATTGACGAAAATGTCCATACTGAAAGGATGTAGCAAAAAGAGGCCTTACATTTGAATAAGAATACTGATACAAGGAATATAATTATGCACAGTATTGAATACAGAATTACGAGTTGCATTTTGATATAACATTAAAAGCAGTGTTGAAACAAGATTTTGCTATTTGATGAGCTGCTTTTGCATATTTTTTCAGTTCATCTTTGGAAGGCTGTTCACTTATTATAAGGTGTTCGAATTCTTTATAGTCAAAGTTTAGAATGGCTTCTTTTGAGTTAAAATCCAAAGAACGGCGTTTGATTTCTAAAATATCCAATGTTCCTGCTATTTTATGCTCATAATTCAATGCAATTACAGGAATCAAATTGTTTATACCAAAAATGATAGAATGATAGCGGGCTCCTATAATCATTTGGGCACTTCGGATAATCGATTGTTGAATGTCAGAACTATAGGTATCGGATAAGACGATTATTCGTGATGAATATTTCGACAGATGCTGAAGTCTTTTAAAATATTCATAATCGCTCTTGTTGGATAGATATAATTGAGGCAGCATAACGATATTATAATCTGTTTTACATGCAATTATCTCTATCATTTTCAGATAGCTTTTGTCAATTGATTCTTGAGTCATATTACAAAAGGTCGGATGCCATGTCAATTGATTAGGTACAAAGACTACGTATGGCTTAGAGCTTACCTTGGATTTTACACTATCAGGTGCCTTGACATTGGGGACATCCAAAAAAGCAGAATCAATTGCTTTAATATAAGAAATAGACAGCGTATCAGCAAGATCCATGCTTTTCGCATCACGCAAAGATAGGAAATCTACATTTTTTAGAACAGTTTGTGCTTTTGAACAAAAAAACTTCTGAAGTATATTTTGAGGATTGAAAGGTCCAATAGAGCGTGAATAATAAATTATTGGTTTTGCTAAGTAGTTACAAAGTTTCATAATATAAAGATGCGACCAATTATAGAAGCCGCCTAAGCAAATGCCACCGGGTGCACAGATAACAATGTCAGATTCTTTAATATAGTTTGCTAAGACTCTATTCGAACGAATTAGAAAACTCACAATCATAAGATTGCTGCAAATTGAAAAAATACGTGATTTACGATAACCTATATCCGTATTAATATTGATATAAGTATTATTGGGGTTATCGACACGTATTTGCTCTATTGTACCTTCTTTTATATTTTCAAGTACTATTGTTATCAGTGCATTGGGAATACTATTGTTTATAGTACGAATTAAGCTACGGTGTGCAGCTTCGTCCCCTCTATTATAAACTGGTTGATTTAAAAGTAGAATTTTCATTTTTTTGCTTACCTATTAAAAATGGAACATATGTATTTATTATTTTTGAAAATCCTAATAATATAAATGACTGTACAATACATATAATGAATGCTGACAAGTATTGGCAATCATAAATACTATTTATGTGTCTAAACAAAAGCATGGTTAATGCCAAGGCTTTTCCATTAAATGCAAAAAATACTAATGAATTTCTTCCTATTTTCTCCAGAAAACTTAAAGGAAATAAATTGGAAATTATGTATATTGTAAACATTCCCAAAAGAGACAATATGATGAAAAAAGCAGGGGAAGAATAATAATTATAAGCAAAATGAAACTCCATATCTAAATTCAATTGCATAACTAATGCTATAAAGATGTAACATAGTAGTATGGCAATTCCAATAGCACTATTAGAATATGTTTTTATTTTATATCTTGAAGTTAATTCTTTGAAAACATTTCCAGAAATGAAGAAAGATAAAGCAAATAGTGCGATATCACAGTAATACGGCATCATTTGCGAGTCTGTATTTTTTATAAGATAGACCGATGGCAATAACGCAATTGCGGTTAATATCTTATATTTTAAGTTTTTCATATAAACATGATACAATAATATATAATATAACTGGACTGCTATTAAACAAGAGACAAACCACAAATCATATCCATATAGAATCCTTAATGTACGGTGTGCTACCAATTCAAAATTTCCATTAAGTACAGATTCCCAGTTATCTTTTCCAATGAAAAGAATAAGGAAACATAATAGAAAATATGGAATAATCAATGTTCTTGTCAATTTGAAAATATCTTCCTTAAACGTACGACATCTATATAAATAGCCGGAAAGGAAAAAAAACATTGTTAGAAAAAACGGTGTATATACCATCTGTATATATGGGTGGTGTAGTTTGCAATGTGCTAACAAAACACAAAAAACGCATATGCCTTTTGCATTATCAATCCATCTGATTCTTTCTTTCATTAATTCTGTTGTGATATGAGAATTTTGTTTACTGATAATCTTGTTTATTTGTCACAGTCACTTCAAAAAATAGCCCTCAAATAGATTTCTTATTTTATTGTGAAAATATAGCATTCCGCATCTTAATATTAGAAATCGATACCAATTGTTTTGACAAATAGCTCTAAATAGTTTTGTCTTATGAGGATTGGCGTTGTATTTAGCTTTTCTATCTATGGTTCCTTTCTGGGAGGCTATGACTTGTTTAAAATCAATTTTTGATAAAAATATATAGGTGTCATCACGACATTGTGCCAAATATGCTTCTCCAATCATAGAAAAACAAGTGACTAAAGTCTTTCCTATAGTTTCAGTTTTTATACAATCTTGTAGCCAAGGGTCAGCAAGGGCGATATCGCAATTTTTGTTCAATGTATCTTTGCACATAAAGCATTTCGGTCTAATGAATAAACGTGAATGAAAAATCTCAGTCCATATAGATTTATTATTGGGTATTTCTATCTTTTTAGAATTGTTTGTTTCTATTTGAATGCTGCTTGGCCATCCGTTGCCTCTGTATTGCAGTTTTTTGATATTGTTTATGTCAATGCCTTTTTTCCGCAATAGATATGTTGTTGCTTCAATTGTTTGCTGTGAAGAGCATGTAAGCCCTATAATTATTACTTTATGGTTCTTCTTTTCTACTATATTTCGTATGCCCCTTGATTGGCAAGGTAAACAAAAGCATGCAAAATCACCTTTTATCTCATTTATATGCTTTTTAATAAAATCTATTAAGTCTATCTCTTGATATATAGATCCGCTTATTTCATAGTCGTCATAAGAATGGATTATTAAAGGAGAATATCTTAATGTTTGATTGTTGAACTTAAAAGAAATGGCAGACTGTATAATGTCTTTATCGAACAACCATTTTAAAAATGCACTGCCAACACCTCCGGATGTGGCACTGTAGCGAACTTGAGCGTCTGCTGAATAACCTAAATATGACTTCATTCTGTTATTTAAAATTTAGTCGAAACAAATATTTCCAGCCAAAAACAACTGAATAGAGTTGAATCTTAAAAACATTGTAATAAGGCGGAATCAGAATGTTAGCTAAACACCCACTAAAAATGAGCGTAATTATAGTAACATAAGCAGCCCCAATAGTTCCATATTTAGGTATAAGTATGTAATTCAAGCCAATACAAATAAAGCAACCTAACATATTTCTGATGAAAGCCCACTTCTGCAACCCTTCCATTATTATTATTTGGCCTGCCGATGATGATAATGCCATCCCAATTGTTTTCCAAGCTAATATCTGAAGGATTGGAACAGCTAATGAATACTTTTCTCCGAATGTCAAATAAATTAGCCAATGCGAGCAAACTGAAGTGAATAATGCAAGTAGGATTGAAATCCAAACTGTTATGCTTACAAAAGCTTTTTTCTTGTTTTCGTATTCCTCCTTTGTGCCGGTTTCTCTTACTTTAACAAGGAGTGGAGTTATTGTTTGGGTTAGGACAGTTGGAAGAAATAGAGTCAAATCAAGAAATTTGCCGGCTGTTGCAAAATATCCAACGGATTCATTATCTATCATATTGCCTATCATTACTTGGTCTATCTTTTGGTATATTACTACAGCTGCACCTGAAAGGACTAAAGGGAAAGATTGTTTTAAGAAATAGGGTACTATTGATTTGTCATATTTCCATAACGATATGTTCCCTATTGTTTTTTTGTATGACAAGCAATAACCACTTGCAACGAGGAAGGTATCAAACAATGTAGCAATGATAAAGTATTCTAAAGGGGCTTTTATAAGAAGGAGAACTATTTTTATAGATGCCCCTATGATGGTTCTTGCTATTTCGGATTTTACAACATATTCGTTTTTGACAATAGATGTGAAATAATTCCGGACTAAATTGAAACAATTCGAGTACAAGGTCAACGAATAACAAATAATCATTAATGCCGTAAAACGATCTGCTTCAAATATCATTAGTGTTACCAGAATTACTAAAAATGCCATGGTAGAACATACAATTCTAATGCGTAGGCAAGTCCCTAATATAATATTTTTGTTTTCAGGCTTACGGGATAATTCTCTAATTTCGATGTTGTCTAGGCCAAAGGTAGACAAGACACTGAATATTGATACATAGCTAATAACATAATTCATTAGGCCATATTGTTCTGGCCCTAAATATCTTGCTACAAGAATACCTACCAATAGAGTCCCTGCCATGTTTACAATTTTACCACCCATGGCCCAAGCTACATTGGATAATATTTTTATTGTATTACCTCCGATATTTTGCTTGATTTTCTTAAATCTGACAAATGGATTCATTGTATTTGCTTTCGATTTTTCTAATCCTTTTTCTTGTTTTTTATTTAGGCTACGCTAATGAAAGAATAGTCTTTTTTATTGGGGCAGCTATATGTAATTATGATAATTAACATTGCGGTGAAGGTGCTTTTTTAGTTTTGAACTTTGATTTGAGTACTTACGGATATTTACTTTTATGCCAGATCTTCATCCTCCAGATAATTCTTACTTTTGGCATCTGCCGTATATCCTCCCATACGTTCCCAGTCAGTTGAACGATGTGCTTTTTGTGGGGGATTGTAGTCTACATATTCTCTTTCAGTACAACATTGCGCAGCTTGTACAAGCCGAAGCATTTCTGTTTCTCCAAGCATTTTCAGATTTCTGTAGAGATGTCTTTTTTCTTGTTATAGTACAATTTTGCAGCTTTATAATATTTTTGTGGCAGATTGAGGGAGAAAATGGCCCTCTATTGAATTTAATAGTAAGTAAGCTATTTTGAAGTGGTATATGCCTTTCCATAAGTCGGTCGAGATACTTTGTTGGTTATAGATTTCTTTGGCATATCAGTTATATCCCCTCACCTCAAAAATAGTGGGCACTCTTGCTTTGAGAACAATATCTATAATCAGAGATAAAAGTTAAAATGCTTACTCTTGTTCCTCCCCAAGAAGATCTGAAAGTTCGGTCATAAAAAGGGAATTGGGATACTTGATTTTATCCACTTTTCTCCAAGCTTTCTTGTAAATGTCTTTTTTGTTTTCTGCAATTTTTTTTATAAAGTCAATATAAACATTGGTTATCAATGAGGTTTGTTCGTTTTTCTGCAATTTTTGAATATGAATAGCTTCTCGCTGTTCAATAGAAAGAAAATCGGTTAAAAATCTGGAGGCCATTTCTATGCCAAAATTTTCTAATCTGGGCGTTTCTGCCAACTCTTCTGCCAGCTGTGCGTAAATCTTTAGAAGACGAACTTCAAAAATGTTGATACGTAGTTTTTCCATGACGTGTATCCAGGTGTTTATGTTGTGAACAACATCGTTTACATACTTTTCAGCATAGCTGTTGGCATAGTGTATCGTATGATTCTCTATCAGATTAGAGCATATCATTTTAAAATAGTAAAGATTGAGATAGGGGTCTTGGGGTTTGTTGTCCTTTTTTATAGACAGCAACAGTCTTCTGATAAAAATGTCAGTAAAACGCAAGAACTGAAATACGGCTGTTGATTGGTATTTATTATCTCTCCATTCATTTGTCTGTTCTGAAAATATAGAGTTCCCCAAGGATGATTCCCTAAACGCTTCTTCTCCAAAAGCTCTAAATACCTCCAAATTATATACAAATTCAGTTTTTGTAAACAAGAGTGTCAAAAAGGGGGAATCGTCCAAACGATATTCGATATCCTGATTTCCTTTATAATTGAGGGGGCCTTTCAAACCCTCTAATAAGTGGGAGTTTTTTTGCCGTATCATTGTTCTGAAATAAACCTCTACTACATTTTTGAAGCCTACAATATTAGCATTTATGCAGCGATGTACACATTTCAAAAAGAAGGTGGAATCGTGTTCTACTGACTTTATGACAAAAGTCTTATTCAAAATCACTTCGTTAAAAATAGCAGTTTCAATAGGTGTATTCTTTTTTTGTAACTTATTTTTTGTTGGCTGTTCATCATTCCATGGAGATTCTTCTTGGAGGGCATTGTTTTGTTCATTATAACTCTTATTTATCTTAGTGATAAGTTTTTCTATTTCTTCCAAATGATATGTTTGTAGATACTCTGTTAGTACATTGATATTGGAATTGATAAGACTTTTATAATAACTGATTAACTTGGCTTTGTTTGAAGAAGGAAAATGTCTGTAGATTGCTATTTTCCATATCAACAGAAAAATGAAAACAAGTGATAGTATATACCCCCATGTAGCAGCCATGGGGCTTCCTTTTATCATGAGGCGTTCAATGTATATTCCTCTTTGCTCATACCACGGAAAAAAGATGAAATAGTTGATTGCTATCATTATAAGAATGTATGTTATGATAGAAAATCTGCTGAATTTGTAAATCCAAATCATTTTATTATTAGCTATTGCCGTAGAAACAATGGCCAATAGAATAGTGATAAGTACTAAAAAGTCGCTGCTTGTCATTAGTGGGTGAATTGGTGTATTTGAACATTCTTTTTTTTGTAAACCCATATGTTTCTGTTTCTTTATTGCTAAAGAAATGAATTCCATTTTTTCCTAATTGTTTTTTGTTTGGAATGACACTAATGTCACCCTTTTTATGAGGAATGCACAAAAGTACGTCAGCTAACAAAGTGCGTCAAGTTAGAAAATAGAAGGGGTATCCATTTATTATACTAATTTGGTTTTTTCAATATATTGCTTCCATTGGCATTCTCCCAATCCGATATATCTTGATATAATTGCGTTTGAACGAATGCCTCTAAGCGGAAACATGGGTGCAATCTGTTCCGAATGCTATTTTCGTTTTCTTGCCTATGGATTAAGTCGTTGATTCTGAGATGATGGCAGAAACGTTTTATGAAATCATGTCCATTAGTCAGTTCATATTCACAACAAGGGGAGTGGTCTCTTTGAAATGATTCAATGTCATTAGCTGTAATAATTCTGTTTGGATTGGATTTCGGAAGAATTTGTGTATGTATATATTCGAAATCTTTTAATTGCTCGGAAGAAAGCCCTTCAACGCTAAATGTCTTGAAATTATATTTTAAATGCTCACAGTAGTTGTACCATTTAAAATAGGAAAGAATATTTAGTTCTTGAAAGATTTGTTTCCATAAATCTTCATTGTATGTTATAGCCAGATTTTCAAATATCTCCTGACGGGTGCTTTCGTTTTTCAGGCACATCATTTCATAATCGTGTGCATCAGCGTAAAAGATATTATCCTCTGTGGGAAAAATGTGGCATAAACGGGCAAAATCACTGTCTTTGATGGCAATATTCTTTATCTTTCCTTGCAGGCAATTATAGACTTTTCTAAAAGCTCCGCAACCGCCACTTGTTTTAATTTCGCTATTCGAATCTTGAAAGAATTTATAGTAGAACTCTCGGTCGTCTTTTCCTTCCACCAAGATTAATGTCTTGTGAGCTTTTGAAGGCGTCTTCCATTCCAGCAGATACTGGTTGGCTGTTATTATAGGATTATTTACACTCTGCAAATTCTGCATGGTTGTTCTCTTCGTTGTTTGTGTATAGGTCACAGGATATATCCCAATGTTCGTTGATGAAAGCAGGGGAGTGGGTGGCTATAATAATTTGGCATTTTAATTCTTCTGCCATTTTCTGATAGTCTTCAAGCATTTGGCTGACCCATGCCATGTGTAATGAGTTTTCGGGTTCATCAATTAGCAATACGGTACGCATATCAGTCGAAAAAGCCAATTTGTAGTACAAGATAATCAAATTTTGCTCTCCGCTGGATAATTTGCGGAGTGGAACTTCTTCCCCTTTATCGTTTATTACGCTGACCCCTTTGACTTCATTTAATTTGATTTTCTTATTTGAAAGGACTTTGCCTGAGACAAAACGGTCAAAAAGGGAAAGTTGCTTATAGAATTTATCAAATGAAGACATTTTTTGCTCCATATCATCAATGTAGAGTGAGAGCACATTTTGTAAATGTTCGGGATATTCTTCCAGAATATCAATTTGGGGCATCAATCCGTATTCTTTGTAATTGTTGATTTTTGCTTTTAATTTTGATAGCTTTTCTTGAAATTCTGCCTCTTTGTATTTATTATATGTTCCTTCTACTAAGCGTTTGATGAATGTGCTGTCTATTTTTTGGCTTTCTGATGCGAACTCCATTTGTTGCTTTGCGAACTCTTTTATCAGTTGTGCGGCAATATCGTCGATTTCAAATTGATTTAATAATCTTCTTCGTCCATCATAACCGGAATGTTGTGTAGAAGCGATAATCCGTTGCTCTTTTATAAAAGAGCATTTCCGCTCTTGCAAAAACATCCGGATATTTTTACTTTTTTCCAAGATAGAAATATCTGAATCTATATTGTATTCTTTGTTTAACAGTTCTTCTATATCATATTCTTCAGTCTGTCTGTATGACAGGGTAGGGAGGAGCTGTCGCCTTAAACGGAGTATGTCTGAATAAGAAAGAGAAAATTCTTCTATATAAGCTTCATCACTTTCATTGGCGTTTAAACGGAAAAAAACTTTTTCTTTTAGTGAAGCGGGCGTTCTGTCTTCACGATTGTTGTCTTCTGCCTCGATTCTCTTTTTTTGTATGGATATATTCATTCCATTTCGGAAGAATATTTGAATTTCCTTGAATTTCAGAAGATAGAAAAACCAAAAATTACAGGTTAGTAGATTATTGATTATTTTTAAGAATGTAGTTTTTCCATATCCGTTAGGACCGGTAATAATTGTTACGCGCTGATTTTCCGGAAATTGAATATCATAGTTGTAAGTGTCATACAATTGCCGGATTAGAATGCGTGCTATCATATATTATATAGTTTTTGTAAAGTAGTTTGTAAAGCGTCGCTTACCGTACAAGCTGTATCTCTGTATATGTTCTTGTTCTCTTCGGAAGTAACAACTGCGGTGTAATGTGGATAGTCTGTTCCTTTGCTGCGGTTGTTTCTCCAATTCATGGGACGTAGATTCTCTATGTGGTTTCCACCTCCCAGTTCTTCAGGATATACATGGTCTATTTCCCATCCCAAAATATTGTCGGTATCTCCATAAGCTTCACGGGAAATCCATGCTCCGGCAAAATCCTGACGATATAAACTCGCATTATATCCGTCTACGATAATACCTTTTTCCCAAATCCTTTGAATCGCTTCAGGAGTTGTTAAATCAGATATATAATTATTTGCCATTGTAGTTTTTTCTATATTCAACGTCCAAAGGTAGATAAAGTTTTTTATTTATCTTGTATTAGATTCTTTTTTTATTCTTTTCCTAATTCTTTTTCTTGTTTTTTCCCGAGTTGACACCTGTGTCACCCCTTAAACATAAATATCCGTTACGCGCGCGAGACAAATTATCAATATGCACAGACCTGTATCGTTTGTGTGTGATAAATATTAGCCTAATAGGGAGTATTGGAAAAAGGGTGCCACAAGTGTCAAGGCCTCGAGTGAGGTTAAGGTTTCAAGACTCCCGTGTGGATTCTATAATTCCTCAAATCCTTCTCCAGGCAATCTGCTACCTCTTTCTCAAAACTCTCCCTTTCTTGGTCTGTTTTCGGGAACGACCTCCAGAAATGCGTTATGGCATGTATCTGGTTGATGTTGTTGCTCAGCCCTTTTTTAAAAGGTTGTAGGTTCTGGTACTCATCATCGTTGCTTGGGCGATGGTCTCGTTGGTCAGATGTCTGCCGTTAACGAGCTGTTCTTTCTGGCATTTGCTCAGAAAAGCTCCGAATGCCGGTGTCACCGGCTCTTTCTTTGTCATGTTGACTCTTTTAATTGTTAAACAATAATAAAAACAAGCGAAATCATTTCCATGTAGTGGAAACGACCGGACTTGTGTATCTGGGCACTTATGCGTTCCTTCGCGTCGTAATTTTAAACATAAACAAAAATCAGTAAATTATGGAACACCGCAATATCAGCCTTTTCAGAGGCTATTCGGATACAGAATCAGTAGAAACTTCTCTTGAAGAAATAGTCAACATCATTAAATGCGACGCTGCCCTGCGAGACCGCACCGAGAAACATCGCTACTACTTGCAGCAAGACCTGCGTAAGGATGCCGACCGCGAGAAGTCCGGCTGTTCCTGCTTCGCCGTTGCCGTCTGCTTTGAAGGTGGGAAGACCCGCGAACATATCTGTGCCTGGACCGGCTATACCTTGGTCGACCTGGACCACATCGCTCCCGAGCGGATGGCTGCCACGTTGACATTGATTTGTGCCGACAAGCATACATTGATGGCCTATACCACCATCAGTGGGCATGGCATCCGCATCATCTGTCGCATCGATGACCTGAACAGAGTGGAAAAGGGAAAAGCCTTCCGGCAATACGCCAAGTATTTCAATCAAGTCAACGACTACTATTCCTGTCTGGTGGGCTTCGAAAGTGACGGGCAGTGCAAGAATGCTACCCGTATCAGCGGACTGGCTTCCGATCCTCATGTATATTACAATCCCAGTGCCGCAGCCTTTGTTCTCCAAAATAGTCCGATTGCTCCCCAACCGCAGGATAGCGCTTCCGAAGTTGTGCCGGCAAAGCGTAACAAACGTTTGGAGAAGGCAGTGAAAGCTGCCGAACGCCTGCTGGAAGAGGAGGGAGTGAGTTATTGTGAACATCATCATAATGAGTACGTGATGCGCATGGGTTATTTGCTCAACCAGTACGGAGTGGCTCGGAAGACAGCCGCCGCTTGGGCAGCGGAGCACTTTCCCGACTATGACGGGGATGTGGCAGCTGTCATCGGCTCCTGCTACGCGAATACCGGGGAGCATGGTATCCGCTCCCTTGTCCGCAGGGGAGAGGACGATGAAAAGTTTGCCACGGTGGCAGATATCGAGCAGTTCCTTTCCGAACAGGCGAAGTTCCGCAAAAATACGGTGAGCGGCAAGTTCGAAGTCCTGATGGCCGACTGCGGAGAGGAGTATGCGGAGCTGACCGACCGCTACGTCAACACGTTGTGGAGCCGCATGAACAAGGCAGGGATGCTTGCCCGCATTGCGGACATACGTTCCGTGCTCGATTCGGAGTACACGCCGCTTTTCAATCCCTTTGTAGCCTATCTGGAGGGGCTGCCTGCTTGGGACGGTACTACTGACCCTATTGCCCGTCTGGCTGCCGGCGTACATGTGAAGGACGACCAGAAGCTTTTCAGCATCTACTTCAAGAAGTGGCTGGTGGCCACCATTGCTTCGCTGCTCGATACTAAGGTGGTGAATCATGAGATTCTGGTCTTCATCGGTAAGCAGGGCATCTACAAGACTACCTGGATGCAGCGTCTGCTTCCTGTCGAACTTCAGCGTTATTTTTATGTGAAAAGTAACAGCCGGCGCGTCAGCAAGGACGACCTTTTTACGCTGACCGAGTTTGCACTGGTATGCCTTGAAGAGCTGGAGGAGATGACCTCTGCCCAGGTCAGCCAGTTGAAGGCCATCACCGGCATGACAGACGTGAACGAGCGTGCCGCCTACGGGCACTTCAAGGAGAGCCGTCCGCATATTGCCAGCTTCTGTGGCACGAGCAACAACGTCACCTTCCTCAACGACCTCAGTGGCAACCGCCGTTGGCTTCCCTTCGAGGTGGATTCCATAGACAGTCCTTTCGATTATCCCATAGACTATGTCGGAGTGTATGCGCAAGGCTATGCCCTCTGGAAGAGCGGCTTCCACTACTGGTTTGAGCAGGAGGAGATTGATGCCGTGAATCTTCATAACCGTTATTTTGAGGTGCCCTGCCTGGAGCGTGAGCTCGTTCAGGTTTACTATCGCCGCCCCATGCCGGGCGAGGAGTGTATGTTCTTGACCAATGCCCAGATACTGGGACATATCAACATAGGTATCCGGCAACCCTTGAGTCCCACGCGCCTCGGTCTGGTGATGAAGCAGGAGGGCTATGAGGCTGTCCGTTCCGGTGGCCGCCGTGGTTATCGGGTGGTCGAACTGAAAGGGGATGAAATCTACCGCAACCAATGCGCCATGGCGCGCTATGTGGGGGATTGATTCTTTCACGGTTTTCCTAAATACCTGAATATAAGTTCCACCTGCAGGGAGGTGAATATTTTCTGGGAGCCTTTGTAGCCGGTATGCCGCAGGGCTTCGTCCAGTTCCAAATTCAGCTTCATCCATTTGGACAAGCGGTTGAGTGCGGATGCCGGTGAAATGGTGGGGGCGTATGCCTCTGCCAGTTCACGTTTGTAATAGGGACGGACGGGCCACTCTTTGCCGGGGATATTTTCGTAGTCTTCAACGTACTTCATAAACAATGCTTTAACTGGTTATTACACTGTAAATGTACGGAATTTTTTCTGTATACCCATTGCCGGAACCCGGTATAATCTTACCTAATCTCACATTTTTCCACATCCTTTCATACCATTTCACCGCATCTCTTATTCTGCCCGGAGGTACGTCGTATCTTTGTTCTGTCAGACGATGAGGGGTGAAGATTAGTAATCGTGACGCGCGAAGATTAGTAATCGTAAGCCCCTGGGATTAGTATCGTCTCCCTATCTTTTAATTTTTAACTTATAATTTTTAATTTATGATTAACTACAGTATCGTGATGCGTGGCAATCCTACCGATAAGGCGGTTGCCAAAAAAGCGTACGCAAGTGCGCAATATTCGGAAGTGATGGACATCAACCGCTTTGCCGAGCATATAGCCAGTCATGGCTGCGTGTACAAGCGTTCGGATATCGTTGCCATCCTCACCATGTCCGTGGATTGCATGCGGGAGCAGTTGCTGGCCGGACAAAAAATCCAGTTGGGCGACCTGGGGAGTTTCTACATCAGCATCAACAGCACCGGCGCGGCTTCTGCCCAGGAGTTCAATCCTGCCATCCATATCCGTAGGCTGAATGTGAACTGGACCTGCGGCCAGCGTTTTGGAGAGCTGCTGGAGGAGGCGGAATTCAATCTGGTGGCAACCCGAAGTGCAGCCCGTGCCGTGGTGAAAGCCTTGAAGGCCGGAAAGACTACCGTGGACCTGACCGGAGCCACTGGCGGGGGTGAAGATGCCGGTGGAGGCAGCAACCCGGGAGGCGGTTCGGACGGAGACCAGGGGGAAAATCCGTTAGGATGAAACGAAAAGACAAAAGAGAGAAAATAAATATGTTCTTCTGTCTAAAAAATGCAGCTAACCATAGTATTTAATTCCTTAATTGCAAATTGTTATGAGTGAGAAAACAAAATCAAAATCTGTATGGGGCATTGTCCTTAAAGTGATTATTACCGTGGCCACTACATTGGCCGGAGTGTTTGGCTTGACTTCCTGCATCAACCGTTAGCCGGATGAAAGCAGGCAGTTTCTATCAGAACTATCGGGAGGTAACCCTCCTGGTAGTTCATTGCAGCGCTACGCGCTGTGACCGTCACTTCTCGGTGGAGGCGCTTCGCCGCAGTCATCTGGCACGGGGCTTTGCCGATATCGGTTATCATTTCTACATCACCCGTGACGGCGAGGTGCATATTTGTCGTCCGGTTCATCAGATTGGAGCCCATGCCACCGGCTGGAACGACAAGAGTATCGGCATCTGCTATGAGGGTGGGCTCGACGAGAATGGTGGCCCTGCCGATACACGTACCTATGCGCAGAAATGCTCTTTGCTCGACTTGCTCCGGCAGCTGAAGACCGACTATCCCAATACCCGTATTTTAGGGCATCGGCAACTCAGTTCCTCTATCCATAAGGCTTGTCCTTGTTTTGACGCCAAAAGCGAATACGAGACAATTAAAAATTAATTCTCTCCACGTATCCTATCGGCATGTCCACATGTGCGCAGCCCAGCATATCCAGCCGGACTGCCACTTTGCTTTTTCCTCCTATCATGACCAGTTCTCCCTCCAATCCGGCAAGGGGGCCTTTTATTACTTTCACGGCATCACCTGCTGCCAGAGGTGTACTGCAAATCTCTACAGCCTCCGGGCTATAATCCAGCATAAAGCGGAAACGTTCCATCTGTTCCTCGGGAATGACGGCGGGACGGCTTTCACCACGCAATACCATGTATCGGCTGATAGCTTGTAAGGTAAGCGGCAAAGGGCGTTCCTGCGGAGTGACATGCACGAAAATCATCATCGGGATGACCAGACGGTCCACTTTTTTGCGTCGGTCGCTCCATTGGCGTATTTCGCTTTGTATGGGTAAGTAATATTCCACTCCCATAGTTTTCAACCGTTCGGCAGTCTTCTTTTCCAGACAAGACTGCACGTATGCCACCAGCCATTGGCGACGAGGAATAATATGAGGGGTGATATCAGTATGGTTCATGTAAAATCCTTTAAAGGTGTATTTCTATGGTTCATAAATAGTTGAGGTTCGGGCGCGCTACGCGGTCGCCTGTCACATTGGAGGGGCGGGGTTAATTAAAAATTAGAAATTAGAAATTAAAAATTAGACACTCGATTATTTACTCTCAACTCTTAATAGCTAGTCGCTGACTCAACTGTATCCGTATTTCTTACCGTAGCCGTAATACTTTCCGTATTTACCATAGCCGTAGTAATAACCGTATTTTTTCTTCTTCATATCGATTCCGTTGACTACTGTGCATAAGTTGGGGAGGCGATGATGCTCCTGAAGCTCGTTGATGAGCTGGTAATCGGTCTTATGCGTATAATCTGCACGACAGACGTAGATGCTAGCGTCTGCTACGCGGGAAAGGATGAGCGTGTCGGTCACCATGCCGATAGGGGCTGTATCCAGTACGATATAGTCATATCCTTTGCGTAATGTACTGATGGTGTCTTCCAGTGACTGGCGTGCCAGTAGTTCCGTAGGATTGGGTGGGATGGGACCGCCCAATAGCAGGTCGAGGTTGGAAGTTATGCCGGAAGGCTGTATCAGCGCATGCAAGTCCGTAGATTGAGGAGCAGCAAGATATTGCGTGATTCCCTTTTCTTTTTGTGAAAGATGGAATATCTTGTTCAATCCCGGTTTGCGTATATCCAATCCTACCAGAATGACCTTTTTGCCGAGCAGTGCCAAACTGACGGCAAGATTGGAAGCCATGAATGTCTTGCCTTCACCGCTTATGGTGGAGGTGATGAGGATTACTTTCTTGTCCGGGTCACCCATGATGAAGAGCAGATTGGTGCGCAGGCTACGGAAAGTTTCTGCCATGATATTATTGTCGTTTTCGCGGACGGTGATAGTCGGTGTTCCATTTTTACCAGCATCGGTAAGAGGTATGTCACCAATAATGGGGACGGTTGTAAGCTTTTCCACGTCGGTGTGCCCTTCGATACGAAAACGGAGTAGGTTGAGGAGGTAGATGATGCTTATGGGGATGCCTATACCGATGACAAGAGCAATTATGTAAATTAGTTTGCCTTTAGGAGAGACGATACCGCCAGGGATGGGCTCTTCGATAATCCGTCCATTATTGGCGGTGGCGGCCAGTGTAATGGCATTTTCCTCACGTTTCTGCAACAACATGATGTAAAGGGTGGCTTTGATTTCCTGCTGGCGGGAAATGGTCATGAATTCTTGCTCTTGTTTGGGGGCATTGCTGATGCGGCTTTCGTATTTGCGCGATTGCCGGTCGATATTGTTCCGTGTGATTTGCAGTCCTTTCAGTACACTGTTCACCGTAGTTTTCACATTGTGGCGCATGGCTTCGATACCCGTATTTAGATTGATAATGGCGGGGTTACTTTCTGATGAAGTGCGGAGCAGGCGCTTACGCTCTACGACGAGATTATTGTATTTCTCAATGGCAGATGCCAGGTTGACATCGCTCAAGCCTACATTGGCAGGGATGACTTCGTCATTATTGTCGGGGTTATTGATATAGTCGCGTAGATAAGTCACTAAATTGATTTGAGTGGCGTTTTCGGCATATTGCTGTTCGTATTTGGAGCTTTCCTGCAGGGCAAGCTGTGCATCGCTGCTGAGGTCGGTCAGACCGGCACGTTGTTTGAATGCCGCCAACTCATTTTCAGTCGTACCCAGCTCGTTGTTGATAATGCCTATACGCTCTTCAATGAAGTCGGCGCTTTTCTGTGCTACTTCATTCTTTTCGGTGTTGGTGTCTATATTATAGACTGCTATCAAATCATTGATGAAGTCAATGGCCCGCTGTACATTCGTATTCTTTAGGCTGACAGCTGCAATAGTACTAGTTTTAGAAGTAGGCTCTATGGTGAGGGCAGAACTGTAGCCAATGGCTACGGCAGTAGGTTTGCTGATGGTGACTTTTAACTTGATGGGTTCGGTCGGGATTGACAAAGAGTCTCTGCCCGAGATGGTGATTACACCGATGGGAAGCGGCAGAATAGCGGGGAGTTTGTCAAAAGACTTTTGTGCTTTCTGTTTCTCGTTGTCTTGTGTGTAACTGACTTCGGCAGACAGTTTGCCGAGTGTATCGTAAGTCAGGTCCAATAGAATGTTTTCATCCAGTTTATCTGCCTCCTCGGCAGTCATGAAGACGTCAAAGGGAGTATCTTTATAAAGTGGAATATCGTAACCGAACGGCTGTTTTTGTGCTATGTTTATATAAAGATTCAGGTGTGATACGACTTTCTTGATGAGCGTGCGTGATTTTAGGATTTCCACTTCATTGTCAAAATTGCTGGTCATGGAAAACATACCGAAATCCTGCATAGCGGCTAAAGCATTGTTAGCGCTCTTCTTATTGTCATCTTCTTTAATAAGTACAGAAGAGGCTACTTCGTATACAGGAGCCTGATAGCGTAGATAAATGAAGGCGAGAGCCATGCATATCAGTATACTTGCAATAAACCAGGGCCAGTGGATGACATATTTAAAAAAGAGGGCTTGAAAATCTGTCTTTTCCTCTTTCTCATCAAAAAGGTCATCGTATAAATCTTCTTTCATCGATATGTAGGGATTAATGATTAGCGTTTAACTTTTAACTTTTAACTTTTAATTATCTTGCTATCGTCACAATCAAGCTTGCCAGCGAAACGAGTGTACCTACTACGGAGAACCAGATGGTGGTGCTGTTGCTGATACTGGCATTTTTAGCTTTGGTCTTGTTTGGAGTGACATAAAGAATGTCATTTTGTTGCAGATAATAATAAGGAGAATGAAGGATATTTTGCTCATTTAGATTCAAGCTTATGATATTCCGCTGTCCGTTATTGTCTTCGCGGATAAGCTTGACGTTACTGCGTATACCGTAGACCGTCATGTCTCCTGCCATGGCGAGTGCCTCAAAGAGATTTACTTTCTCGTTGTTGATGGTAAATGTACCGGGACGGTTCACTTCTCCGATAACTGATATTTTGTAGTTGGACATGCGTACGGTGACGATGGGAGTCTCTTTGAGGTAAGGGCGAAGTTGCTCACGAATCAGTTTTTCCGCTGCGGTTTTAGTCAATCCGCCTATCTTTAATTTACCTATGACGGGAAAGTCTATCTCACCTTCATTATTGACCAGGTATTGCTGTAGGGTGGGCTGTGATGTGACATAGGTACTATTGGCTTGAGCCACATTGATAGAGGTCTGCATGGTTAGGTTGAACGGTGCCGCTGCTTGCGGGTCGCTAGTGTTGACCGTGATGCTCAACAGGTCTTTCGGCTGAATGCGTGCATCATAGAGGGTATCCTGCTGGTTTACTTCATTAATGACAATTTCCTTATAACCCTTATCTGTAAGTGATTCGTAGCTTTGCAAATAAGGTACTCTTTTATAGGATTGGCAACTTGCCAATGTAAATGCCACCATTAGGATAGTTATGCTTTTCTTGTTTTTCATCACTATGTCTTTTTTATTTTGATTCTCATTTTTTTATTTTAATAGGCTTCCTTCTCGCCCTGGACGGCATTTCTGACTGTCTTGTATATGATGTACAAATCCAATAGGAAAGTCCAGTGTTCCAGGTACCAGACATCACGCTGTACACGTCCCTCCATCTGCCAGAGTTCTTTGGTTTCACCACGGTAGCCGGTGACTTGGGCCCAACCGGTGATGCCGGGCTTTACCAGATGTCTGACCATATATTTGTCGATAAGGCGTGAATATTCTTCAGTGTGTTTCAGCATATGGGGGCGTGGCCCTACAACGGACATTTGTCCCAATAATACATTGATGAATTGGGGAAGTTCGTCAATACTGGTTTTACGGATGAAATCTCCGATTTTTGTTTTGCGCGGGTCATTGGCTGTGGCTTGTAGTTTGTCACTATCTATGTTGACACGCATTGAGCGAAATTTGTAACACCAGAATTCTTTTCCGTTTTCTCCGCTTCGTTTTTGTTTGAAGAAGATGGGGCCGGAAGAAGATAGCTTGATGGTTGTACCTATGATGATATAGACAAAGGGAAATACGGTACAAAGGAAAGAGAGGGAGAAAAAGAGGTCGAAGGCTCTTTTCAGCAGACGATTTTCCATTTGTGTCAAAGGTTCCTCACGGATAGTTAGTACGGGAATATTGCCGAACATCTCGAAGTGCATGCGGCGATGCAGGTAATTGCGGATATTAGGCACACTGTAGAAGCGAATCAAGTGATTCTCGCAATAGTTGATGATAGGAACTATCTCATGACTGCGTGCAGAGGGTAGACAGCAATAGACTTGCTCTATATGATGTTGCTGTAAATAAGTGACGACTTCTTTAGGTTGACCTAAATAGGGGATACTTTCAGGAAAATCATTGGAGGGTAAATCGCAGAAATAGCCGCTAATGCGGAAACCGGTAGTAGGATCTCCTGCCATTTCTTGATAAAGTTCGGCCATATTCTTGTTGCTACCAACCAGAACGACAGTACGTGAATTACCTCCATATTCCCTATATCTTTTGAAAAGATACCGAAACATAAGTCTATAAACAGCAAGACAGATAAAAAATATACCATAAAAACAAGCGAAAAAGCGGAGTGAACTGGTGCCGATTTCCGCTAGAGTAGCCAGACTTATAAATAAGGCTGCGTGGAAAATCGTGTTGCGGAAAGCTCGACGTACAATTCGTTCTGGTCGTACAATGCGTTCATGCAGTATGACTCCGTTAGAATAATTGCAAAGTAGATAGACGAGATTTAGTAATACCAATAACTGTGGCAATGAATGTGTAAATTCATTGCCCAGTGTTTGGTAGTCAAAAATGTGATATAGCGAGATGAAAATGATGTTCAGTAAGCATAAGTCGCCAAAGATAATGACGAACTTAATCACTTTATTGAAATGGAGAACTTGTTTCATAATTCACACTAATTCAATAGCTTTTTGCTCTCTCAATGGTATGGAAAGAGAAAAACCTGTTCATTTCTGTTTGTTTAATAATTCTCTTACTTACAAGGTAATGGATACCAATACTCTCTTACTTACAAGGTAAGAGGTCGTGTTTTATTTAGAAGATAATCTTATAAATCAGCCATTAAAAGGTGTTTTACATTAAAAGACTATATATGTAATTAAAATGTAAAACGATATTTTATCTCATAATTAAATTTAATTTTTGAATTAAAAATAGATGTGTTTATGTAAATATATAAGACTGAAATACAAGTGGCTGCAATGTGTCTTATATCTATATATGAGATAAATATGAATTAAAAAATAAATCTATTTTTTGCGATTGTAGTAATCTTTTTCATATCTTTGCAGCCACAAAATATATTCTCTTACCTTGTAAGTAAGAGAATAAAATTGACGAATAAAAGTACTCCTATACAAATAGGAATACTTTTACAAATTCTTGCTTTTAGGGCTTTTTCTTTTTGTTTGGATGAATTGTCGCAATCACTTTTTTATTTGCTTTACTCATCGCATTGTTGTCAAAAGAAGCGAGGTAAACATGAGTTACCTTTTCAGAAGTATGTCCTAAGCTTTCACTAATCACAGAAATGGCCACTCCTTCGTCTTTGGCAGTGGTGGCCCAGCTATGGCGGGCTACATAAGATGTTAATGGAATGCTTAACCGTAACATCTTCGAAAGTGTGTGTAAATGTTGGTTGTAGAGCCGTAAAGCACTTTTGTATTGTCTGTAACCATCTTCCCCGGTTAGTGATAATATCGGTAGCAAATAGGGGGAAGAGGCGGCTTCGTTTTTATACCTATTTATAATCTGTGCGGCATACGACTCTATATGTACGGACAATTGCTGACGGGTCTTATGGCGGTAATAATAAATGGTATTGTGCTTGACATCCGTTTTGCGGAGATGTACAAGGTCTACGAACGGAATGCCTCGTAAGTAAAAACTTAACAGAAACATGTCGCGGCTGAAACGCAAGGCGGGTTTCTTCTCCAAATCAAGATTTACCAAGCGCCGGATTAGTAAAGGAGAGATGGCCCGTTTGGCGGTAGGCTCATAGCCAGTGAATACATAGGCGAACAAATCGTCTATACTGTGTGTGAATGGAATGCCTTGTTCGGCAGCTTGGTGAGAGATGGAACGGAGCATACGCATATAGGTGGATATGGTATTATGGCGCCGCCCTTCGCCGAGCAGCCGGTCTTCGTATTGCTTGATGAGGCTGGGGGTGAGATCTGCAAAAGTGATGGAACGGTGGCCGATGAAGCGGAAAAAGCTGTTCACTGTACTGGTATATATACCGGATGTACTGTATCGTCCGGCTTGTTTTGTCCGCTGTATCAGGGAAGCGGAAAAATTATGTATAGTATTCATAATCTGAATTTTAATATTTTAAATACATATAAAACAACCTTGAGCATGAAATGATTGTATGGCAATCAATGCACGCTTAGGGGAGAAATGGTAAAATTTCTATATAAATTCAGATATGTATTCTCCGGGCAGACAGGAGGAGGGTTACAGTATGCCCGAACGTACCCGACTCAGTGTTTCGGGGGTCATCAGCAGATAGGACGCAATGTGCGACAAAGGAGCCCGCTTGATGACTTCGGGCTGATGTTCCATGAGCTGGTTATAGCGCTCGCGTGCAGTCTCAAACCGCCAGGAGTCAGCCTTTATCTGTGAAACAATCAGGGAATATTCCAGAATCTTCCGATAGAACATGTTTATTTCCCATGAGATTTCGGTAAGTGTCAGCAGCTTGTTGTATGGCAGCAGGTATACGACACTCGGTTCGAGTGCCTCAATCATGAGGTGGGTGGGTTCCTGCTTCAAGGTACTTTCTATGCAGATGATGATGCAGCCTTCATAGGAAAAGTGTTCGGTGACGTCTTTACCGTTTTTATAATAGAATTGGCGCAACATGCCTTTTCCTACAAATACGATATTATGGCTTATCTGCCCTTCATTGAGTAATAATGCGCCCTTTTCTACTTCCTTGCGAATGAGGATTTCCTCTATCAACCTTCTTCCCTCGGGAGCCATGCCTGGATAGCGGGAGTTGATAGCGGCATCTACGGTTTCTTTCAATAGTGCATCCATAAAGCCATAATTTGTTTGTTCGAGGGGCAAAGATAAGGTTTTTACGAGAAAAAATCAGCTCCGTATGAAACTTTTGTTTACCCATTTCATGCCATACCAGCGGCGGACGAAAATGAAGCCGCGGATATTCTCGTCCAACAGGAAGGCTACCCACATGCCGCAGATACCCCAGCCGAAGGGGAAGCCGAAAAGGTATCCCACACCTACAGCTACACTCCACTGCACCACCAACCCTACGTAGAAGGGGTAGTTGACATCTCCTGCCGCACGAAGGGCGTTGGTGGCGAAGATGTTGATGGGGCGGCCTATTTCGAGGAGTACATCTATGATAAGGATGGTGGCACCCATACGTATGATGTCGGGGTTGGACGTGAGCCAGCCAAAGATGGCATGCCCCGAAAGGGCGAGGATGCAGGACAGCATGACGGTAATCATGACGGATTTCTTCATGACGTATTTTCCCATAAGGAAGGCTGCGTGAGGTTTCTTCTCGCCTATCAGATGCCCGATACAGATGGCGCCGCCTTGTGCCATGGAGATGCTGAACAGATAAGCGAACATGATGATGTTGACACAATAGGTACGGGTGGCGAGCGCTTCCACTCCCAGCATGTTGATGAAGTAGGTGATGACGACTTGCGACGAGCTGTACGACAATTGTTCGCCGGCAGAGGGCAGGCCTACCTTCATCAGGTTCTTTAGTTCTATCCACGGAAAAGGGCGGAAGTATGCCGGTGGGAAACGGTGGATGTGCTTGCGGAACAGTATGACGAACAGTATAATCATGGAGACACCCCGGCTGAAGGCTGTGGAGATGGCGGCGCCTTCCACGCCCAGTTCCGGAAAGCCGAAGCGGCCGAAGATGAGGGAGTAGTTGCCGATGATATTGAGGATATTGACTACGACGGTGACCATCATCGGGTAGATGGCCTTGTTGGCACTGCGCAGGGAGGCGGAGAGGGTGAGGGATAGTGCCTGGAAGAAGGCGAAAGCGCCTACGATACGCATATAGTCCATGCCGTCCTGCATCAGTTCAGCGGTGAGCCCCATCAGCCGGAGGATGGGATGGGCGCAGGAGAACAGTACCAGGCTGACCGTGATACCTACCGCCAGGTTGACGAGGATGGATACGCCGACTACTTGCACTACTTTCTTGTGTAGTTTCGCACCGAGATACTGGGAACACAGAACGGACGTTCCGAGGTTGATGACTTCGAAAACGAGGAAAGTGAGCATGATAATTTGGTTGACTACCCCTACGGCGGCAACACTGTTGTCCGAGTGGCGGCTCAGCATGATGGTGTCCACCGCACCGAGCATCATGATGAGAAGTGTCTCTATAAAAATGGGGGCGGCCAGCTTGGCAAGCCGCTTTTTTAGGCTTTCTTGTTGTATCATTGTCCGTGTATGTGCACTATACTTTAAAAATCGCGCAAAGATAAGGAAAGGTTGAAAAGGACGGTTTGATATGTATCAAATTTTTTTTCTTGTTTTAGGGTTTGAGTGTTAACGTGTTATCTCAAATTGTATGAAAACGGTGAAAAAAATATGTAGGAAAGATTTGCACAGTCCAAAAGTTTGCCCTACATTTGCACCGCATTTGAAAAGAATGCTGGTTATAAAAAAGGAAGTTTGGGTGAGTGGCTGAAACCACCAGTTTGCTAAACTGACGTACGGGTAACCGTACCGGGGGTTCGAATCCCCCAGCTTCCGCCAGATGCACTCTTAGCTCAGTTGGTAGAGCAACTGACTCTTAATCAGTGGGTCCAGGGTTCGAATCCCTGAGGGTGTACAAGACAAATGCGAGGGTGGGTTCATCTAACGGTTAGGATACATGCCTCTCACGCATGGTATACGAGTTCGATTCTCGTACCCACTACAAAAACAAGAAAGCGGTTGACTGATGAAACGGTTAACCGCTTTTTGTTTTTCATTTTTCTGTTGTAATCCGAAAATAGTTTCTATATTTGCACCCGCTATGGCGAAATGTATATTCTATATCTTGTTAGGGTTGTTCCTCATATCGAAGTTCACTTCCGTTTCTGATGATATGGAGGGATGTAAGACACTCCCTACTGCGGATGTACATTATTTCTCCGGAGCCCAGCACAGCTTGTCGGGGGCAGATGGCAGACAATGCCAGGAAAAAGGGGAGGACGCGAATTATAATTGCCTGGCAGATGCCGGTTGCATAGGAAATACCTTCTCATTACGGCATGCCTCTTGCTCGAAATTGTTGAGGCTTAATCCGGACTTCATTGCCGCCAAGGTTGCGAGAACCCTGAAAACTCTGCTCCCGGAAGAAAAGACAACTTCTTTCCCCTTTACTTTCCATCCCCATAAGATTTCATATAGATATTATGTATATACGCTGAGGCGTATTCTTATTTAGTACTTTCCCTTCCTCTCTTTCGGGAGCCAGAGAGATTGCCCGTCTCCCCATGCCGAGTTTTTCTCTATTTTTTAAGTACTGATAATCAATATATAATGGATTTTCTATTAGATTTTATTCTCCATATCGATCAGTATATGATTGATATAGTGCAGGAATATCATATGTGGGCGTATGCCATATTGTTTCTGATTATTTTCTGCGAAACGGGGCTGGTGGTCACACCTTTCCTGCCGGGCGATTCCCTGCTTTTTGTGGCGGGAGCTATTGCCGCACTGCCCGACATGCCTCTCGAGGTCAATGTGCTGGCTTTGATATTGTTTGTTGCCGCGGTATTGGGCGACTCTTGCAACTACATGATAGGGCATTTCTTCGGGCAAAGGCTCTTCAATAATCCCGATTCCAGAATATTCAAGCAAAGCCATCTCGACAAGACCCATGAGTTCTATAAGAAGTATGGAGGCAAGACAATTATCATAGCCCGTTTTGTGCCTATCGTCCGTACGTTTGCGCCATTCGTGGCGGGGATGGGTAAGATGCATTACTATTACTTCATGCTGTACAACCTGATTGGGGGCGCCTGCTGGATTGCCATCTTCTGTTATGCGGGTTATTTCTTCGGTGACCTTCCGTTTGTACAAGAGAACCTCAAACTGCTGATTGTGGCCATTATTGTGGTTTCCATACTGCCGGCCGTGGTAGAAGTGCTGCGTGCAAGACTGAAACAACGAAAACAAAAATAAATTAATATACTTAGTACATTTATCCATTATGAAGAATTCTTTTTTTAGCCGGTTCACACCGAAAGAACCGAAATTCTTTCCTTTGCTGAAGCAATTGTCTGAGATTTTATTGTCCTCGTCGGCTCTGTTGATAGAAATATTGGGCCATGACTCGCCTGAGAAGAGGGCGGAAGATTATAAACGAATCAAAGATTTGGAGCGCGAGGGCGATAAGCTGACCAATCTGATTCTGGATGAACTGGGCACTACTTTCATTACTCCTTTTGACCGGGAGGATATCCATGACCTGGCTTCGGGCATGGATGATGTGATTGATGGAATAAACAGCTGTGCCAAGCGTATCACTATCTATAATCCGCATCCTATTTCGGACAAGGGGAAAGAGCTGGGACATATGGTTCAACAAGAAGCGGCCCTCATCGGCCAGGCCATGGATGAACTGGAGGCATTTCGCAAGAGTCCGGATAAGCTGCGCGCATATTGCAACCAGCTGCATGACATAGAAAACCGGGCAGATGATATTTATGAATTTTTCATCACCAGGCTTTTTGAAGAAGAGAAGGACTGCATTGAACTCATCAAAATCAAGGAGATTATGTATGAGTTGGAAAAAACGACGGACGCAGCCGAACACGTGGGCAAGATTTTGAGGAGCCTGATTGTGAAATACGCATAAACGAACGGACGCATGGAACTATTAGTGATTATCATTGTACTGGCTCTGATATTCGATTATATCAACGGTTTTCATGATGCGGCCAATTCTATTGCCACCATTGTGTCTACCAAAGTGCTTACACCGTTTCAGGCGGTGATATGGGCGGCTTTCTTCAATTTTGTGGCCTTTTTCATCGCCAAGTGTGTCATCGGCGGTTTCGGCATTGCCAACACCGTATCGAAAACGGTGATGGAGCCTTACATTACTTTGCCTATCATTCTGGCCGGCGTGATTGCGGCTATTGCCTGGAATCTGTTCACTTGGTGGAAGGGAATCCCTTCCTCTTCTTCGCACACGCTTATCGGAGGTTTTGCCGGAGCTGCCATCATGGCACACGGTTTTGAGGCCATCCAGTTGAGTATCATTCTGAAGATTGCGGCATTCATTTTTCTGGCTCCCTTGATTGGTATGGTGGTGGCATTCGGTTTTACGTTGTTGGTCTTGTACATTTGCCGCAGGGCGCATCCCCATACGGCCGAGGTGTGGTTCAAGAAACTGCAGCTGGTGTCTTCGGCTTTGTTCAGCATCGGGCACGGTCTGAATGATTCACAGAAGGTAATGGGTATCATTGCTGCGGCTATGATAGCCGGACATTCGGAAGGACTGGGAATGGGGATAAACAGTATTGATGACCTGCCGGACTGGGTGGCATTCTCTTGTTTTACGGCCATTTCACTCGGTACCATGTCCGGCGGGTGGAAGATTGTGAAGACCATGGGGACTAAGATTACGAAGGTGACGCCACTGGAAGGGGTGATTGCGGAAACTGCCGGTGCGTTTACGCTTTATCTGACGGAGTATCTGAAGATTCCGGTAAGTACGACACACACCATTACGGGAGCTATTATCGGAGTAGGGGCCACGAAGCGGCTTTCGGCTGTGCGTTGGGGAGTTACGAAGAGTCTGATGACCGCTTGGGTGCTGACTATCCCCGTCAGTGCTTTGCTGGCAGCAGGGATTTATTGTATCGTATCCCTTTTTTAGAAGTGCTGCCGCATAAAAAATAGACGGGTTCGTTTTATTTTGCATGAGGTTTGCACTATCTTTGCAGCCTGAAACTGTAAAATAGAATGCACATTGGACTGGCTATATAGTTTATTCGTCGAGCACTCCGCCTTGCAGGCGGTTGTGGTACTCTCACTGATTTCCGCTATCGGATTGGGATTGGGGAAGATACATGTTTGCGGCATTTCATTGGGAGTGACGTTTGTATTCTTTGCCGGCATCATTGCCGGGCATTTCGGGTTGTCCATAGACCCGCAGATGCTGAATTATGCGGAAAGCTTCGGGCTGGTGATATTTGTGTATGCTTTGGGTTTGCAGGTGGGACCGGGTTTTTTCAGCTCTTTCCGTAAAGGAGGGGTACAACTGAATATGCTCGCCACGGGTGTAGTGCTTATCGGCACCCTGCTGACTGTACTGGGCAGCTATGGGTTGGGAGTATCCCTGCCGGATATGGTGGGCATACTTTGCGGTGCCACGACAAACACACCGGCACTCGGTGCGGCACAGCAGACATTGAAACAGATGGGATTGGAGTCCAGTACCCCTGCTTTGGGGTGTGCGGTGGCATATCCGCTGGGGGTGGTAGGGGTCATTCTGGCCGTACTGTTCATCCGTAAGACGCTGGCGCATAAGGAAGACCTGGAATTGAAAGAGAAGGATGACGTGAACAAGCCTTACATTGTTGCGTTCCAGGTGCACAATCCTGCCATCTTCAACAAGAGTATCAAGGAAATAGGCGGGCTGAACAGCTATCCGAAGTTCGTGATTTCCCGCTTGTGGCGGGATGGGAATGTGAGTATTCCTACCTCGGAAAAGATTATAAAGGAAGGTGACCGCCTGCTGGTGATTACCTCGGAGAAAAATACGCCGGCTCTGACTGTGCTTTTCGGCGAGCAGGAGCATACTGATTGGAACAAGGAAGATATAGACTGGAATGCCATAGACAGCCAGTTGATTTCGCAACGTATCGTGGTGACGCGCCCGGAGTTGAACGGCAAGAAGCTGGGTTCTCTCCATCTGCGTAATCATTACGGTATCAATATCAGCCGGGTTTATCGTAGCGGCGTGCAGCTGCTGGCCACAGCGGAACTGACCTTGCAATTGGGTGACCGCCTGACCGTAGTGGGCGAAGCCGCTGCTATACAAAATGTGGAGAAGGTGCTGGGCAATGCTGTGAAAAGCCTGAAGGAACCGAACTTGGTGGCGGTATTTATCGGTATTGTCATCGGTCTGGCTTTGGGAGCAATTCCTATTTCCATTCCCGGCATCAGCGCTCCCGTGCGGCTCGGATTGGCAGGAGGCCCTATCATCGTAGGTATTCTTATCGGGACATTCGGTCCGAGGATGCACATGGTGACTTATACTACGCGCAGTGCGAACCTGATGCTCCGTGCATTGGGATTGTCT
Source organism: Bacteroides sp. AM32-11AC (assembly GCF_003603515.1). Lineage (NCBI taxonomy): Bacteria > Pseudomonadati > Bacteroidota > Bacteroidia > Bacteroidales > Bacteroidaceae > Bacteroides > Bacteroides sp. AM32-11AC. Next base: position 66,813 of record NZ_QTNH01000018.1, on the reverse strand, counting down.
CTTTACCTAGCTTGCCTGGGACTGGATGCGGGTGCCCATTTCTTCGATACGGTATTCCGGCCGGAAGGGCTGTTATGGATTGCTACGGGTTTTGCGTTGACTGTGGTTCCGGTATTGATTATGGGTATCGTTACCTTCAAGTGGCTGAAGATAGATTTCGGAACAATGGCGGGTATGCTGTGCGGAAGCATGGCAAACCCCATGGCGCTGAACTACGCCAACGACACCATTCCGGGAGACAATCCGTCTGTAGCTTATGCTACGGTTTATCCGCTGTGCATGTTTCTACGGGTAATTATAGCCCAAGTGCTGCTCATGTTCTTCATTAATGGATAATGAAGAATGAGGGATATTATCAACTGTCAATTATCAACTATCAATTAAATAACTATGGGAAATATAACTCCGGAAAGTATTGTCAATGACTTGCGTTATTTGCAATTATTATCACGCAGTTTTCCTACCATTGCTGATGCCAGTACAGAAATCATCAATCTGGAGGCCATTCTGAATCTGCCGAAAGGTACAGAGCATTTTCTGACGGATATTCATGGCGAGTATGAGGCTTTTCAGCATGTGCTGAAGAATGCATCGGGGGCAGTGAAACGTAAGGTGAACGAAATATTCGGGCATACACTGCGCGAAAGTGAGAAGAAGGAAATCTGTACGTTAATTTATTATCCGGAAGAGAAGCTGCAACTTATCAAGGAGCAGGAAACGGACCTGGATGACTGGTATTTGATAACACTGAACCAGTTGGTAAAAGTATGCCAGAACGTTTCGTCCAAATATACCCGTTCGAAAGTACGCAAGGCACTTCCAGCAGAGTTCTCGTATATCATTCAAGAGCTGTTGCACGAATCGAGCATCGAACCTAACAAGCATGCCTATATCAATGTCATAATCAGTACCATTATCTCTACGAAGCGTGCGGATGATTTTATTGTGGCGATGTGCAACCTTATCCAGCGCTTGACCATCGACTCGCTGCATATCGTGGGCGATATATACGACCGCGGACCGGGTGCGCATATTATCATGGATACTCTCTGTGATTATCATAATTTCGACATCCAATGGGGTAACCACGATATTCTGTGGATGGGTGCCGCATCGGGTAATGATGCTTGTATAGCCAACGTAATCCGTATGTCGATGCGCTATGCCAATTTAGCAACGCTGGAGGATGGTTATGGCATCAATCTGTTGCCGCTTGCAACGTTTGCCATGGATACCTATGCGGATGACCCTTGCACCATCTTTGCGCCGAAAATGAACTTTGCCGATGCGGAATACAATGAGAAGACCTTGCGGCTGATTACACAGATGCACAAGGCGATTACGGTTATCCAGTTGAAACTGGAGGCGGAAATCATCAGCCGCCGTCCTGAGTTCGGTATGGAGAACCGGAAACTGCTGCATCTGGTGGATTTCGAGCGTGGTGTGTTTGTATACGAAGGCAAGGAATATCCGTTGCGCGATGTGAATTTCCCCACCGTAGACCCGGCGGACCCGTATCGTCTGTCGGACGAAGAGCGCGAACTGATGCACCGGATTCATTCTTCTTTCATGAACAGCGAGAAGATGAAGAAGCACATGCGCTGCTTGTTTACGTATGGCGGCATGTATCTGGTGTGCAACAGTAACCTGCTTTATCATGCTTCCGTGCCTCTGAATGCGGACGGCAGTTTTAAACATGTCCGCATCGGCCAAAAGGAATACTGGGGACGTAAGTTGCTGAAAAAGACCGACCAGCTGATACGTACCGCTTACTTTGACGAGGACGGTTCGGACGAGAAACAGTTTGCACTGGATTATGTCTGGTACATGTGGTGCGGACCGGATGCCCCTTCCTTCGATAAAGACAAGATGGCTACCTTTGAACGCTATTTTGTGGCCGACAAAACATTGCATAAGGAGACGAAAGGGCATTACTATGCTTTGCGCAACGAGGCTGAGGTGTGTGACCGCATTCTTGAAGAGTTCGGCGTGAAGCCGGGGCCACATTCGCATATCATCAACGGACATGTACCGGTAAAGACCATTAAAGGTGAGAAACCCATCAAAGCGGATGGTAAGCTGCTGGTGATTGACGGTGGTTTTTCAAAAGCCTATCAGCCGGAAACGGGAATTGCGGGATATACGCTGGTATATCATTCCCACGGCTTGCAGTTGGTGCAGCATGAGCCGTTCCAGAGCCGTCAGAAAGCCATTGAAGAAGGACAAGACATCAAGTCTACAACCCTGGTTGTCGAATTCAATTCGCAGCGTATGATGGTGAAGGATACGGATAAAGGAAGTGAACTCGTTACGCAGATTCAGGATTTGATGAAACTGCTGGTGGCGTATAGGACGGGGCTGATTAAGGAGAAACAATAATTTATAATTTCAGTATCGTCACCCCGCCCTCTACAATGATGCCTTTGTCATAGGTTTTCCCTTGGGTGTAGTAGCGGCTGCCGCCATAACCGCCGGTGAGGAATATGCCAAAGCGCTCGGTCAGGTGGTATTCCAGATTGACACGTGCCTGGAGGGCATAGAGACGTGCCGGAATGCCGTAGTCCTTGTTCTTGAAGGTTTCTATATGTTGGTATCCCAGATCTCCGCTGATGAACAGCTGTTTGTAGAGCGGTAATTCAAGACCGGCACGGTAGAAGAGGGCAGCGGAAAACTTATCGCCAAAATCCAGATAATGGGTACCGCCACCGAGGATGGTATAGAAGAGCCGGTTCTTGAAACGGGCACCTACATTCAGCTTGGTGGCATTACCACCGAAAAACATCAGTTGAACTTTTGTTTGGGGATTGGCATTGACTAATCCCAACTGGAAACCATCTAATTTTTCTTTGTAGTAGTTGAATAGACCTATTTGAAGCCCTTTGGCACGTATGGCCATATTGGCAGCGCCTATTTGTAATCCTCGGGCTGTACCACCCACCACATTGCCCAGGCCGGAAACCTGAACACCGGTCATATCTCCGGCGGTGATGTTGGTAAGGGCGGACATCTGCATGCCATTCAAGTCTTCACCGATTACACTTAGCAGGCCGGCCCCTGAAAATCCTTTGAAATTTCCACCGGAAATATTGGCGAGTCCGGCAAAGTGTATGCCGGAAGCACCTTCTCCGCTGATATTCAACAGGCCGCCTATGGAGGCGCCACGATTATAGTCCCCACTGATGTTTGCCAGACCGGAAATGATGACGCCTTGCGCATGGTTTCCGGTGATACCTACCAGTCCCGAAACGGATACTCCGATAAGGTTGTTGCCATTGATGTTGGTAATTCCTGCTATCTGCATGCCTCGCATGCTTCCCCCCACCATATTTGACAGACCTGCCATCTGTACACCGTTCACATCCCTGCCGGTTACACTGCCAAGAATATTCATGCCGAGGCCATTCAGACGGTTCATGGAGGAGAACACACCCAGATTGAAGCAGGTGCTTCCTATGGTATCAGTCCGCTGTGTGGAGATGTTTTTCCATAAGGAGATATTGATACCTACCGGGCCATGGTCTGTTTGTGGAGAGCGTTGTTTCCGGAAAGATTTCTCGGAGGATTTCTGAATCGTATCCGGCTGTACGCTGCCCGGATTATGTTCTTGGGCAAGAGCTGTCCCTGCAAAAAGCAGGGACACAAGGAGGAGGGAAAGGTTTCGTTTCATACTTTTTTCTATATTTCGTCCGGCCAGGGAGCTGGTTGGCGGGTGGCACGCAACAGAGGGCGCTGCGCATCCACAGACCGGAGGTAATTACTTAATTTCCGTGACAACTCTTTGACAACTTCAGGCTTCTCTCGGGCCATATCATGTTTTTCACTGATGTCGGCGGGGATGTTGAAAAGTTCCCGTCTACCGTCACCGAAATAATACACCAGCTTCCACTCGCCCGAACGGATGGAGCAAGTGGCTCCGATGCCCGGGCCGGAAGGACCCCAGCTATTGGGATAATGCCAGTAGATATCACGGTCTTTCATTTTACCTTTTCCGGTGAGCAATGGCATGAAACTGATGCCGTCGCGTTGCTGTACGGTTGTATAGTTGTCTACGCCTGCCATCTCAAGGATGGTGGGGAAGAAGTCCTCTATCATCAAGTAATGGTCGCATTGGGTTTGGGGCGCTACGATGCCCGGCCAGCGGACAATCATCGGTTCACGTATGCCTCCTTCGTAGGCGGAACCTTTACCACTGTTGAGCGGATAGTTCTGGACATGCAGTTGTCCGGCGCGGGTATGGGCCGCCAAACCGCCATTGTCGGACATGAAGATGAGGATAGTGTTTTCCGTCAGGTTGTTCTTGTCCAGATAATCCATAATGTCTCCCAGACTTTTGTCCATACCCTCAATGAGAGTAGCATAGGCAGCTTCTACCGGAGGAAGGCCTTTGTCCAGGTACTTCTGGTAGAAACGCATGTCAGGTTGTATAGGGGTATGGATGGCATAGTGTGCCATGTACAGAAAGAATGGCTTGTCAGTCTGCTGTGCATCGTCCAGGGCCTTCATGGCCTCTATGGTAAGGGCTTCACTTAGGAAAGTGTCGGTTCCATGATATTTCTCCAGACCGGGTACGGCAGCCAGCGGGCTTTTACCGTCTGTTTTGTTGCCGAAATTCTCCTTGCCATAGTAGCTGGCAGGTGAACCGGCAGCATGTCCGGCTATGTTCACTTCAAACCCCATTTTCAACGGGTCGGCTCCGGGAGTGCCTTCAGCACCGAAGTGGGCTTTTCCGCAATGAATGGTGTGATAGCCATGGTCTTTGAGCACTTCGGCCAGGGAGGTGACTTGTGTGGTCCGTTCCACGCCAGGCTCTTGACAAATGCCGTTAACGTTCCATTCCGGATAAATCATGACCGAGTCGGGTTGTTCATGGGTAGTGTTCTTGCGGAGGGTCCAACTGGTGACTCGATGCCTGGCAGCATTCATTCCCGTAAAAAGGCTGACACGCGTAGGTGAACTGATGCTGCATGCATAGGCCTGCGTAAACATTTTGCCTTGTGTAGCCATCCGTTCCATGTTGGGAGTATGGTACGTATCGTTGTACTTGGTACGCTGTGTCCAAAAGGGGAGGGACGTGTCTTGCCATCCCATGTCATCCACTAGGAACAGAATGATGTTTGGCTGCTCTTTTGGAGCAGGTACGGCATCCCCAGGCGGCATGCCATACGCTTCTCCCGCCATTCCGCATATCGGAAGCATGGCGGATAATAATAATTCGTTTCTCATTTAGATAATAATTTAGAAAGGGTTAGATAGGTTGTAGTTTAATTGTTTTTTTACATTATCCTTTGGCCTCCTGATACAAGAAGCGTTTGATAGATTTCTTCGGCGTTTTTTCAAATTCTTCAGGATAGATTTTCATTTTGAATATCTGGCTGTATGCGGGCAGTTCTGCATTCAGTGCCACACGGTTTTCCTCCATGACGCGTTCGATGTCGTCATTGTTCAGCCCATGGGCAAAGGCATCATCGAAGTCGGGGTAAACCAGACCTACCAGTTTCTCATTCTGCTGCACGATGATGCTTTCGGCTACATACGGCATATTGTTCAGTTTGTCTTCTATCTCTTCCGGGTAGATATTCTGACCGCTCGGACCAAGGAGCATGTTCTTGCTGCGTCCCTTGATGCTTACGTTGCCTTCGGCATCCATCAGGGCAAGGTCTCCGGTGTGCAGCCAGCCGTCTTTGTCGAGTACCTGTACGGTGGCCTCGTCGTTCTTGTAGTAACCCAGCATGACATTGGGACCACGGCAGACAATCTCTCCCGGAATGTTTTCGGGATCGGATGATAGGATTTTCACCTCCATACGCGGTGCGGCCTTTCCGCAAGAACCGGGTTTGAAGCGGGTCCAATCCTCGTAACAGATGATGGGACCGCATTCCGTCATTCCATAGCCTACCGTATAGGGGAAATCTATCATCTTTAAGAACTGCTCCACTTCCTGGTTGAAGGCAGCTCCTCCTACAATGATTTCTGCAAAGTTTCCGCCAAAGGCTTGAATCATTTGTTCGCGTACGGTCGCCTTTATCTTGTCATTGATGATGGGTACTTTCAGCAACAACTTCATGGCGGGAGTTTCCAGCTTGGGCAGTACGCTCTTCTTTATAATCTTTTCGATAATGAGCGGAACAGCCACAATCAGGTTAGGCTTCACTTCGGTGAAAGCCTGGAAAATGATTTTGGGGCTGGGCATACGAGTGAGGAAGAATATGTGGCAACCTACGGCGAATTCATACAGAAACTCGAATGCAAGTCCGTACATATGTGCCATTGGCAGCATGGAGACAATCTTGTCACCGGCTTTCAGCGGCAATACTTCGAAAGCAAAAGTGGTGTTTGACCAAAGGCTGCGGTAGGGCAGCATCACTCCTTTGGAGTAACTGGTGGTGCCGGATGTATAGTTGATGACCGCCAGTTCGTCGGGCTGGTCCTTGTGATAACTGACATGTTCCTTGCGGAAGTTCTTGGGGTATTTCTTACCGAACATTTCGTTGAGATGTTCGCGGGCATAGTCCAACTTTTCGCTACGGGAGACAAGAATGTAGAAGTCTGCCATCATCATGATGCCCTCCAGCAGCGGCATGGCACTTTCGTTGAGGTTTTCCCAAACCTGGTCGCCTACGAAAAGCAGTTTGGCTTCGGAATGGTTCACGATGTTGTGTACATTGTCTGCCTTGAACTCGTGAAGGATGGGGACGATTACCGCACCGTAGGTCAATGTTGCGAGGAACGTTACGCCCCAGTGGGAACTGTTGCGGCCACAGACGGCAATCTTATCGCCTTTCTTGATGCCGCTTGCCTCGAAAATGATATGCAGCTTTTCTATTTTGCGGGCTACGTCCTTATATTGTAGGGTTGCTCCCTTATAGTCGGTCAGAGCGTCTAAATCCCAATTTTCCTTTATGCTATTCTCTATATAGGCGATAAAACTTTGTTCCATGATATTAATTGCACATTTGGTTGAAAATTGTGCAAATATAAGGGTTTATATATAGAAAGCAAACTTTTATAGGGAAAATAGTTTTTATGGCGGCTATTTGCTAAAACTCGACAGTTATACCTAAAGTAGGCAGGATAGTGCCGCTTTCCTGCTTGAGGTATTTCATTTTATAGCGCTGTTCGGCAACAGGAGCGGACGGATTTTCGATGATGCCCGTACTCATTATCACATCCGGCTGCTTCAGTTTGTTGCCGGTGATATTCTGTATGTCCAGGTAGATTCCTATCATGCAGTGATGGAAGTAGAAGGACTTGTCCACACGCAAGTCTAACTGGGCAAAGTTGGGAAGCCGCCCGGTATTATAGTACGCATAGTCGTAGTAGGGCTGTCCTTTGGCATCCCATGCTTCTACGAGTGATGATTTGTCTTCATCATAGGGAGTGTAGGGGCTGCCGCCTATATAGCTTAGCTTGCCTCCTATGCTCCAGCGCCGGGGCAGGTTGTATGTACCGCTCATGTTGAGTATGAAACGGTTGTCCCAGGCAGATGGAATGAAGTCTCCATTTGAACGGTTGCGGTATTCGCTGCGGTATAAGGTGAAGGAGGATACGAGATTGAACTTGCCGGATGCCTGCCAGCGGAACATGGTTTCCAGTCCGTAGGCCCTGCCGCTGGCTGTAGGGACGAGTGCTTCGTTGCCGGTGACACCGTAATCGTTTCCTTTGCATGCCAACGGAATGTTGTCTTGGAGGGAAAGTGGCATACGGCTGTAACGCTTGAAGAAACCTTCTGCAGAAACCATGAACCGGTCTTGCAGGTGCCAGTCCACACCGAGGCTGCTTTCAAAGACCTGCATGTACTTCAGGTTTTTGTTGAGATATTGCCCTTCATTGTCTTTATATCCCAAAGCGGTGTAGGGAGGCAATTGGTGGTAGAGGCCGGTACTTCCGCTCAGGGTCCATTGTTCCGAGAGTTTGTAGGATGCAGAGAGGCGTGGGGAGAACTGTTTCCATAGCTGCCGCATCTTTCGGTTGTAAGTGTTGCCATCCATACGGATACCGGCAGAAAGGGCCAGACGCTTGTCGGCGGTGGTATAGTTGGAAGAGAAGAAAGCCCCCCAGCCGAAGATGTTGAGTGAGGTTTCGTAGATGGAAAGCGTACCCGAATGACTGCCGTATAGTCTTTGCCTGCTGTGGTTTGTATAGATGGAGTTGTTCAGTTCTGCTCCTTCTTTTAGGGTCCATGCTCCCAAGCGCGTTTGGTTTTCGAAACGCAGGGTGGTCTTTTGTTCTGTGGAGCGTAGGCGCAGGGTCAGGTTGTCTTCGGAAGAGTCATCGTTGTTGCGGTATTTCAGATTGCGGTTGTTCAGGTAGTTATGGCTCAGTATAAGGGATTGTACGTGCCTTCCATTGTAGTGTCTGTAAGAGGCTCCGAGAGTGAATGTTTCCTGATGGATAGTGGGGAGATAGCTGAGCAGATATTCGGCATCTTCTCCTTTTTCATCGGTATTCAGTTTCATCTTGTCAATGCCTGCAAGACCAAGCAGGGTCAGCTCGCTGTGCTCGTTGAAACGGGTTTTTGTTTTGAATTGTCCGTCAATGAAATTGGGCAGGAAGGGCAGTCCCAAAGCCTTGAACAAAAGTTGCAGGTAGGACTGGCGTGCGGAGAACAGATAAGTGGTGCGCTGCCCCAGATGGCCTGCTCCGCTGAGCGAGACTTCCGATGCGCCGATGGTGGCTTTGAACGCCTGCTTGTCCGGATTTCCGTCCTTGAGGCGGAAGTCGAGGACGGAACTCAAGGCTCCGGAGCGGTTGGCGGGGAAGGCGCCCGTATAAAATGTAATCTCGCGTATCAGGTCGGCATTGACAATACTTACCGGTCCTCCGGATGCACCCTGAGTGGCAAAGTGGTTGATGTTGGGGATTTCGATGCCATCCATATAAAAGCGGTTTTCGGAAGGAGAACCGCCCCGAACAATCAAGTCGTTGCGATAGCCGATGGGAGAGAAAGAGACGCCGGGATAGGAGCGTACGATGCGCGAAACATCCCGGTTGGCTCCGGGACTTTTCTCTATTTCCTGCAAGCCGATGATACGCATGCTGACCGGGCTTTCGATATTTCGCCGGAAGGGGGAAGGCACCACCACTACTGTGTTCAGCAGATTGGCATCCTCTTCCATCTCTATCTCGATGAACGGGGTTGAGGCTGAAACGATATATTCGGGGGTGGAAACAGTCTGGTATCCTATGCAGGATGCCTCAAGGCTATAAATGCCCGGAGGTACCTGCTCTATCTTGAATGTGCCGAGTGAATCGGTGGATGCCCCTTTCCCGGGGATGCCGGCAACGAAAACGTTGGCGTAGGCCACGGGTTGTCTGGACTGTCTGTCGATGACTTTGCCGCGAACGGAATAGGTCACGGGAGCTATCATGGCATTCATGGTTGGGCTGATACCTGATAAAAGTATCAGCAATATAAACAATACAGTTCCCACCTTGTACCGTATGGCATTCATGGCTAATCAGACGTCACTAATTACTTTCCCAAGTACCATCGGTACATGCGTTGCACACCTTCCTCGATATCAATCTTATGATGCCATCCCAATGCATGTAACTTACCGGGATCGGTCAGTTTGCGCATGGTGCCGTCGGGTTTGGAAGTGTCGAAGGTCAACCGGCCCTGATAGCCTACGGTGTTGACAATCAGCTCTGCCAACTGGCGGATAGTGATTTCCTTGCCCGTACCGATATTGATGTGACAGTTGCGGATTTCCTTGTCGTCCGGCTCGAAGGTATCTTTGAAGTCGACGTGTTCCATGACGAAGACGCTGGCATCTGCCATCTCCTCGCTCCAGAGGAATTCGCGCAAGGGGGTGCCGGTACCCCATAATCTCACTTCTTCTTCGCTGATGCCGTATTTCCGGAGGATATTCAGAATGTCTTCTTTGCTGCTGTCGCCGTTGATGCCTTCCACCGGACGCAGGTTCATGTCGTGGCGTACGGCATCCCAGTCGCCTTGTTTCAGGCAGTGGGCGAGGTGTATCTTGCGTATCATGGCAGGGAGCACGTGGCTGCGTTCCAGGTCGAAGTTGTCGTTGGGACCGTAAAGGTTGGTGGGCATCACGGCAATGTAGTTCGTACCGTATTGAAGATTGAAGCTTTCGCACATTTTCAGTCCGGCTATTTTGGCGATGGCATAGGGCTCGTTCGTGTATTCCAGCGGAGAAGTGAGGAGTGCGTCTTCTTTCATCGGCTGTTCGGCATCACGGGGATAGATGCAGGTGCTGCCAAGAAAGAGAAGTTTTTTCACTCCGTGGCGGAAGCTTTCGCCGATGACGTTCTGTTGTATCTGCAGGTTCTTGTAGATGAAATCGGCACGGTAGATACTGTTGGCCATAATGCCACCCACAAAGGCGGCGGCAAGGAATACATATTCGGGCTGCTCCTCGTCGAAGAAGCGGCGTACGGCAACTCCGTCGAGCAGATCGAGTTCTGTGTGGGTCTTGCCGATGAGATTGGTGTATCCTTTCTCCTCAAGATTTTTCCAGATGGCAGAACCTACCAGTCCCCGGTGGCCTGCTACATATATTTTGGCATTTTTGTCTAACATTGTTGTCTGAAAGTTTAATAGTTCATTCAAAGCTCTTTGCTTCTTAAATACAGTTTCTTCACAAATTTCATGTCGTGCTCTGCCATGATGCGTACCAACTCTTCAAAACTGGTCTGCCTCGGATTCCATCCCAGCAGTGTTTTTGCTTTGGTGGGGTCGCCCAGCAATTGTTCCACTTCGGCAGGCCGGAAATATTTGGGGTCGACTTCCACGAGGACTTTTCCGGTCTGTGTGTCGATACCCTTCTCATCCACTCCCTGGCCTTCCCAGCACAGAGTGATGCCTACCTCCCGGAATGCCAGTGTCGCAAATTCGCGTACGGTATGCATTTCTCCGGTGGCAATGACGAAGTCTTCGGGGGTGTCGTGCTGCAGGATGAGCCACATGCACTCGATGTAGTCTTTGGCATATCCCCAGTCGCGCCGGGCATCCAGATTGCCCAGATACAGCTTGTCCTGGAAGCCTTGGGCGATGCGGGCAGCCGCCAGTGTGATTTTTCTTGTCACGAAGGTTTCACCTCGGCGTTCGCTCTCGTGGTTAAAGAGTATGCCGTTTACAGCAAACATGCCATAGCTTTCGCGGTAGTTCTTTGTAATCCAAAAGCCATACTGTTTGGCTACGCCATAGGGGCTGCGGGGATAGAACGGGGTCGTTTCGCTTTGCGGCACTTCCTGCACTTTTCCGAAGAGCTCGGAAGTGGAGGCCTGGTAGATGCGTGTCTTCTTTTCCATACCGAGAATGCGTACGGCTTCGAGCATGCGCAGGGTGCCTACGGCATCGGTTTCGGCGGTATATTCGGGCACGTCGAAGGATACTTTGACATGGCTTTGGGCGGCAAGGTTATATATTTCGTCCGGCTGCACACTCTGGATGATACGGATGAGAGAGCTGGAGTCTGTCATGTCTCCATAGTGCAGGTTAATGGTACGTTTCTGTTTCATGTCGCGTACCCACTCATCGAAGTAGAGGTGTTCGATGCGGCCGGTGTTGAAAGAGGAAGAGCGACGCAGGATACCGTGCACTTCATATCCTTTCTGCAGGAGGAATTCGGCAAGGAACGAGCCGTCCTGCCCGGTAATGCCGGAGATAAGGGCTTTCTTCATAATGTATGCTTCTTGTTATTATGTCTTTTCGGACTGCAATATTCGTTATTTTCCACGAGATGGCAAAATATAAACTATTTCTTTCCCATCACTTTGTCGATAATCAGTGCGATTGCCCCGTCGCCCGTCACATTGCAGGCAGTACCGAAGCTGTCCATCGCTATGTATAGTGCAATCATCAGCGCTTGTGCCGACTCGTCGAAGCCCAGCATGGATTGCAGGATGCCCAGTGATGCCATGATGGCGCCTCCCGGTACCCCGGGAGCGGCTACCATAGTGATGCCCAGCATGAAGATAAATCCTGCAAATAGAGGGAAATCATGGGGCATGCCTTGCATTATCATCAGTGCCAGGGCGCATGCCACAATCTTCAATGTGCTGCCCGACAGATGGATGGTGGCGCAAAGTGGGATGACGAATCCGGCAATATCGGCAGAGACGCCGTTCTTCCGACTTTGCTCCAATGTTACAGGGATAGTGGCGGCACTGGATTGAGTGCCTAGAGCCGTGAAGTAGGCAGGCATCATTCGTCCCAGTAGTTTGAGAGGGTTCTTGCGGACAAACAGTGCCGCAATGCTGTATTGGAATACCAGGAGAAAGATGTGAAGCAGGAAGATTACACCGATAATCTTAATAAAGACCATCAGGATGCCGAATACTTGTCCACTGTGCGTCATGTTGAGGAAAATGCCGAAAATATAGATGGGAAGCAGCGGCAATATCACTGCACTGATCATGCGGATGACAATCTCTTGAAAATCGCGTGCCGCATTTTTCAGTACCTCACTTTTCAGATGAGCCAGGCCCAGCCCCAGTGTGAAGGCAAGTACGAGTGCGGTCATAACATTCATCAAGGGCGGGATACCCACGGAAAAATAGGGAAGGATGCCTTGAGATTCACTGACTTCTTCTAACGGCACCCCGGTTTCTATGAGGGAAGGAAATACCGCCATACCGGTGAAATAGGAGAGAAAGCCGGAGAATAAGGTAGCTCCGTAAGCAATGAGCGCCGTGACGACCAGCATCCGTCCGGCTCCTTTGCCGATGTCGGCAATGGCAATCGTGACCAGTCCCACAATGATGAGGGGGATGGAGAAGTTCAGGAATTCACTGAAAATGGCATTGAATGTTACGAACAGCCGTACCAGCGAAGCCGGTAGGAAATTTCCGAAAAGTATACCTAAGATAATGGCAATGATGATGCGTGGCAATAGTCCGATGTGGAAGTTCTTCATGAGCATTGGTTTTCTGTCTGGTTGAAAAATAGGCTTTCGCTGACAAAAGTACTATTTTATTTTCGTAATTCATACGAACAAATGCTGTTAGCATTTTGTTTCCATATAAAGACAAAATTTACATGAATATGAAGAATTTAAATAAAACAGACATTGGACTTATCGGTCTGGCAGTTATGGGCGAGAATTTGGCCCTCAATATGGCAGATAAGGGATGGAATGTTTCGGTATATAATCGTACGGTTCCGGGAGTGGAAGAAGGGGTGGTGGAGCGTTTTGTGAACGGCCGCGCCAAAGGGAAAAAAATTGAAGGCTATACAGATATAGCCGAATTTGTAACTTCCATTGCCATACCCCGCAAAATAATGATGATGGTTCGTGCCGGCAGTGCGGTGGATGAACTGATGGAACAGCTGTTTCCCCATTTGTCCGAAGGGGATATCCTGATTGACGGTGGTAATTCCAATTATGAGGACACCAACCGGCGTGTGGCATTGGCCGAAAAGAAAGGCTTCCGTTTTGTGGGAGCTGGAGTTTCCGGTGGAGAGGAAGGAGCGCTGAACGGCGCGTCTATCATGCCCGGAGGATCTGAAAGTGCCTGGCCTGAGGTGAAGCCTATCCTGCAGAGTATTGCGGCAAAAGCATCTGACGGTACCCCGTGCTGCCAGTGGATTGGTCCTGCCGGTTCCGGTCATTTCGTCAAGATGATACATAACGGTATCGAATATGGAGATATGCAGCTTATTGCCGAAGCTTATTGGGTGATGAAGAATCTGCTTGGTCTGGACAATGGACAGATGGCGGAAATCTTTGCTGATTGGAATGAGGGTAAGTTGCGTAGCTATCTCATTGAAATTACCGCCAACATACTGCGTCATAAGGACAAATCAGGAGGTTACCTGATAGATAAGATATTGGATACCGCCGGACAGAAAGGTACGGGCAAGTGGTCCGTTATCAATGCGATGGAGCTGGGCATGCCGTTGGGGCTGATTGCTACGGCTGTGTTCGAACGTAGTTTGTCGGCACAGAAGGGTTTGCGTGAAACGGCTTCCAAGCAATTTGTGTGCCGACGCTCGCAGGCGGTGTACAACAAGTCGGAGATGGTGAAGGATATCTATTCCGCACTCTATGCTTCCAAATTAGTGTCATATGCTCAGGGATTCGCCGTGTTGCAGCGTGCATCCGACGCTTTTGCCTGGAACCTCGATTTGGCATCCATCGCACGCATGTGGCGGGGCGGCTGCATTATCCGTAGTATTTTCCTGAACGACATAGCTACGGCTTTCGAGGCAAAAGACAAGCCCAAACATCTGCTGTTGGCTCCTTATTTCAAAAATGAAATGCAGCTGTTGCTTTCCGGCTGGAAACATCTGGTGGCACAATCCATGAAAGAGGAACTTCCGGTGCCTGCATTCTCGTCCGCCTTGAATTATTTCTATTCGCTGGTGTCTGCCAAGTTGCCTGCCAATATGATTCAGGCGCAACGTGACTATTTTGGTGCGCATACCTTTGAAAGGACAGACGAGTTGCGTGGACAGTTTTTCCATGAAAATTGGACGGGACACGGAGGAGATACGAAATCGGGTACGTACAATGTGTGAGAAAGGGGGAGAAGATGATGAATAAATTAGTGATTGTTATATTCGGCGCTTCGGGTGACTTGACGAAGCGCAAACTGATGCCGGCGCTCTATACTTTGTATAGTGGCGGGCGGTTGCCGGAAGGATTCTCCATTCTGGGGATAGGACGCACCGAGTATACGGATGCCCGTTACCAAGAATATATAATGAGTGAATTGAGTAAGTTCGTAGCTTCCAGAGAGCAGGTGGAAGATAAAATGAGGGATTTTTGCAGCCATCTGCATTACCAGACATTGGATCCCGCCGAGGTTGAAGGCTATCATCTGCTGGACGGACGTTTACAAGAGTTTACCGGTGAGCAGAAACCGGACAACCTGCTGTTCTATCTGGCTACTCCACCTTCCTTGTACGGTGTCATTCCCTTGCACTTGAAGGCGGCCGGTCTGAACCGTCCTGATACGCGTATCATCGTTGAAAAGCCGTTCGGTTACGATTTGGAGTCAGCCAGAAAGCTGAATAGCATTTATGCTTCCGTTTTCAAGGAGCATCAGATTTACCGCATCGACCATTTTCTGGGTAAGGAAACGGCGCAGAACATTCTCGCCTTCCGTTTTGCCAACGGAATCTTCGAACCGCTATGGAACCGTAATTATATAGACTATGTGGAGATTACAGCCGTAGAGAATCTGGGTATCGAAGGACGTGGTGGATTCTATGAAGGTGCCGGAGCCCTGCGCGATATGGTACAAAACCACCTCATACAGCTTGTGGCGCTCACAGCATTGGAACCGCCTGCCGTTTTCAATGCCGATAATTTCCGCAACGAGGTGGTGAAGGTCTATGAGTCATTGGCCCCCTTGACAGAGGAGGATTTGGAGGAACACATTGTCCGCGGACAATATACGGCTTCGGGCTCGAAAGCCGGGTATAGGGAAGAGAAGAACGTGGCACCTGATTCGCGTACCGAAACGTATATTGCCATGAAAATCGGTATTAACAACTGGCGGTGGAAGGGTGTTCCTTTCTATATCCGTACCGGCAAACAAATGCCGACAAAGGTGACTGAGATTGTTGTACATTTCCGTGAGACGCCCCATCAGATGTTCCGTTGCGAGGGTGGACATTGTCCCCGCGCGAATAAGCTGATTCTCCGCCTGCAACCCAATGAAGGTATTGTGCTGAAATTCGGCATGAAGACTCCCGGACCGGGATTTGACGTGAAGCAGGTGATGATGGACTTCAGTTATGACCAGTTGGGCGGGTTGCCTACCGGCGATGCCTATGCCCGTCTGATAGAGGACTGCATACAAGGTGACCCTACACTCTTTACCCGCAGCGACGCGGTAGAGGCTTCATGGCGCTTTTTCGATCCCGTGTTGCGTTATTGGAAAGAGCATACGGATGCTCCTTTATATGGGTATCCCGTAGGTACGTGGGGACCTTTGGAAAGTGAAGCGATGATGCACGAACATGGTGCTGAGTGGACTAATCCGTGTAAGAATTTGACTAATACAGATGAATATTGCGAGTTATGAAAAGTTATGTTTACCATTCGGCTACAGCTACGGCACATGCGTTGATTGAACATTTGATTGCGATGATGGAGCGTGAGCCGGAAAAGACCTTTTATTTTGCATTCAGCGGGGGGAGTACTCCTTCGTTGATGTTTGACATTTGGGCTAACGAGTACAAGGAGGTGACTCCTTGGATGCGGATGCGGATTTATTGGGTGGATGAACGGTGTGTGCCGGCAGAGGATTATGAGAGCAATTATGGTACCATGCGCCGTTTGCTGTTGGATGAAGTAGGCATGCCCGATGAATACGTTTACCCTATTTATGGAGTGAACCGCCCGGAGATTGAAGCAAAGAACTATTCGACGCTGGTTTGCCGCACGGTTCCGCTTTGGGGTGGCTTCCCGGCCTTCGATGTTGTTTTGCTCGGTGCTGGAGACGACGGGCATACCTCCTCTATCTTTCCGGGGCAGGAATATCTGCTTTCTTCCTTTCATCCTTATGAGGTGAGTGTCAATCCCTATAATGGGCAGAAACGCATAGCCATGACCGGCTGCCTTTTGTTTGCTGCGAAGAATCTTATTTTCTTTGTTACCGGCAAGAATAAGGCGGATGTGGTCCGCGATATTCTTGATTCCGGGGATACCGGTCCGGCAGCTTATGTGGCCCACCATGCCGAGCGTGTGGAATTGTTCCTCGATGCTCAGGCCAATGGCGGGAAAATGTCTACTTAGATGTACCGCTCTCCAGAATGCTTACGATGGAGAATAATGTAAAGCAGATGCCTCCCAAACCTGCCAGTACGCGTGCAGGGACAAAATAGGCATTGTGCAGGCTTGCCATCTCAAACAGAAAGGCGGAGAGAAACAGACAAGCCAGGGCCGTGAAGACCGGAATCAGCGGGATGCGGTTGGCCAGCTTGAAAGTGTTCCGCCAGATGGCGGCAAGTAGTATGACTTTGCTGGAAATGCTGTAGCATACCAGTCCCAGGCCTATCATAATATATCCTGTGGAGGAGAGTGCCGGATTGCTGTTGGCCAAGACCAGAAGTCCCCAGAGAATGCTGATGCTGCCCATTATCAAAACAAGGGCCGGCCATTGTTTCCGTTCAGACTTTGTATAGTTGTTGCGTATCTGGCGGACGATGGTTGCAACCAGCGCCACCAAGCTGGAACAGATACAAGCAAGTCCTGCCATGACATGGCCTGCTACATAATATGCATTGTGCTCGCTGCTTTTTGACAATAGCCAGAAGGCCCATATCCATGCCATTACTGCCATAAGGGTGGCAACTGCTATCAGGATATATCCCTGGGAGGAATTGAATGCATCGGCAGGTTGTAGCTGGTCGGTACGTTCCGAGTTGGCGGGAATGAGGGTGAAGCGGGTGGAGGCTGTGGCTGTGGTAGCTACACAAGCTGTGATGAAACCGACTCCGCAAATCACGTGTCCTGCCACGAAATTGCTTGCCGTGGCAGCTTCGTGCATATAATTCCAACCATAGATTACTGTGAGTACGGCTGCCAGGTAACCAATAACCGGAAGTGCGTATCTGGCTATCGGATTGTAGGTATGAATAATTTGTCTAATGATTGTTGCCGCTGTGGCGAACAAGGCAATGCAAATCATCCCTAAGGAAAATACTACCGGACCGGCCACAAATTTTGCCGAATCCAGTCCTTCGTGGAGCACAAAGGCTCCGTAGCCGAAACAGAAAAGGGCCATCAACAAGGGTATAGCCCTGAAAAGAATACTGATACCGTAATTCATAACTGTTGTTTTTAGAGTTTCCCCTTCAAACAGCGTTTCTGTGGCTTTGTTCCTCCTTTTAAGATTTATTTGTGATGAGAAGTGTTTCCCTGTCCGTATTTAGGGAGCCAGCCTCTCCTTTTTCCAGCTGCCATCCGCTTGTTGGGAATAGAGGAAACGGTCGTGTAGCCTGCTTTCCCGTCCTTGCCAGAATTCAAAACGGAAAGGGGTGACGGCAAAACCTCCCCAGTTGTCGGGACGTTTGATACTTTGCCCTATCCATGTTGCCGCTTCGCGGACGAACGCGCGCATTATCTCCATACGGCTGCCGATGACGTGACTTTGGGGTGAAATCCTCGCCCCGATTTTACTTTTGTAAGGCCTGCTTGCAAAATAGGCGTCAGAATCGGCAGGAGCGCATCTTTCAGCTTTTCCTTCAATGTGTATTTGCCTTTCCAGTTTGTGCCATACGAAAGATAAGGATATATACGGATTTGCAGTCAGTTGCCGGCCTTTTCTGCTTTCGTAGTTGGTGAAGAAGATGAACCGGCCATTTTCCACCCCTTTCAGCAACACTGTGCGTGTAGAGGGATGTCCGTCTGACGAGACTGTAGCTACCGTCATGGCGGTGGGCTCGTACTCATCACTATGGATAGCATCGTTCAGCCAATGGTCGAATTGCTCAAGGGGATTGTCGTTGAGGTTACCCGGTGTCAGCCTGCCTTTCTTATATTCTCTTCTGATGTCAAAGAGTTGTGATTTCATTATCGTGTGGTTTTATCAGGAGTGATATATTGTTTTTCTATGTAACAGTCTGAGAGGGCTGAATGTTTTTGTTTTTCTGCGGAAAGAAAAATATGGAAGAAGGAAATGGCTGTGTTGATACTTAAAAAAATGGGGGTGTGTCAAAATTCACCACAGATTACACGGATTAACACAGAATGAGCTTAATCTACTGATAGTCAAAGATACTTATCTGTGCAAATCTGTGTAATCTGTGGTGAATACCAGTTTCGACACACCCTCGGATATTGGAGATTACCTTATGAAGACAAGTGGAAAGTGGACACTGGCATGTCTGCTATTGTAATTTAAACATTACGGGAACTGTGAATTTACAACGGACCGGTTTGCCTCGTTGCTCACCGGGTTTCCATTTGGGCATGGTGGAAATCACACGGATAGCTTCTTTGTCCAGATAGGGATCTACGCCTCTTACTACTTTTACATCTACGATGCTGCCGTCTTTGTTGACAACGAATTGTACTATTACGCGCCCCTGGGTTCCGGTCTCTTGTGCAATAGTCGGGTATTTTATACTCTTACCCAGATATTGCATCAGACTCATGCCATTATAAGAAAACTCGGGATTCTTCTCTACAACTTCAAAAATCTCATCCTCTACCGGAATCTCTTCATCTACGGTTGGAGATATGGGTTTGATGATTACAGCTTCACCGATTTCTTCGGAAGAGGCAATGGCTGTTTCTTTCACATTGTCATTATCATCCACAATTGTCAATACCTCGGCAATTGCAGGAGCTTGAGGGGGTGGCGGAGCTACTAATTCGGGTTGCTCCGTGATAGGAATTTCAATTTCCTGCTCAAATACGTTCTCGGTAATAGCACCGCTCATGTCAATCCTAACATCACGCTTCGACCATTCAAATGCAACGAACATGAAGACCAGCACAATTACATAACCTACAAGTAGCCAACTTGACTTCTTGTTTTCCAGGCTTGCTTTGGATGTTTTCTTGATTTCCATAATTTACAAGATTATTACCGTATAATGGTTGTCGCGAAACTAACATTATACAGATGTGATTAGTAAAATCATAAAACATGCGTGCCCACTTGTTTCTGTATTAAAGATAAGAAAATGAATGTTATGTTGGTGTTTGATATGTAGTTATATATAGTTTTTTAAATTTGCTTTGATAATTTTTCTGCTTGTGGATTAAATAGTGTTGATATGTAAAAAGCACTTCCAACGTTCGCTTACGGAGGAAGTGCTTCACACAAAAACTAAACTAGACTTATTGTATTGAAAATATAGCTATAATCTGTGTATCACTTCTTTATAGGCTGGTTTAAATCTGATGTCGACAATAAATAGGAAAAATCAGCTCATGTTTTGTTGTATAACGTTACTTTTCTCAATGTTCTCTAGAACCTCGTCGATGAAAAGCGAACGATAGTGCGGACATTCCAGTACACCCTTTTCTTTCGCTTCCCGGTATACCTTGGAGAACAGTTTTGCTTTCTCCTTGTCGGTGGTCGGCAACTTATCTATGGGAGTGGCAAGGAACCGACACCCCCAGCCTTTGCAGGTAGGGGTGAGGGAACAATGGTTTGGAGTTTTCCACTGACATGAGCATTCGGTAATTATTTGATTCATATTTGCTATAATCGAATTGACATCAATCTTTGTGCTCATACATGTCTATTGTCTTGAAGAAATCATCCTCGTAATTATAGATGTCATCTAGGGTTTCAATAACATGTTTCACATCTTTCTTGTTTTCATCAATAGTGGCTACATACTTAGTGGCTGTATTGAAATACATACGACAAATAGGTTTGCGATTGTTGTCATCAAGCAGAATACTGAAATAAGTCTGTGCATCACGATATACTATGCGGGATATATCTACTTTCTTTCTACAGATAGCTTTTACAATTCTGTATGCATCTAACTCTTCTTCTGTAGTGACAATCTTGGATTCTGTATTTACTTCTTCTGTAGTCTCTTCTGATGTGTTTCCACTGTTTTTTGTTTGGCTTTCCTCTATTTTGGAATCACTAACTGTCAAAGCTCCTTTCAAACGGTCATTAATAATATCGTTGATATGTGAAGAGATAGCGCGTTTGACTAAAGGTGTGAATTGGTCTATTATATTTTGAAGCATTCTACCTTCATAAACTTTGGTAGCAAACATTTTCACAAAATCAGTGCTAGGCGAGGAGAATTCTTCTTGGATAATAGCCTTTAATTCTCCCATGTACTTTAATTCGCTGGCTGAGTTCAGAATATTGTCCACATCAAAGTATGATTTATGGAATTTTTTCAGTTCCTCGATTTGATTATCCCTTAAATCCGTAATATCCACTTCCAAAAAAGGCTTATCATCCATTATATTGGGTTCTTTCAAATCTGTATAGAAGCGGTAGATAATTCCATTGGTCAAAAGTCCGAACTTAGCTTTTGATACGTTGAAATAGCGTAGTAGTTGGTTATCATGTAGGTTTAAATCTTGCTTCCAATGCTTACATTCAATCAGCAATATAGGCTGGTCGTCCTTCATGATGGCATAATCAATCTTTTCTCCTTTCTTGGTCCCAATATCGCAGGTCATTTCTGGCAATACTTCCAAAGGATTGAACACATCATATCCCAGAGCATTAATAAAGGGCATGATGAAAGCATTTTTAGTAGCTTCTTCTGTCTGAATGTTATCTTTCAGCTTTTCAATTCTATCAGCAAGCTGTTTAATAGTGTCTTTAAAATCCATAGTATTTTACTTTTTAGATTGATATTATAGTCTCATATTGCGTTCAACAACCTTAATCACGTTGTATATCTCCACTACATCATCAAGGTTAACGGTGTAGTCATTGAATAACTCATTGAGCGAGTGGCAGGTGATATTACCTTTATCATCTTGGGCCGTGATTTGCTTGATGGATATGCCGTTTGTACGGTGTACAATAACGAAGTACCAGTCGTTAATATGAAGTTTGGGAAGCCAAAGGTCACGTCTTACTTCCCTTGCTAAAACCTTGTCACCATCGCAGATGGCAAGCCTGCTGTTGTCATCCATACTGTCACCTTCTGCTTCAAATATGCGGTATTTTCCGTGATAGGTCTTATCTACGATTACCGGCATTGTGGGCAAGGTGTCTATATATTCGGTATCTCCATATCCGGCGAGATAACCACATTGTGCTTTGATGTGTATAACGGGCACGTTCATGTAGCTTAAATCGTCAACTGGGCGGGCGTTGGAGTGGTACGTCTGTGATGGAGCATCGGTAAGCATATTTCCTTCACCAGTTAGTAGCCATTCTAAATTGTATGCAGGGAATGCACTAACTATCTTTTCACATGTTGCACGTGAAGGTGTACGATGCTCGTTAATAATGCGAGTGATAGTTACATTATTAGATATACCAATAGCTTTACTGAATGAATTCTTATTCAAGCCTTCTTTTTCAATAATAAATTCAACTCTTTTCCAAGCTTCCATATTTGAATATACTAACAGTTAGTTAAATGTTGTAAATAAACTAACTTTTAGATAGTAAAAGTTTGTATTTGTACTAACTGTTAGTATCTTTGCAACATCAACGTCAACAACGACTACAAAATAATGAAAAATAGTTGAGTTGGCAAAATTAAAGTAATACCTAAAAAGGAGTAGTTCTTTGATTTATTGATGTTGCAAATTTAAAAAGGGGTAGTATTTCTACCACCCTTTCAGTTCTTAACCTCTATGGGTTCGTTCTGACGGCTGTCTATTTGAAAGGATGCAATAATTACAGACTTGCAAGCCACTTCTTGCCTGATTTGGTGAATGTCCATAGGTAAATACCGCCTACTATTGCTACTCCTACTGCGAAAACGAATATTAATACTTCCATACTATTTTAATATTTTGTTTGCCAGCAATGCCGACAATACGGTTAATACTATTCCAAACATAGCAACGAGCCACATTGTTGCGTTTTGGGTGTCAGAGAACAAAGGTAGTGTAATTCCTATGACCAACCCAGCGAAAGAAAGTTTGGATAAGTCGAAGAAATATCCTGCGAGTTTGTCTCGTCTAGTCTTATCTTTTTCTTTCCGTTCTTGCTTTACTGCTTGTTGTTCGCTCCAGTTCCCCATAGTTATTTCTTTGAAAGGTTCTCGATGGTACGTTGCTGGCTCTCTATGACGGAGAACAGGCGTTCGTTGGTGATGGGGGTTGGTACTTCTGATTGTCTTGGTAATGAAATTCCAATCAATTCTGATAGGTCTATATTCGTTGCCTTAGATATAATCATCACCTCTTCTACGCTACGCTTCATTAAGTCGTCATATCGTGGCATATTGTTGGGGTGAATACCTAAGGCATCGGATACAACTTTATAGGCTATTCCCTTTTCTTTCAGCAATTCTCTTAAGGTCATACAATCATATTATATTTTATTAACTAATAAATATATCATAATTGATTGTTATAATCAAAAATGATAGTATATTTGCAACGTCAACAACGACAACAGCAGCAAAGATGCGAAGTTTGAGTGAGATAACCAAAAAAACAACATACCTAAAAAGGAGTAAGACAATGAAAAAGTACGATTTACACAAGATTATGAAAGCGGCTCACGAGATATACAGAAAGTATTTCAAGCTATACCAGCTTACTCACGGTGTACAGACTTTCGGTGATTGCTTGAAACTCGCTTGGGCTAACGAAAAGAAACGTGTTGCTGATGAAGAAGCGAGAAAGGCTGAGAAAGAAGTAATGAAAGCAGCTTTGGTACGACCGGAAAGAAGAAGTTCTTATGATTACTGCAACGCTCCAGCTTCAGCTTACTACAATCAGAACAGCAAAGGTGCCTTCGGTTCCCGTTACGTAGGCGATTAAGATAATTATTCGCAGAAAAGGCAGCTACATATACCATGCAGAACAGCTGTACGCTTAACATGAATACTTGCGCAAGTGGCGTGCAAAGCCTTGCATGGGCGAATTGAAAGATTCTCCGTCCGGTCATTGAGCCTACCCTTTGATGGGAGACGGAGAACGAGATGGAGTGATTGCCCTAAGCAATCCGTTCCAGAAAGCGATACTGGCGCTTACCCTCAATCCCAGCATAGAGGACGCGAGAGATACCCGGAGTAGCAAGAATTTGCGACGATGTCTGAATGGAAGTTCAGAACGAGCGAAAGATTTGCAACGGTGCGAAATAAGAAGCCGACATGCCCCGAACGGTCATGCAGCGAAGTACAGTAGCTGATAACTCCGGTGGGAAGAGCAGAGAGAGCTTATCGGGGCACGAATATTAATCGAAAATAGAGAGAATATGAATGAAATAATAGATTACATTAAGGATTCACCAATCGAGTATGCGATTGATGCCTTGTCTGTAAATTATGTGATACAGACTATTGTTCAAATGGTACTGTTCCCCTTTGTGCTATACTTTTGTTGGAGGGTTTTTAAAAAGATACTTCGTAACATGAAATAATTAACAGAAACTCCTTACAATAGTATATGTAACCAATACGATGATAAACAGCAGGAATGAAACATACGAACATCCTTCACAGAATACGAAGATTTTTCTTTTTGGTATGCTTTCATATACGTAAGCTTGACCGTGCGGTAATTCCCCGTTATGATATTTTCTTAGGTATTCCCGATAGGTGCGCACAGCTTGATTGCTCAACACTCTATTCTCGTATAAAGATATTCCAGAGAAAAGGATACAGAGTGCATTTACGCATATTGCAGTCACAAGGAGAAGCTTGTTGCAAAGACTGTCCTCTGAAGGACTGCTTAAAGAAATGATTACTGCAAAGGTGGTTGAAGCTACCATTAAAAGTGTTGTTTGTATTTTGAATACCCATTCTGTTCGTTCATCCAGAGAACGCATGTAGAGTCTGATTAGATTTCTTTCACTACTCATGCTTACTTAATTTTAAATGTGGCAATGCAAAGTTAAGTAAATCTCCCGAATAAAGCGTGATGCCGCCAATCGGATTGGCTCGGGAGAGCTCAAATACTAATCATTAAAATTTTATAGCGATGAAAAAGCGAATAATCACAGAAAACTACACTCCGGCTTTGAGAGATATGGAGGTAGGGGAAGTTCTAACTTTTCCGGTTAAGGCGTATAATTCCATAAAGGGGACAATTATCCCCCGATTGAGATTGGAGTTCTGCGTTGAGGATGCTGACTGGAAAGTAGGGGAGGTTGACAAGAGGAAAGGTATTTTTGATGTGGAAAGGGTCGCATGATGATTTCCCTTTCTCCTACGGAACTGCTTGTCGCGAATGAGTACTGCAAGGGGCTTGCCGACAAGGAGGTGGCGGGCAATCTGAATAAATCGGTTTGGACTGTCAAGACCCAGAAAAGAACGATATACCGGAAGTTGGGTATTTCCAAAGATACGGAACTGCTTCTGTATATGATTTGCGATAGGCTTAAGCGTGATTTTGACTTGAAGGAATTGCGCAGGCACGGACTTGAATTCCTCTTCTCTATTTTATTCTTATTGATGCAGGTTACTTGTAATGATATTGACTTACGGAGAATGAGAATACCATCACGGGTACGGACAGCCATGCGATATATAAGGACTGGCCGAAAGAATAATAACGACTTTATTTTTTAACGGTATGATATACGAAGTGAATGGTGATTTACGCAGTTCCATGTTGATTGACGGGACAGCGGAGGCGAGATTGGCAGACATCCTCACTATTATGGATTCTCGCACTTTTCCAAAGAGAGAATCTGAAAAAATAGTAGGAGGTCCGGGCAGGTTAAGAGTGTTGGTAAATACTCAAAGAGTGAGAGTTGAGTATAAATCTAATGGGAGAAGCTATTACAATGCTTCGGATGTGTTGAGCTTTGCAAAAGTAAGAAAGGGAAAGAACAATGAAAAGAAGAATCATTATAAACGTGCTACTGCTTAACGTATTGGCACTACCATGTTTATTGATGTTTAATGATGTAGACTCGGTAACGGGAGACTGGAATTATGGTATAAACCTTTTTGGCCTTGTGTATTCGTATTGGTTTTATCACAATGTCCTGAAAAAGGTGTTCAAGATATAGACCTCAGCGGAGGAAGTGTTTCACACATAATTAGATTGATTTAGAATTAGACATGGGAGTTGTCTCTACTCGTGAGAGCAGGGACAGACACGGGCAATTAGCTCAGCTTGGTAGAGCGGTACATGTAGTTAGTATTGGTAATTTGTCATGGTATTGTTTAAAGGTTTCATGTACAGGTCGCGGCGTTCAAATCCCGCATTGTCCACAAGCTTTTTATTGTTTAATCTATAATTCCGTTGTAAAGGACAACGTGAGGTGAGAGTCCTCATTTAAGTTTTTATTTTGCTTTTGTTTTAAGTGACTATCCCGGTGTGGCTTGACCGCCTATCCGGGAGCAACTTTGTTGACCTGCCTGCCCAGTCTGTGAAGATATGGTAGGCAAATATGGGCGTTCGGTGTAATGGCTAACACAACTCATTTGAGGAGATTGGCGGTTCGAGTCCGTCAACGTCCACAATCCAAGAGAGGGTTATTTAGTAGTTTTGTCGTGTTTTATTTTTTGTTTGTGTTTCAAGGTGAACGGTTTGTGAAAATAGTTCACCTATTCTGGGAACGTAGCTCAGTGGATAGAGCACCGTGTGTGGTGGAAGGTTGAGAGTTCGATTCTCTCAAGTAGATTCTTAGCTTAATGGGAGAGCACCACAAGCGGCGGTCGGTGGTTCGAATCCATCCGTTTCTACAAGCCTTTATGAGAGAAAATCCGCTTTTAGTCCGAGAGTAGGGCGAAGATAGCGCAGGGAATCATCCGCGCGGCATCGGTTAGCCGTTGACTCTATCTGAAAGGTAATGCGAAATCGGATAGGATTAGGAGTATTTGTCGTTTGCGCCCCGGAGAATACGCTTCGGGGCTTTCCTTTGGCTATTTTTTTATTAACCACTTTAATATTTTCTATTATGGGACTTATCAAAAGACCTAACGAGCTGACCGTTAAGACTACCTTGTCAGCACTGATTTACGGCCAACCTGGCATGGGAAAAACAACTCTTGCATTATCGGCTCCCAATCCGGTATTGTTCGATTATGACGGCGGTATTCACCGTGTCAATGCCGCCCATCGTGTACCGACCGTTCAGATTACAAGCTGGGACGAGACGAACCAGGTACTTTCGTCCGAAGAAATCAAGGAGTTTTCCACTATTGTGATTGATACTGCCGGAAAGATGCTTTCTTTCATGGATAAGGCGATTATGGCAGCGAATCCGAAGATGAAGAAAGTGGATGGTACCCTTTCCCTGCAGGGTTATGGAGTACGTAAGAACATGTTCATCAACTTCGTTAATCAAGTCACACTCATGGGCAAGTCTGTTATCTTCGTGGCTCATGAACGGGAGGAGAAAGTAGGCGACGAAAAACAGATACGTCCGGAGATTGGCGGTTCGTCCGCAGGTGACTTGATTAAGGAACTGGATTTGGTTGGTTACATGGAAGCTATCGGTAAGGACAGAACGATTTCTTTTGACCCCTGCGAGAAGTTCTACGGGAAGAATACTTGTAATCTTCCTTCACGTATCAAAATTCCCGTAATCATTGATGAGTCTGGTACCGTAACGGGTGAGAATGATTTCATGACGAAAATCATCAGTACTTATAAGGAGTATCAGACGAAGCAGACGGAACTATCTTCCGAATATGATGCGGTTCTTGATGCTATCCGTGACGCAGTGGAACAAGTGACTGATACACAATCTGCCAATTCTGTTCGGGAAGCTTTAGATACCATGACGCATATCTTTGACAGCAAGGTACGGGCAGGCATGATGCTCAATGAGAAGTGCAAGAGACTTGGCTTGAAGTTTAACAAACTCAGCAAAAGGTATGAACCAGCAGCCTAAATACAGATTCTACCCGTCACTGCTCGATAAATTCGAGCAATATTTGCGGGCTGATGAGCAGGTAGAGAGCTTCTGGAATGTCGATAATGAAACGGGAGAATACAAGAAAAGTCCGGAAGAAATTGAAGCGGAGCTGAAGCAAAGCCTACTTGATGCGATAAACCGTGTCCCGTTTGAGAGTGAGGCAGCTGATAAAGGAACGGCCTTTAATGCTGTTATAGACTGCTATATCCACAAGAAAAAGCATATACCAAGCGAACGGGAGCCATACACCATTATCGGTGATGGAGAAACGAATACCATTCAGGTATATTTTCCTGCTACTGATATCGCGCCAGAGCGTAATTTCTTATTTGACCGTAGCTGGTGTATAGAGCAGTCGAAGTATTTCTCCGGTGCATTGTCCCAAGTCTTTGTGTCCGCAGTCATTCCCACTCGTTATGGTG
The DNA here is from genome assembly GCF_003603515.1 of Bacteroides sp. AM32-11AC. Lineage (NCBI taxonomy): Bacteria > Pseudomonadati > Bacteroidota > Bacteroidia > Bacteroidales > Bacteroidaceae > Bacteroides > Bacteroides sp. AM32-11AC. The sequence goes on along the minus strand of NZ_QTNH01000018.1, from coordinate 38,968 downwards.
ATGTGGAGCTTTATGGGTATATAGATGAGCTCGTTCGTGATACCGTATATGATATCAAGACAACATCTAAGTATGATTTTGGCAAGTATGAACACGGCTGGCAGCGCCATGTATATCCTTACTGTTTGATTGCTTCCGGTCAGATGGAAAGCGTGAAAGCGTTTGAGTACACTGCCTATCAGATGAAGGGCGGTACCAGCCGGACGCCACTAATTAGCGGAACGCAATACCCGGAATACTACACTTATAACCATGAACAGACGATTAAGCTGCTTACGGCACACTGCGAGCATTTCATAGAGTTTTTGGAAGCAAACCGAGACATTATTGCTGATAAAAAAATCTTTGGATTAGAGTAATGGCACAAGAAGCAATTCTGGAAAAGGTCAACGGCGAGGTACACATAAGCAAGTCTTTTGACTTCATGTGTTCCCAGCTTCGTAATGGTCGGTATCGTGTAAAAATCGAAAGGTTCACAGAGCCAAGGACGATGTCACAGAATGCGCTTATGTGGTTGTGGTTTACTTGTATTGAGCAAGAGACCGGGACGGACAAGCAGGATGTACACGATTACTATTGTAACCGCTTTCTCAGAAGGACTTCGTATTTCAGGGGAAAAGAAATGGTCATTACCGGAAGCACATCGAAGCTCAATACAGTGCAGATGACTGACTTTCTAAATAAGGTTCAGGCCGATGCTGCTGCCGAACTGGGAATAACGCTCCCTCTTCCGGCTGACCGTTACTATAACGAATTTATCAACGAATATAAAGACAGGAGGTAGAAATGAATATCACCAAAGCAAAAATCACGAAAGACAACACGCTTGTTGCCTCTTTCAAGAACGAGAATGAGGACAATGTAACCATTGAGGGAAAGAATCTTATCCATAAGGATTTGCGTGCAGCGTTTAACGAATTGATTCCTCACCTTGCTTTCCTCTGTGAGCAGAAAGAAGCTGATGGAAAGGACTCCATAGATGAACTGCCGGAAGAAATCTTCTCTACATTCGAGGTCACGGGCTACACAGTTAGCGGTTCGGATGACAATGAAGGTGTGGTATTGGTTGGAAAACGTTTTCTTAAAAGTAAGAAGGTGCTTAACCTTATAGCTCCGTTTACCATGTTCAACAATGAGAACGAGGAATATAAGCATGCATTCGAACTGCAGCAGGCAATTGAGGCATGTAATTATGAGGTGGAACAGTATCTTACCGCTAAGAAATGGGCGGTAGTCCAGCAGGAACTTCCGTTCGATGGGGATATTCCTACGGACATTGCAGCCGACCCGGTGGGAGATGCTGCATTTGAAGAGGAAGCGAATGAGTTCCTTAAACAAGTGGTGGAACAGAGTGGCACTACTCTAACGATTGACGGGAAGAAAGTGAAGCCGCGCAATAAAAGTAAAAAAGTGAAGATTAAAGAGCCGGCAGCTTGATATGGCAGCACCTTTTTGTATCACCAAATATCCGGACGGCTTCAAACTGAAATTCATGTATCATCCGATGTTGGTTAAATGCGTGAACAATATTCCATCAGTCAAGGCTAACGCAAAGAAAGCATATCTTTTCAATGAAAAGGCGTGGTGGGTTGACTTGGCTGATGAATGGTATGTTGATACAATGGCGAAATGGGCGGTACAGCAGGGATTCTGCGGTTCCGTACAACGGTCGGAGCAAAGAAAGGCTGATATAAGCTTTGACATTGCTCCGATGCCGCAGCTGACCGTTTCCCACGGATTGCTACTTGAACCGTACGATTACCAGAAGGAGGGCATAGCCTATGCTCTGGCCCATAAACGGTGTATCTTCGGTGACCAGCCGGGACTCGGTAAGACCTTGCAGGCAATAGGCACGGTGACGATTGCAAAATCCTATCCGTGCCTTGTTGTATGTCCGGCAGCACTTAAAATAAATTGGCAGCGTGAGTTCAAGAAATTTGCTGGAAAGCAGGCGCTAATCCTTGATGATAAGAACAAAAATACTTGGCAGCGCTTCATTGAAACCAAGTGTTGTGACATCTTCATCACTAACTACGAGAGCCTGAAAAAGTTCTTTGTATTGGATGTGAAGAATGATACGCGGTTTACGCTGAAATCAATCACCTTTGACCCACGTATAACCCTTTTCAAGTCTGTAATCATTGACGAGTCGCATAAGTGCAAGTCTACCAAGACCCAACAGAGTAAGTTTGTTGAGGGCATCTGTAAGGGCAAGGATTTCATTCTTGAACTGACGGGAACACCGGTAGTAAACGATAATACTGACCTTATACAGCAACTTAAGATAATGGGACGGTTGGAGGATTTCGGAGGGTATAGGACCTTCACCGAACGTTTCTGTAATGGGCCGAAGAAAGCCTCCAATCTGAAAGAACTGAACTGGCGCCTTTGGAATACCTGCTTCTTCCGGCGTGAAAAAGCCAAGGTATTGACCCAGCTTCCGGACAAGACGAGGCAGTATATTGAGATGGATATCACCACACGGCTTGAGTATGAAAAAGCGGAAAACGACCTCATACAATATCTGCGTGTCTACAAGAATGCGGATGATGAGAAGATAGCCAAGTCCATGAGGGGCGAGGTGATGGTCCGCATGGGAATATTGAAAGCCATTTCTGCGCGTGGAAAAATCAAGGCGGCTGCCGAATTCATACATGACGTGATAGACGGTGGGGAAAAGCTGATTGTCTTTGCCTACCTGAAAGAAGTGGTAATGGAGCTGAAGAATATGTTTCCGAAAGCAGTGACTGTTACCGGCGAGGATAATGCTGCCCAGAAGCAGATGGCTGTGGATGCTTTCCAGAACAATCCGGATTGTACGTTGATTATCCTTAACTACAAATCGGGCGGTACCGGGCTCACCTTGACTGCTTCCAGCCGTGTAGCCTTCATCGAGTTCCCATGGACTTTTTCTGACTGTGAGCAGGCGGAAGATAGGGCACACCGTAATGGGCAGAAGAATAACGTCAACTGTTACTATTTCCTTGGCAGGAATACCATTGATGAATACATGTATGGTGTTATCCAACGGAAGAAAGGCATAGCTAACGGTGTCACCGGAACGGACGATGTGGTTAAGGAGAATGTGGTAGATATGGCTATGGACTTATTCAAAGGTAAATTATGAGAAAAAGACAGACTACACCGCAATCGGAAAGTCAGATACAGCATAGCTGTCTGACTTGGTTCCGGATTCAATACCCGTCTTTGAGTCTTATGTTGTTCGCCGTTCCCAACGGTGGAAAGCGTGATGCCAGGACTGGAGCACAAATGAAGTACGAGGGAAGTGTAAGGGGTGTTTCCGATTTGATACTGCTTGTACCTAAGAAAGGATTTTCCGCTCTTTGCATCGAAATGAAGAGACCGAAAGGGAAACAAAGCGAGGAGCAGATAAGATGGCAGAGAGAGGCTGAAAAATTCCGAAATAAATATGTGGTATGCCATTCTCTTACTGAGTTTATGAATGAAGTCAATTCTTACCTATTATGAACTATATTGAGCTAATAAAGAACTTCTGGTTGCAACATAACGCATATTCGCTAACTGTCACAGAAACCGCTTTGTATTTCTACCTGTTAGAAACTAACAACCTCTGTAGGTGGGCGAATACGTTTAACCGTAACAATGGTAAAGTTCTTGCAGACCTTAGCATAGCCTCTCTAAAGACTTTGTCAAATGCTCGGAATAGATTAAAACAAGTAGGATTGATTGACTTCAAAACGAAGAATGGAAGCCCGAATGTAGTGTACGCCTTGGTAAAATTTACCGAGGTTGGTGCCGAGGTTGGTGCGCAGGTTGGTGCCGAGGTTGGTGCCGAGATAATAAAACATAAACATAAACAAAAACAGGTGGGTAATTCTGGCGAGTTATTCCCACCGGACCAACCTCCGAAAAAGAAACCTCCGAAACCCAAGGTAGAGTTCATTCCACCTACCGCCGAAGAGGTGAAAGAGTATTTCCGTGATAAACTTCCCGATTGGGAACTGCAAGCGGATATTTTCTACAATCACTTTTCCGGTCTCGGTTGGAAAACTGCTACCGGTGCCAAGGTGGAACGTTGGGATAGTCGGGCCAATCTTTGGATAATCGAGAAAAAACAACAGGACAATGGAAAAACAGAAAATCAAGCCCAAAGACAAAACAATCGGGATGCTGATAAGGCAGCAAAGGCAAGAAACCTCCTTGACGAATATGCAGCCATCGAACAGGGAAGTAATGCTATCAGCCATCAAGGAGAAATACCCGACCTTTAGTAAGGCTTCTGCCGTATATTCGACATCACTCCAACCGCTACTTCTTGCCGATATTGAGAAAGCATACAGTGAGAAGTCCCCCACGCTGTCAGACCTTGAACGGATGTACGGATATGGTTCCTCGTCTCTGTGGGTAAAGACGCAGTTACTGACCATTGATTTTGCTTCTTCCACGAAGGAGGGGGCCGATGAAAATGCCTTGAATGAGTTCTCTGGACTGTTCGTTAGCCAGTATCACTACATCAAACTGACGGAGTTCATATTGTTTGTCGCACGGTTCAAGCTGGGAAGGTATGGTAAGTTCTATGGTTATTTCGATACGATAACCGTTGGCGAAGCATTTCGGAAATTTCTTCGGGAACGGTCAGATGAACTGGATATTATCATTCGTCGACGCAATAACCAAGCTTTGGAGGAACAACAAGCTCCGGTAAAACGGAATCACCAACCGCCCGACGACTTACGGGCAAAACTGAATTTGAAATGAAAGAGACCAAACTGATAGCGACTATTCTGTCAATCCTGGCAGTATATGCCGCTTTTTATTTTGTCTGCTACTGGATAGCAGACTATTGTTTAAGGACTTACTTGTAACTGATGAAAAAAGACACACGATTATGAAACCAAGAAAACAACTAATTGACGCCGCCGTAGCCAATGGTAGCTTCAGAGAATGGGCAAAAGTTCCTAATGACTGGAAACCGAAGGAGATTGATTGAGTTATGAAATCATTGAAAGAGATATTATGCAGCTTAGAAGGGTTGTCCGACATTGAATTATTTGTCATAGACCTATTCTGTGGGGCCGGTGGTTTGTCGGAAGGCGTGGAAGAAGCCCGTTTAAATGGCAATAGATGTGCAAAAGTCGTTTGCTGTGTGAATCACGATAAGAATGCTATCCTTTCACATGATGCCAACATTCCTGATGCACTTCATTTCATTGAGGATATTCGTACACTGGAGCTTTCACCGATAAATACTATTGTTGAACGTATCCGTGAATTATATCCTGATTCGATGATAATGCTTCATGCTTCTTTGGAGTGTACCAACTTCTCGAAAGCTAAAGGCGGTCAACCGAGAGATGCTGATAGCCGGACGCTGGCAGAACATCTCTTCCGTTATATTGATGTTATAGCCCCTGACTACATTCAGATTGAAAATGTAGAAGAGTTTATGTCATGGGGAGATATGGATGAGAATGGGAAACCTATCAGCATGGATAAAGGAAGACTTTATCAGAAGTGGGTACGCAACGTGAAAAAATATGGTTACAACTTTGAACACCGTATCCTGAATGCTGCCGACTTCGGCGCCTATACCACAAGAAAACGCTTCTTCGGCATCTTTGCTAAAAAGAGTTTGCCGATAGTATTCTCTGAACCGACCCACTGTAAGGGTGGTAGGCAAGATATGTTTTCGCGGCTGGAGAAGTGGAAGCCGGTAAAGGATGTACTTGATTTCTCTGATGAAGGAACTACCATCTTCAGGGAAAAGCCTCTTGCAGAGAAAACGCTTGAGCGTATCTATAACGGACTTATCAAGTTTGTAGCCGGAGGAAAGGATGCCTTCCTCGTGAAGTATAATTCTATGAACCGTACGGGGAAATATAACGCTCCTGGGATTGACGAACCATGTCCGGTGGTAACAACACAAAACAGACTTGGAGTAGCGCAAGTTTGCTTTCTTTCCAAACAATTCAGCGGACATCCCGAAAGCAAGAATGTATCAGTGGAAGAGCCTGCCGGAACAATCACATGCAGGGACCATCATGCCTTCGTATCAGCGCACTATGGGAACGGCTTTAATCGTTCGGTAAACGAGCCGTCTGCGACAGTTACAACAAAAGACAGATTATCATTAGTAACTCCAAGGTTTATCGCCAATGAGTATTCCGGTGGAGGACAACATACAAGTATTGATAATATTTGTCCGGCAATTTTAACCAATCCCAAGCAAAAACTTATAACATGCAAGCCTTGGATTATGAATACTTCTTTCTCAAATATTGGTAGCAACATAGAGGAACCGGCACAGACAATAACCGCAAACCGGAAATGGCATTATCTGATGAATCCACAGTTCAACAGTGCTGGCAGCTCCGTTGATAACCCCTGCTTCACCCTGATAGCACGAATGGATAAGATGCCGCCCTATCTGGTAGCAACAGAAAGCGGTCAGATAGCGATTGAAATCTACGACAATGATAGTCCTATGACCGTGAAGATAAAGGAGTTCATGTCACTGTATGGCATAGTGGATATTAAAATGCGGATGCTTCGCATTCCTGAACTAAAACGTATCATGGGCTTTCCGGAAGATTATGTGTTAGTTGGTACACAAGCTGACCAGAAGAAGTTTATCGGAAATGCGGTAGAGGTTACACAGGCAAAGAAGAATGCCGAAGCACTTTGTGCAAAACTTAGAGATTTAAGATTGAAGAAATTAAAAGAAGTAGCTTAATGAAAGAATATATAGAATTTTTAAAAGACAAGATGGCCATCAGCTGTCAGACCGGGTTCGAGGTCAATCCGGATGAACTGACACCGTCGTTATATCCCCATGTGAAAGATACAGTCCGCTGGGCGGTGTCTGGCGGTTGCCGTGCGATATTCTCCAGTTTCGGTATGCAGAAAACCGTTACTCAGTTGGAGATACTTCGGGTAGTCCTGAAACACAAAGGCGGCAAAGGGCTGATAGTTTGTCCCAAACGTGTAGTGGTTGAGTTCCTTACACAAGCGGAACAACATCTGCACATGAAAGTGACCTATGTACGAACTATGGCTGATGTGATGATATGCCCGACTGACATCATGGTTACGAACTACGAGCGTGTGCGCGACGGTGAAGATGGTGTAAGAATAGAACCTTCCTACTTCACCGCAACATCATTGGATGAAGCGAGCGTATTACGTGGTTTCGGTACCAAGACCTATCAGGAGTTCCTTCCCTTGTTTGCGAATGTTCCCTACCGCTTTGTCGCCACCGCCACGCCATCGCCCAACAGATATAAGGAACTGATACATTATGCCGGTTATCTCGGTGTGATGGATACCGGGCAGGCACTTACCCGTTTCTTTCAGCGTGACAGCACGAAGGCGAATAACCTTACCCTTTATCCGCACAAGGAGAAGGAGTTCTGGTTGTGGGTAAGTACATGGGCGTTGTTCCTCACCAAACCGTCCGACCTTGGTTATCCCGATACCGGATATGAATTGCCGGAACTGCGTGTACATGAAGAAGTGGTTAGTGTTGACAACTCCACAGCCGGAACCGACCGTGACGGACAAGTGAAGATGTTCCGTGAGGCAGCTCTCGGACTTGCCGACGCAGCGAAAGAACGTCGGGACAACATGCAGGAAAAGATTGTCCGTGTGGTGGAAATCATTAACCGTCCTGAAAACAAAGACGACCATTTCCTTTTATGGCATGACCTGGAGAATGAACGGAAGGCTTTGTGTGATGCCATACCCGGATGTAAGGCTGTGTACGGCTCGCAGGATGATGAGGAAGCCGACGAAGTGATAGCGGACTTTAAGGACGGCCGTCTGAAATATCTGGCCGCCAAACCGGAGATGCTTGGTGAAGGTTTGAACTTCCAGTACCACTGCCATAAGGCAATCATGTTCATCGACTACCGTTTTAACGACAAGTTCCAGGCGATAGCCCGTATCTACCGTTTCATGCAGCAGCATCCGGTTGACCTTTATCTGGTCTATGCGGAAAGTGAGGGAGAGATATACAAGAGCTTCATGCAGAAGTGGGCGCAACACCGCGAGATGGTAGCCAAGATGACCGATATAGTCCGCGAGAACGGTTTGTTCGGCTTGCAGGCAGAGGAAAAGATGATGCGGTGGATGTTTGCTAGCAGGGAAGAAAAGTCCGGTAAACTGTGGAGGGCAATCAATAATGACAATGTTCTTGAATGCCAGACTATGGAAAGTAATTCGGTGGACTTGATTGTAACCAGCATCCCGTTCTCCAACCACTATGAGTACACTCCGACCTATAACGACTTCGGGCATAATGAGGACAACGGCAAGTTCTTCGAGCAGATGGATTATCTTACACCGGAGCTTATGCGTATTCTTAAACCCGGTAGGTTAGCTTGCATCCATGTGAAAGACCGTGTTTTGTTCGGCAACGCTACTGGTGACGGTATGCCTACCATTGACCCGTTCAGTGAAATGACTGTATTCCACTACATGAAACACGGTTTCCGCTACATGGGGCGCATCACGGTGGATACGGATGTGGTAAGGGAGAACAACCAGACTTATCGGCTTGGATATACGGAGATGTGCAAGGACGGTTCAAAGATGGGTATCGGTTGTCCTGAATATGTCCTTCTTTTCCGCAAGCTTCCTTCTGACACCTCACGGGCTTATGCTGATTTGCCGGTGACCAAGAACAAAAGCGAATATTCGTTGGCCCGTTGGCAGATAGACGCTCATGCAAGTTGGAAATCTTCGGGTAACTCTCTATTGAGTTACGAGGACATGAAAGGGGCCGGCATTGACAAGATACGCCACCTATTCAGGAACTACGAGCGTGGGCACGTCTATGATTATGAGGAACACGTATCATTCGCCGAAGAGCTGGAGGCATACGGAAAACTGCCAAAGACATTCATGGCCGTTGACCCGGTAAGCAAGAAGCCTTGGATATGGGATGATGTCACCCGGATGCGCACGCTGAATACTAAGCAGTCGCAGAAGAAACGGCAGAATCATATTTGTCCCCTTCAGTTGGATATTGTCGAAAGATTGATTGAACGGTATTCAAACAGGGGTGAACTGGTGTTTGACCCGTTCGGAGGTATCGGCACCGTTCCCTATTGCGCTATCAATCTGGGGAGGAAAGGTCTGTCAACCGAACTCAATTACGACTACTGGAAAGATAGTCTTTCATATCTGTATGAGGCAGAGATGGAGGTCAGTGCACCCACATTGTTCGACTTAATGAATGATGCCGTATGAACATTCACCAGATAGTTCCCCGTTCGGATTGCACCTCCTTCGCCAAGTGCGGCAAGCACTCACTTGCATATTGCAGGAGGTACGGTGCGTCCGAATGCGGACCATGTGAGATTGTGAGGAGGAAACCCCGTAACCGGGTGGTGGTTGACGGAGTGGAGCGTAAACTGTGCACCCGTTGCGGTAGAGCACTTCCGTTATCCAGGTTCTTCGATAGGACAGCCCGTCGTAACGGTAAGGAATACCATCTGAAAGCGTCATGGTGCAAGATGTGTATGGCAGAGGTACAGAGCGAGCGGAATAGAAAAAGGAAAATGAATTGAGATTAACATGTGCAAAAAGAAGCCATTTCTGCACATGAAGTATTAACACGAGCGGAAACCGGTGGTTCTTGCTCACAATAAGAAATATATGAAACAGACAGTAGAAGAAGCAGCCAAACAAGGAGCTGAAGGATATAATATCGTCGGGCAGAATATTTATAAGTCCGGATTTATTGTCGGTGCGAACTGGCGCATCAATAGCGTATGGCATAAGACTAAAGATGAAGTGCCACAAGCTCATGGAGAATACGAAAATGAACATTATCCGCAGATACCATGCCTTGTGTATGGAAAGTTAAGCACTGGAACTGGTTACGGTGTCCGCTATTGGAACGTAACAGAGCAATGCTGGGACGATGAAGAGTGCGATGATTACGAGTGCTCTAAAGATGCCATTGATGAATGGGCGTATTTGGATGATTTAATATCAACTGAAGAGTAATGATTATGAAACAGACGGTAGAAGAAGCTGCATGGCAAGAGCTTATGTCAAGCTATGCAATAGTGGTTAAAGGTGAGTTTGCATATCAGCAACAAGCAATGCTAAACATGTTCAGAAAAGGTGTCGAATGGCAGGCAAAGCAATCACCGTGGATAAGCGTAGAGGATGCAATACCAAACAAACAAGCAAAAGGCATGTGTCAAGTGAAATTTGTTGATGGTAGTATTGATGAAATGGCAATGCGAGAAGTGGATAAATGGATATACCCCTACATCAAGACTGGATATGTTACTCATTGGAGACCTATTTAGTTTTTCGATGAGATGCTAGCAATAATGAATTAAAGAGAAAGGAGATTGAAACGAGGATACCTGTCACGTATCCTCGGAAAGATGATTCTTTTAACGATGACTACAAGGTAGTCTTCTACAATGTTCTCTCACGTGTTCACATTTGCCAAACCGGAATCTGTAATAGGAACGAACATGTACAGGTTTGTCGCTACAACACTGGACTGTTTTACTGTTTTGAGACAGAGCCTCATTCTAACAGTTCTAAAAAGAATGAGGATGTCTATAATTTAATGTTACCATTAATTTAACCCATTAGTTTTCCCTCTGATTTTGTTTGTATTTCAGAGATGCTATTGGGATTACAAAAATAATCATTAATCTTTAAAATTCAATGCAATGAAGTCAATAACCATAAAACAACCATGGGCAAGTTTAATATCAAGTGAGAGGATATTAAAAGTTATCTCTATCACAATTAATGTTTATCTTTTGATTTTTTTAATAGCAGAAAAACTTTATTGAGTTTCCGTAAATTAAAATCGTATATTTGCAGTGAATACACGACTTGAATGTAGAATTTAAGTGATATTATAACCTTAATAAAAAAAGTGATGAAGGTATTTACTGTACAAACCTTGGAAAATTTTATGTCTTTACAAAACGGCCTCCCTGAAATGGATTTCTTCAGAGGTCAATCTTCTTCTGAATATAAATTGATACCTTCAATAGGTCGGAGGTTCAAGGAAGGACAGGAGGACGTGTTGAAGCAATATGAGAAGGAGGTATTTGAGGATTTTAAAAGAAAATATTCAATGTTTACGGGTGCACGCCCTAAAAATGATAAGGAATTTCTATTTCTAGCACAACACTATGGACTTCCAACGAGACTTCTTGATTGGACTTATAATCCTTTGATTGCATTATATTTTGCATGTTGTTCAAATTTTGATAAAGATGGAGTTGTTTATCATAGTTGTCCATTCTCAATGATGGTTTTCGATGAAGATAAAGATGACATACTTTCATTTCCCGCAATAACTTTATTAGTTCCTAATATGACAGATGTTAGGTATAAAAATCAAAATGGCATATTTGTACTTTATCCAGAACCTTGGAAGGAAAATTTCGAATTTATCTATGCAAAATATATAATCCCTGTACAATATAAACAAAACATATTGAGTAAACTTGAAAAAATAGGAATCACAAGATCATTTATAATGCCTTCTTTGGATAGTTTGTGTAAGGATATTGTCGATATTCATGATTTAAGGTATCCGTACGCAATAAAATGAGATTAATATGGATTCGATATACAATCAATATTAAGAGTTTTTCAAGTATCAAAATTATTCTTACATCGTTTGTTAGATAGAAACATCGACTATAACTAACCAGCGTAAAATTTCTACAGACAATCCTTGTCAGTGCTTTGTGAATACCCGGAAACTGCTTTGTGGCGGTTATCGGGTATTGTATTTCCAACCAATTAATACCCAAATATCATGAACTTAAATGAATTAAGAGATAAAGCCTACCGTAACGCAGTAACGCACGGTTTTCACGATGAAGAACTGAGTAACGAACACTGCCTTTGCCTTGTCATATCCGAGCTTATGGAAGCTGTGAAAGCTGACAGGAAAGGACGATTTGCCAAAGTTCCGGTCGATAAAAAAGGTACAATATTTGACGAACGGACTTTTCATTATCAAAATAAGTATTTTGCGGAAAACTTTGAAACATATATCAAAGACTGTGTGGAAGACGAGCTTGCCGACGCCTGCATACGCCTGCTTGATTTGGCTGGATTAAGAAATATATCCATTGATGATTTTTCAGGTGAAATGATATACGAAGCAACAGAAAGCTGCAATAATGAGACCTTCACAGAAAGCATATACGCTATATCTACAATTCCTATACGGTGTGAGTATGAATATGACAGTCTATTAGAAAATCAATTAAATAGCATGCTATTGGCTATTTTCGGGTTTGCCAAACATCTGAACATAGACCTTATATGGCATGTGGAGCAGAAGATGCGATACAATGAATTGAGAGAAAATAAACATGGAAAAAGTATTGATTATGAAACGTGAAATAAAATTCAGAGGGAAAAGCATTGATACGGGGAAATGGATATATGGATTTCTCTCTTTTTTCTATACTGCCGGAAGGAACGAAAACGGGCTTATCCTCACGGACAAGGCGAAGATATATTCCCCAGAAGACTGCCGGTGCGATGACGTATGGGCTGAAACCGTTGGGCAGTTTACCGGCTTGTGCGATAAGAACGGGAAAGAAATATACGAAGGTGACATACTTGTATGTGGTCAATGGATAGCTCTTGTATTGTGGAACAAAAAACTCGCGACATTCGCATTACAATTCGATTTTGAAAAAGAAGTCGGCATGAAACCTTTAGGCGAATGGCAGACTATGACAATCGTCAGTAATATTTACGATAGCCCGGAATTATTGAAAGGGAATAAGCCATGAAAATAAGTTTTGTCTTTTTTCTTGTGAATAAATACAGATTGTATATGTGTGGTAGCCATTCAGATTTGGTTATCTTTGCACACTGAATTTAACTCTGTTTTTATAATCTTATTTTATTTGTAAGGAAATGAATTTATTTTTATTGAACACAACTACTACTGGAGGAAAACTGGAACAGGCATTGGAAAAGTTGGTGGATTTTGGCATGGATGCCGGTAAGGACATATTAATTGCCTTTTTAATCTATGTAATCGGACGTTTCATCATCAAACAGATAAGTGCATTAGTAGCCAAGCTATTCGAAAAACGAAAGATTGAAACCAGTGTACAGACCTTCTTGAAGAGTCTGATAAAGATACTGCTGAACATGATTCTTGCTTTTGCCATAATCGGCAAACTCGGTGTGGAGACCACCAGTTTTGCGGCGTTACTCGCATCTGCCGGTGTAGCTGTGGGTATGGCGCTGTCCGGTAATCTCTCAAATTTTGCCGGTGGACTGATTATACTTGTTTTCAAACCGTTCAAAGTAGGTGACTACATAGACGGTCCGGGAGTAAGTGGTACGATAAAGGAAATACAGATATTTCACACTATACTTTCCACTCTTGACAACCGCATGATTTATGTACCTAATGGAAGTCTCAGTGGTAATGCCGTCACTAATTACAGTAAGCAGGACAAACGTCGTGTTGAATGGGTATTCGGTGTTGAATACGGTGAGGATGTAAAGAGGGTCAGAGCCGTTTTACAGCGCATAATCAATGCAGACAGCCGTATATTGGATACACCGGCTCCCCTTATTGTCTTAGGTTCATTGAGTGCAAGCAGCGTTGATATTACGGTGCGCGTCTGGGTAAAAAGCGCTGACTACTGGAGTGTACTGTATGATATCAATGAAATAGTTTATACTACATTTAATGAAGAAGGAATAGGATTTCCCTTCCCGCAGCTCACTCTACATCACGCAAAAGATTGAGCTTATTATCTATAACAGTTTCCATTTATCAAGAATTTGAAGCTTTATGTTTGCTCTGAAAAGTATGCTATACTGTTCATTAATTCCGAAAAAGAAATCATAAACTCCTTTTGTTTGCTTTTAAACATTATCGGTTGCTAATTTATTGAAGCTTTATATATAGATTTGCAAGTATTTCTTAATTAGGATATGATATAAAAAGATTATTTTAACTGTTTCAGCTTTTATAGCTGTTAGTGGTGTTTATGACAAAAAAGCGGTAGAAGGTTTTGACAAGAATAACAACCTAATATTTTTTTAATTTGTAATTATGATGAAAAAAAGTTTCTTGACTGTTCTATTTGCGCTGTTCTGCACGATGGGATTTGCGCAATTGTCTTTCAATGTAAAGGCCGGTCTTAATCTCAGCAGTTACATCGGTGAAAACTCTGACCATTCCAAATTTAAACCAGGAGCACGCATTGGAGTGGGAATGGAATACCAATTCAGCGGCCTTGTTTCCTTACAGCCCTCGCTATTCTTCTCACAGAAAGGTGCGAAATATTCAAGTGGATATAGCGGTAGCGTCGTAGATGCGGATGCAGATGTGAAGATCAACCAGCTTTATTTGGAATTGCCCATCAATGTACAATTCCGTTTCAATATTGCAGACAATACTAACCTGGTCATTGCGACAGGGCCGTATCTTGCCTGTGGGGTAGGTGGTAAAGCCAAGTTCGATGGCAAGGCATCTGTTGGAGGTATCAATATCAATGGAGATGAGAAAGTCGATACATTCAGTGATGACGGCTTGAATTACAATAGGTTCGATGCCGGTTGGAACATCGGTCTTGGGGTAGAGTTTGGCCGAATTCTTGTGGGGGTTGACACACAGCTTGGCTTCTGCAAGATTATGGATGGGGATGCTCCGCACAATGCGAATATCGGTATTACTCTGGGGTATAAATTTTAAATAGTTCCCTTACGATCCCTTGATTGAGTATATTTTTATTAATAGTTTAACTTTTTTATTGTAGACAATCTATAAATTATTTTATCTGTTTTAAAATAAAACGGTGTAGTATGAAAAAATTATTCATTTTATTAGGAACTCTTTTTTTGTTGTCAGTAGGTGCTTATGCGCAGAAAGGGAAACAAGCCATAGGTTTCGGTCTTGGTTATGGTACAGAAATTGAAAGTATCGGATTGGGAATCAAGTATCAGTATAATATAACCAATCCTATACGTATCGAGCCCTCTCTTAATTATTTTTTTGAAAATGACAATGTAAGCATGCTGGATGTGAACGTGAATTTTCATTATCTGTGTCCGGTAGCTAGCAATGTCAAGCTTTATCCACTGTTTGGGTTGACTTTGTCCAACTGGATGTTTGATATGTATGATGTTGACTGGGATGGGGATCATGTTCATGTGGATGGCGATGGGAATCATAATGAATGTCGTTTCGGTGTAAACTTGGGAGTTGGAGCCGAATTTGCATTGAGCCGTAATTGGGCCATGAATCTTGAATTTAAGTACCAGTTGGTCAGTGATTTTGATCAGGGTGTCATCAACATCGGGGCTGCGTACAGATTTTGAAGAAAATATCGGAACAGAAATCTCATTGATATAAAAGAGGGGATAGGCATAGTTTAATGCTTATCCCCTCTTTTTTAGTGTTTCAATGCTTGGATTTCAAAGCCAAATCAATCGTCATCATCATCATCATCGTCATCATCATCGTAATATCGATAGTGCTTCTTGTGGTGTCTCTTCGGTTTTTTATATTTGTGTTTCTTATGGTGAAATTTATCATGGCGCTCACAGTATGAATTATAGTATTCATGCCAGCAGTCACTATGGTGATGGACTCTGTCATAGAAAGGGGTATAATATACACTTCCCGGATTTATGCCAATCTCCACAAGAATACGGTTCCATCCGTAACGTTGATACCGGTTGTAATAATCGCATACATCATGCATCTTTTTTCCGGAAGTTCTGGCTACCTCAAGTGCAATCCCCACATTTCCCCAGTCTTTTCCACAGCGTCTGTAGTAATCGTCCAAGGAACGGTTTGAAATATTGTATTCCAGACATAGGCGCTTTCTGTAATCAGAAAGTTCCACGGCTGCGTAGCGGTTGGCTCTGCCAATAAAGATGGAAATGCCATCCTGGGCAGGCAAGGTGCAGGCCAATAGGAGAAAAAGCAGTAGTAAATTAATCTTTTTCATAATGTTTTTAAATTAGGTGGATCTTTACTGTATAAAATTAGGACGGCCTTTTTTACAACTCTTATTCCAGTTTTTCTTTTGCTTTTTCAATTTCATCCCCGGCTTCATCCAGGGCTTTCCTCACATCATCTGCTCCCTCCTCAATCTGTTCTTGTGCTTCTTCAAGTGCGTCTTCAACAGATTCCTTTACATTTTCTACACGATCCTTAACCTTGTCTTTTGCTTTTTTCTCTCTGCATGATGTAAAGCCAAGTGCAATTGTGCATGCCAATATGGCAAATAAAAACTTTTTCATATTCTTACATTTAGTGATATTGTTTGATTCGTTAAAATTCAAATGTAGAAATAAATATTGTCTTTAGCAAATGGTGGAAACATTTTTAAAGATAATGTAGGAGTAAAATATCTTATTTATTGGTACAATATGTAATGAAAGTCTTCCAAATAATCGGATAAATTGGAGACAACTTGCTTTTGAGATGTAGCCTGTAATATGTACAAAAAAGGCTATCCTCCCGGACAGCCAATCTTTTTGTTAACCTTAATCTAATACTATGAAAAACACATTGCAAAGGTAAGGTTTTGTGGAAGTTATGCAAATTATGAGCCTTTGTTCAGCCATCTTATAACATGGTTTAGCTGGTAAATGTACTTGTTAACCATTAACGGTGTAATTGTTAAATTGAAGGTTGGGATTTATTTAAGGTATTGCTGGCTAAAGCAAAATCTTCTGCCAAATCGTGTCAGTAACTTCTTTGATGCCGAATAGTCCGTTCGTGGATTATTCGGTATCTTTATTTTGTAAATCAAAATAATAAAGTATGTACGCAGTAAATCAGTATGATGCAGTTGCAGAGAGTTATGATTCTCTGTTCAAAGACAAAGCCAGTATTGAGGAGAATCGTAAGATTGCCTCAATGCTTTTTGAGGTTTCAGGGATTTTTCTGGATGTGGGATGTGGTACGGGGTTACTCCTTGATATTCTGAAAGTGTCTCCGGATGAATATTGGGGTATTGACCCAAGTAGTAAGATGCTTGATGTTTTCAGAAAGAAGCATCCGGAGTATAATAATTTGTGTATTCCGTTTGAGTTGCTCAATTTAAAGTTTGCAACATTCAATAGCATTGTAGCTTTGTTCGGCTCGGCCAGTTACATTGATATTGAAGCACTGACGGATATTCCCGAAGGAAAGAATATTTTCCTCATGTTCTACAAGGAGAATTATCATCCGGTAACTTATAAACGTACCGGCTGTAATCTGGAACATTACAGTCATTCAAGGAGTGAGCTGGAGGAAAGATTTCCTCATTGTGAAGTAAGGGAGTTTGATAACTATTATATCGTGACGAACGTATGATATTGTATTCAGAGCAGAATGTATATGAAGCGGCAAAAGACCGGATAAGGAAGTTGTTTTCTATGGGGGACAGATTAGGTGTTTGTTTCTCCGGAGGCAAGGATAGTACTGCCTTATTACACCTTACTTTGGAAGTGACAAGTGAATTGGGCATTCAAAAGTTGCCGGTTATATTTCTTGATCAGGAATGTGAGTACACATATACTGTTGAGTATATGCGTTATGTTATGTCATTGCCAGAGGTGGAACCTATTTGGGTGCAAATTCCGTTCCGGTTATGGAATGCGAACAGTGGTGACTGGTTTATCCCTTGGGAGCCAGGGAAAGTGTGGATGCGTGAGAAAGAAGATGTCTCTTTTAAGGAAAACGTCTATGGAGTCGACAGATTTAAGGATATGTTTGATGCCATCGCATATCATCACTTGGGAGGGGGGTATATATCTTTGGGAGGTGTCCGTATTGAAGAGTCACCAGCTCGTCGTGCTGGATTGACGGGAAAGGAAACCTTGCCAGGAATGACATATGGAAAACGTTGTAGCCATGGTGTTGTTATATATCCTTTGTATGATTGGTCATATCGCGATATATGGTATTACATCTTCTCCAATCGGTTGAAATACAATAAGGTCTACAACTATATCTTTTCAAAGGAACCGTTGCGTTCTGCAAGGGTATCTTCTCTTATCCATGAGAACAGTAATCAGAATATTCCTTACTTGCAAGAGATTGACCCGAAGGCTTATAATGCCATGTACATGCGTATTCCCAATATTGGCACAACGAACCATCTTCTGTTGGATGCCTTTGAAGAGGTAAGAAACTATCCCAACTGTTTCAAGGACTGGCCGGAATATCTGCAATATCTCATAGACAATATCGTAGCTGAGAGCAAGAATAAAGTAATTTTTACCAATAATCTAAATACGGTGGTTGATAAGATTGCGGGCTGGTCTGATTCCGATCGCGTTGATATATATCGCGCCTTTGCCCGTGGTATCATCACAGAGGACTTTGAACAGACAAAGTTGAATAATAGGTTATTGGTTCATAAATCAAAGTATAAATATGGAAAAACTAAAAGAAATAATCATCCGGATGCTTGATGAAGCGCCAGATAAAATAAACTTCTTCAATGAGATAAGACAGATTTTATTCTCTCTGTCTCCTGAAAAGGCCAATCCGGTGGACCGTGTCCTCTGGGTACCGATGGATATGGTGAAGGCGAACAACTATAATCCGAACGCTGTGGCAAAGCAGGAGATGCAGCTCCTTTATACTTCCATTCGTGAAGATGGATATACACAGCCAATTGTTACGATTTGGAGTGAAGAGGAGCAAAAGTATATTATTGTCGACGGGTTTCATCGTAACCTTATCGCGCGCATGTATAAGGACATTGCCCAGCGCAATAGTGGGCGTCTTCCCATTGTTGTCATTGACAAGGATATCAACGACCGTATGGCTTCTACGGTCCGTCACAATCGTGCCCGTGGCAAGCATTCCGTTGATGGCATGACAAACATCATTTATAACATGATAAAAAACGGTGAGTCGGATGCTGTTATTTGTAGAAAGCTTGGCATGGAGCCGTTGGAGCTTGTGAAGCTGAAGCATATTACCGGTTTTGCCAAGATGTTCAGGAATTATGAATACAGCAAAGCCATCAAAGAAATTGTTCATCATACAAACTCATTGGAATTATAACTATGGATATACAGAGCATTGCAATAGATAGGATTATTCCGTATTGGAATAATGCCCGGAACAATAGTAAGGCTGTTAAGCCGGTAGAAGAGTCAATAAAGAAATATGGTTTCAATCAGCCGCTTGTGTTGGATAAGAATTTTGAAATCATTGTTGGTCATACACGGTATTTTGCCCTTTTGAATCTTGGATATAAAGAGGTCCCGTGCATCATTGTGGACTTGGACGAGGAAAAGGCGCGTCAGTATCGTATCGCAGATAATAAGACATCAGAATTTGCGTCATGGGATGAAGAGAAACTGATACGTGAGCTTAGGACAATGAATGTACCTGCAGATATGCAAGACTTCTTTTTTGAACCCATAGACCAGTTACTCGGTTTTGACATGAATTTTATTCCGACAAACAATTATGTCACGGAAGAGTCGCAATCAGAAGCGGCAAAACAGGAATTCAGTGAGGAAATGCATCGCCAAGAGAATGAATCTTTCAGGAAGAAGGCAGAACGTATTGAAGAAGGTCTGGAGCAGGAAAGAACTGAATATATTGAACTTGCATGTCCTCATTGTGGAGAGATTATCAGAATGAAGAAATAATATGGCGGCACCGACGGGAAATAAATTTTGGATGTTAAGGAGCAAGCATGGGAGGGATAAACTCTTTTCCACGCCAGAACTCTTATGGGAGGCGGCATGTGAGTATTTCCAATGGTGTGATGAAAATCCCTGGTTGTCCAAAAAGGCCATTCAAAAGACTGTTCCGGTAAAAAGGAAAAAAGGGAAGAAGGTGGAGACAGTCAATGAGCAACAAGTACAACAAGAAGTTTCCCCGACTTCCCGTCCGTATTCCCTAACCGGGTTCTGTATTTATGTAGGTGCTTCTTCCAAGTGGTGGAGCACTTTTCGTTCCGAATGTAGAAATAAGAATGATGAAGATTTTTTGGAGGTCATCGCACGCGTGGAGGAAACCATCGAAACGCAGCAGTTTGAGGGAGCGTGCGTTGGAGCTTTCAATGCGAATATCATTGCCCGAAAGTTAGGGCTTGTTGACAAGCAGGAGGTGGACCATACGAATGCAGGAAAAGAGTTCAAAGGATTTAATTTTCTACCATATACAGAAGATGCGGAGAAAGTCAAGTAATGGGATATAAGGTCAATATAAAGCAGAGGTTAGCCTATAACTACCTTCGTGACGATGTTACGAAGTTTCTGTGTTATGGTGGCGCTGGTGGAGGTGGAAAATCATGGCTTGGGTGTGAATGGCTTATGCAATGTGCTTACTATCTCCCGGGCACTCGATGGTTCGCTGGCCGAAATAATTTGAAAGATAGCCGTGAGTCTATCTCTGTCACTTTCAACAAGGTGGCAAAGTGGCATCGATTCACTGATTACAAGCAGACCAATGACGGTATACTTTTGGGGAATGGGTCGGAAATCATCTTTCTTGACTTGACATATTATCCCGTCAAAGACCCGATGTATGAGCGATTGGGCTCTAAGGAGTTTACTGGAGGGTGGATTGAAGAAGCCGGGCAGGTTCACTACCTCGCATTTGAGGTTTTGAAGACGCGTATAGGACGGCACTTGAATGATGTGTATGGAATATCCGGAAAGATACTTATCACTTGCAATCCGAAGAAGAACTGGCTTTATCGTGAGTTCTATAAACCGTGGAAAGAAGGCAGGCTGGAAGCCCCATACGCTTTTATTCAAGCATTGGTGCAGGATAATCCCTACGCTACCGAGGACTACATAGATACGCTCCGTAATACCAGGGACAAAGTGACAAAGGAGCGCTTGTACTATGGTAATTGGGAGTATGACAACGACCCGACAGCACTCTGTGATTATGATGCTATTTGTGACCTATTCGCAAATGAGCACGTAAAACCGATAGGATTATCGACGGGAGCAGCTGACCTTGCCATGAAAGGACGTGACCGCTTTGTCGGAGGGCACTGGGTAGGCAATGTGTGTTATATCCGGTTAGACCAGGAATATAGCACGGGTAAATCTATTGAGACGGACCTTAAAAACATGATGATACAGTGGAAGATTCCACGTAGCATGATGGTCGTTGATAGTGATGGACTTGGAAGCTACCTTGAAAGTTATTTGAATGGCATCAAAGAATTTCATGGTGGTAACCGACCTATTAATCCAGAGTACGACAATCTGAAGTCTGAATGTGCATTTAAGCTTGCAGAGCTAATAAATAATCGGCAGATAAGAATTATATGTACGGAAGCGCAAAGAGAGCGCATAATGGAAGAATTGTCCGTCTTGAAGCAAGACCATATAGATGCCGATACCCGGAAGAAAGGGATAATCAGCAAGGAGAATATGAAAGATATACTCGGACATTCTCCGGATTACCTCGACATGTTGATAATGGCAATGCTTTTCCGTATAAAACCGATACCTAAAAGACCAAAAGCAAAATTAGGACAGATATGACAGTAAAAGAGTTTTTGATATTGAGTAACGTGGCGAGCAATGCTGCTGAACTGTTGGATCAGATAGGGAAGTTGCCTAAACCGGACTTTGTCGCAGGTGTAAGAGTTCCGGAGACTCTGAATGACCTCACTATAGGTCAGCTGATGGAACTGCAATCCATACGCAATGGAATAGATTGTATAATGGTTCCATGCCGTGTTGTCCTTGGTTTGTCTATTGATAAGATAGAGAAGTGTGGGGTAGCGGATATTTTGGGATTCTCCACATGGGTAACCAGGGAGGTTGAACGTATTACCAAGCTTTTTGAAACTACGAGCGTAGTACCGACTCCGGAAGAAAGACGTGCCGGAGTGGATAAGCTTTCGTTCGGGTTGTTTGGCTTGGTGGATTACTATGCTACCCGTATGGGGATAACTGACCATGAGCAGGTAGAGAGTGTTCCATGGGTAAGAGTGTACAAGTGTCTTGATATGGACGCGGAGAAAATACGTTATGAACGTCGATTACGAGAAATATATCAGAATAAGCAATGAATATAAGTGTAGAAAGGAAAATCGCTTCTATCGCAGAGAAGCTGGAAGGAGTTACCTATTTATTTGATAACTGGGTGACCGCCAACGTTCGGCTGGATAAGATGCCATTGCCGGCCATTATAAATCTGCTTCCTGCATCTGGGAAGTTCGTCATATCAAGGACTCAGTTAAGAGATTGCCCAAATTGCATGATTGCTTTTGTAGACAAGACGGCGTTTGATTTTGACGGGGTGGAGAATGATGAGGTTATTGAGAGGTGCAAAGGGTATGCAGTTCAATTTATCCGTGAGTTGAATAGGAGCGGGCTGTTTGAGTGGGTAAGCGATGAAGTCCCTTATTCCGTTTTCTATGATAAGCTGGATGTAAATGTTACTGGAATAGTAATAGAATTGAAACTGAAAGAGGTTCAAGGAGTACCCATGTGTTAGTTATGGAAGACAGAAGAAAGGACGTTAAAGATATACTGAACGAGGAGTTGGATAAACTTCGGCAGCGTATCATTGAGAATCATATACAAGCTGGACAGCGTGCAAGCGGAAGAACCATCAAGAGCCTGCATGTCGTAGTAGATGATAATCATGGTGTTTTATTCGGTAGACAGGCTTTTGGAGTTCTGGAAACAGGACGCGGACCGGGAAAAATCCCAAAAGGTTTTTGGCAAATAATTCAGCAATGGGTGGTGGATAAGAGGATTCAAGTAGAAAAACCTAAATCGTTTGCTTATCTCGTAGCTCGTAAGATTGCAAATGAGGGTACTAGGCTTTATCACTCTGGAACGCATGAGGATATATATTCAACGAGTGTTACACAAGCGATACGGGATATT
This sequence comes from Bacteroides sp. AM32-11AC, assembly GCF_003603515.1. NCBI lineage: Bacteria > Pseudomonadati > Bacteroidota > Bacteroidia > Bacteroidales > Bacteroidaceae > Bacteroides > Bacteroides sp. AM32-11AC. Next base: position 16,117 of record NZ_QTNH01000018.1, on the reverse strand, counting down.
ATGGACCGTGTGTTTGGTGTTTTTCTGAACGATGTACAACATATAAATTTGCATAGTAATGAGGACGCATAAGATAGGAAATACTACAATCGAGTATCCGGATGAAATATCTTTCTGTTTCAATCCGGTAGTGATAAATATTAGTGGATATACTTGGGCATGGGTGGAAGCAACGATAACCGACGTACTTACCGGAAAGGAATATAAGGAAAAACGTGCATTATTTAAAACCGCATGTTTCTTTGATCTGTCTTTCTATATGCAATCGGCTTTTGATGCAACGGAGTTTGGCAAGATTGACTATCAATCCTCTATTCCACAAGATAGTCAGCTTGGGCGTCTGTTCTCTGTTGAAGTGGATATGTATACGTCTGATAGCACTATCGGAGAAAGTTTCCAGTTTAATACTTTTATTATTTGGGGCGCAATGAAAGTCGGCGAAAGATATAATGGTGACCGTATTCTAACATGGTTTAGGAACTTACCATTTACGGTCGGTATGTACACTGCGGGGGCCGGTACTGTTAGTGTGACTGCTGACGGTCAAGTTTTGCCGTCCATCATATTGTCTGACCGCAAAGTGTATAATCTTACTTTGCAGGGTATTGATGCGAATAGGGATGTTGTTTTGAATCTCCCTGGAACTAGTACGGGAGCAAGTGTATTCGATAATACCTTTGACTTTACTTTTCACGCATTGACGAATGTGGCCGCAAATGTGAGGCTTTTAGTTGATGAATGCACGGATGGAATTTATTTACGTTGGATAAATCGTCATGGCTTTTATTGCTATTGGTTGTTTAAACGTGGTGATGAGAGCAAACAAATTGCCAATGATGGTGAATTCATTCGTAATAATATGCAAGACTATAACTATGTTAATGGCTATCATGGAGGTTCAGGACGTAAGCAGAGAAAAACAGAAGAGAATACATTGTTGGTGTGTGCTCCTTTAGTGGACTCTGAAACGTTTGACTTCTTGTTTCAACTCGCGTTGTCACCCGTTGTTGATATGTATGCAGGTAAAAATGTGAATGGAGTTGATAGCTGGAAGGCGGTGAATGTATCTGTTGGTAATTTCAATAAGACAAGAGCTGTATTACAGGATTTCGTAGCAACAATCATATTACCAGAAACAAGAGTACAAAGCTTATGAGAAACGATATGCTATTCATTGGTGATAAACTGATGGATTTGGATGATGATACCAAAGTAACGCTCAATTTCAAAAGTAATATATTTACGGATTTGAGTAAGATTATAAGTAATAATTCTTATACTATCAAACTTCCGAATACTATACGTAATCAGTGTGCAATCATGCATGCTGATTTACCTTCATGCGACATCGTTTATCCTAGAATTAAACTGAATGCTCGTTATTTTCGTAACGGGATAGAGATACTCAATAACGCAACTGCGGTCTTATTGTCTACATCGGATGTTTTTGAATTTGCTCTTTCATGGGGTAATGTCTCTAGATTTGCAAATATTATAAGTGGAAATAAAACGCTACGTGATTTGAAGGATAGACACAATTATGAGGTCATTGCTGATGATGATTTTCCAGATTATCATGTATTTTGGAAAGTAGGTTCTTTTGAAGGGGATGCTTCCGGTAATTTTTTTATTCCTAAAGTAGACTATGGTATACGGCGGGAAGATACAACAGGGTGGTATCATCCTGGGTGTAAGGTTACCTGGATTTTGTTACAAATTATGAAAGATAATGGTGTCACTTTTACGTTTCCTGCTAATCGCGCTTTTATGTTAAGTAGATTGTTTGTACCCTTATTAACTCGTAATGATAGCAGAAGTTATGCTGCAAAAAATGCATTACATGCAGAGTTTAGTTACTATGTACATGGACGTCTTGATAAGGGAGAACCGGAAAAATTGTATTTTGCAGATAAGTCGTTTTCAAGCTATTATGGGACTATAACCAAGTTTAAAAGTAGTTCTGGAAAAATTTATATTCAAGGCTTTAAACTTAATGCTCCGAATATGAAGATTTTGATGAATGGTAATGTGTCGTTTGATGTATCCACTTCTATATACCCTAATGGAGCATGTCTGGTTGCTTATTACATTATGGATGATGATACAAGAGTCGATATTGCAACTATAGATTATAGCAAGATTGAGAGGCATAACACAAATAGTTATACTATCTATTTTGATTTTACAGATATAGAGACAGATACGCTAGAGGAAAGTAAGGAGATTTTGTTTGGATTACTTGACGCAGGGTGGATTGATGATGGTGGTATATCTATGGATAATTCATTTAGCATTACAGCTATATGTGATCAAGTGATGCCTTCGATAGATGATGAGATAAATGCAGGATATGGGCACTTCCCGATTATTGCAAATTTGCCCGAAATAAAACAGATAGATTTTATTAAAGCTGTTGCTGCAATTCTCGGTGTTTTTGCTGTTCCTGGTAAGAATGATTCAAATTCCATTGAGTTTGTTTCTGTAGATACTATTAAAGAAAATGAAACAAGAGCATATGATTGGACAAAAAAGGTTGTTGCTACTTATAAGGAGAATAAACCTAATATGTTGGAATATAGGCTGAATGATTTCGCACAGCTGAATTATCTGCGTTACAAAGAAGACTCTACGGTTAATGGCTCTTATGATGGAGCATTACAAGTATTAGATTACACTTTGGATTCAGAGCGTGATATTCTTACGCTTCCATTTGCTGGTACTGATATGGCAGGTGGCGTTGCGTCTATAAAGTTATATAAGTATGACAGTGATGGTAAATCTTCTCTAGAGAAAGTGGAGCCAAGAATTTTACTTTGTACAGATGATGCAGATGTTCTGAAAGGAACATTTGAGGAACTTGATTTTTCTTCTGTGATTAACTCTTATTACAAAAGTTATAGTGAGGTCATTTATATGCCTAAAGTAATCACAGAAAAGATAGAAATAAATGATATTGAGTTGAGAGACTTGGATATGACTGTTCCAATTTACTTGGCCCAATATGGTAGATATTATGCCATTATTTCCATTAAGGCAGAAGATACGGGAATATGTGAATGTAAATTGTTACAATTGGAGGTATAATTATGAAAGACAATACAAGTGAAAAAATATTGGAAATTCGGGTAAAGTATGATGATGCTATCCGTAAAATAGCAGAGTATCGTACGCAGTTGGATATACTTCGAAAAGTAGAACAAACTCTTAAGGAGGATTTGAAGAAAGGCCGTATGAGTAGGGAGGAATATAATATTAAATTAACCGAAAATAGGGTTGCTACCCAACAATATACAGATGCCATCCGTGTACTGAATAAACAAATTCAAAATGAACGTAAAGAGCAGACAGAGATGGAAGGAAGCCTTGTTAGGTTGCGGGCTGAGCTTTCCAATCTTACCGCTGCTTATGACAGATTAAGTCGTGTAGAGCGTGAGGGGGGCGAAGGCAAAGAGCTGCAAGATAAGATAAATGCCATTACCGATGAACTGAAAGGTGCGGAAGAAGAAACGCAGCGCTTTTATCGGAATGTGGGTAATTATAAAGATGCGATACTTCAGGCTACAGAAGCCCAAGTACCTTTTGTTTCCATATTGCGCAGTGGCGTTAGCGTCTTGCGAGGTACAAAGGAATTTGTTGGTGGTTTGAAGGATGAATTGGTTAAAATAACAGTCCAGTACAAAGCAGGAACGGTCACTGCGAATATGTTCTCTGGTGCTCAAAAAACAGCGGCTATAACAAGTAATTTGTTATCTGCAGCTTTAAAAGTGTTGAAACTTGCACTAATTTCCACTGGTATTGGGGCTATTGTTGTTTTGTTGGGCTCATTGGTCGCATGGTTGGCTAAAACGCAAAAAGGTACTGAATTTCTTTCTAATGTAATGTCCTCTTTTGGGGCAATTATTGATGTGATTATAGACCGGATTGCAAAGTTTGGTGGAGCTATTGCTAAATTCTTCTCTGGTGATTTTTCTGGTGCAGCAAAGGATATGAAGGATAGTTTTTCCGGTATTGGAAAAGAAATTTCAAATGATGCGAAACAAGCGTGGGCACTGAATGATGCATTGCAACAGTTAGAGAAATCGGAAACAATGCTTAATATGAAGCGTGCGGCAAGTCGCTCTGAGATTGAAAGATTGAAGCTCATTGCAGATGATACTACAAAAAGCCTGAAAGAGCGTACTGATGCGGCTACAAAAGCATACGATATGGAAAATAAACTTCAGCAGGAAAGCATTGATATTGGCCGAAAGAAATTGGCAAATCTTCTTGGGCAAATAGAACTTACTGGTGAAGCTAATAAATTGCTTGATGATATGGCACAAGGGGCAGTAACGGCTGATGAGGTTATTAGCCGATTGGGTATATCAGAAAGTACAGTGAAAGATTTAAAGGAATTCTCTCAAGTTTTTTCGGACGTAGCTCAAAAGGAAATGGAGAGCTATACCCGTAATAAGGAAACCCAGAATAAAATAAATGCGATGCGGAAAGAATCAGTAGATAAGGCTAAAGTTGTAAAAGAAAAAGAACTTTCAGAAATTCGTAAGGCTGAGGATGAAATGCTTAAGCTGGTTAAGGACAGTAGAGAGAAACAATCCATTGAGATAGAACGTCAGTTTTCTCGTCAAATAGAAGATTTGCGTGTTCGCTTGATTGAGGAACAAGACCTTACAACGAAAGCACGTGGAGCTATAAATAATCAGATTATTGCACTTGAACAGCAAAAAAATGATGCATTACAGCAATTATCGGAAGAACAACTGATGAAGGAGGTGGAGAACCGGCAGAAACTAATCTCTCTGCAACTTGAATCCGTAAAAGCTGGAGGTGAGCAGGAGTACCAACTAAAGATGCAGCAACTTGTTGCCCAACGTGACGTAGAACTCCGTCAGAAAGAGCTTACTGAACAGATGAAGCTTGCTATTACGGAGAAGTACAATAAAGAGATTTATGATTTGTCCGTTCAACATGAGAATGATACAGCAAAGAAACAAGCTGATGCACTCAAACTTCGATTGGATAATGAATTGGCAGAAGCTAAATTGAATGGAGATAGTGAACTTGAGCTTCTTCGTATGCAGGAACAGCAGAAGCTTGAACTGAAAGACAGCTTGAGACGGATGGGAGAGGAGAGTGATGCCGAATTCCGGGCCAGGCAGCTTGCTGCAGACCAAGAATACTTGAATGCAAAGCAGGCGGTCATTGACAAGGAAGTGGAGATGCAGCAAAATAAAGGTGAATCCCTTTCTGTCTTGGCAGGGAATCTTTCTGATTTGTTGGAACAAGCGGCAGGAGATAACGAGAATATGGCTCAGTTGGCGAAAATACTGGCTATTGCGGAGGTTTCTATTGCGCAAGGGGTAGCCATTGCCAAAGCCGTAGAAACAGCTACCCGCTCATCTGCAACATGGATTGACATGCTTGCTGCGATAGGTACTGTAGTGGCATCTGTAACTACTGTTATGGGAAAGGCTATGAAATCGGTGAAAAGTGCTAAATTTGCACAAGGAGGTAAAGTTGAAGGGCCAGGTTCCGGTACAAGCGATTCCATACCTGCTATGTTGTCCAACGGTGAAAGTGTAATGACGGCTGCTGCAACCTCGATGTTTGCTCCGTTATTGTCGGCTTTCAATCAGATAGGAGGAGGTATTCCCATTAATGTAACAGCTTCTTCCAATCAGGCGTTAGGAGAGGACATGCTGGCCAAAGCTGTTGCAAAAGGTATGATGATGGCGCCTGCTCCGGTGGTTTCTGTGGAAGAGTTTACCTCTGTTGCTAATAGGGTTAAGTACGTTGAAAATCTTGGTAGTATATGAAAGCATATGAACTATTGATATTGAATAAGAGTCTTCTTCAAATGATGGGGGATGCTTCGCTTGATGTCGGGGATGTGAAATATATTCCCGTGTATCAAGAATATGTCCGTCTGTCAAAGGAGGGACATAAAAAGACTTATATCATGCAATATTTATCCGATGAGTATAATATTGCGGAAAGGACAATTTATCGGATAATAGATAAGTTCTCAAGTAAGGTGGATGTTTAGGGGGGGCGGAATTATTCCGCTCTTTTTTTGTTTTGAAAAAGTTGCTGACAAAGCGTGTCAGTGGAATAGACTTCTTATTTTCTTCAAGCCGTATCATGTTTTCTACCTTTGTTACAAACAATTATGTGATATGGCTAAATTATACATTAACAAGGACATTGTAGCTGATAAGGATAAAATGGAAAATTGGTATTTGACCGGTGACGAGGGGCTTTCGTTTCCGGATATCCAATACTTCCTTTCATGGCTTGACCCGGCTGACCCTAAAATTGACATTGAAATCCATTCGTGCGGCGGTGATACGGTTGAGGGGTATGCTATTTATGATGCATTACGTGCGTCGGGCAAGGAAATATCTTGTACCGTTGTTGGACGATGTGCTTCTATGGCTACCATCATTTTGCTTTCTGCTCCACTTGAACGCAGAAAAGCTTATCCTCATGCAAAGTTTCTCATCCACAAACCATATTTGGCAAGATATGATGATTTATTGGACCTTGAAACTATAGAATCCATCAAATCAAGTCTGGAAGCGGAAAAGGATAAGATGATGGCTGTATATGTTGAACGGACAGGAGTTGAATCGACCATTTTGGAGGTCCAGATGAACAAGGAGGCATGGTTTGGCGGTGAGGTTGCAAAACAACTTGGATTTATATCTGATGTTCTTATACCGACTACAGCAAAAGGAACTGATTATAAACTTAATAGTGAGAAAATGAACAAAGAGAAACAAGTAACGGTAAAGCAATCTATCATTGACAGACTGCTTGCGAAATGTGGCTACCAGAAGATAGAAGACATTCCGGTAGTATCTATGGAACTGACAGATGCCGAAGGTAATACACTGACGGTGGAACGTGAAGAAGGAGAACCGCAGGTGGGAGATGCGGCATCCCCCGATGGCGAGCATGTTATGCCCGATGGTAAGACTATCATTGTAACAGACGGAGTGATTACAGAAATCAAAGACCCGGAAGAAGCAAACGGTGACGAGGAGATTGAAGCTTTAAAGGCGCGCATTGAAGAACTTGAAGAGGAAAATGCGGCATTGAAAACCAATGCCCGTACAGTTGAGGACAATAAGATACTGAATGCTGTAAAGATGGCAGGAGGTGAGAATTGGCTAGCAAAACATTGTTCAACCTATAGAGTCTCTTTGCGTACCCAATCCTTCAAGAATACTGTTGAGACACAAGCAAGTGCAGAGGAGACACCTATTCAAAGAAAGTTGAGAGAGGAAAGGGAGAAGAGAACTAAAAAGTAAAGAAAGGAGAATTGAGTATGCCTATTTTAGATTTTTCAAAATTGACGCCAGACAATCAGGCGGTGAAGGATTTGAAAGACTTGATTGAACTGACAGTCTTTCAAAATGAGGATATGGAGCGTTTTATGACGTTCATGCCTAAAGTGACCAATGGCAAGAAAGTTGGCTTCATCGGTGAGATGGAGGATGTAGGTATCGCAGGTGCCGGATGTGACCCTGAATATCAAAAAGTGGCTATCGCTGCCGCCCAGAAAGTATGGGAAATTGGCGACTGGCAAGTTCCGTTGGAAATGTGCTATGAGGATTTGGAGAATACTATTGCAAAGTACTGCTTGAAGACCGGTACCAATATTGCGGACCTTACTTCTACTGAATATATGGATGGGATTGTCCTTCCAAAACTGACGGAAGCAATGATGAAAATGTTATGGCGCTTCACTTGGTTTGGAGACAAGGATGCCGCTAATATTGACGGTTCCGGTCAAATTACGGATGGATTGAATGTAGAATTGTTCAAGACATGTGACGGTTTCTTTAAACGCCTGTTTGCCATATGTGCAGAGAATTCCGGTCAGCATACCGTTATATCAGCCAACTCTGAAGCATCTTATGCTTTGCAGAAGTCCAAGATGAAAGAATTGGGGGCTGCTACATCTGTGTTTGACACGATGCTTGAAGATGCGGATAGCCGTATTTTCCAGAAGTCCGGACATGCAATTTTTGCTACAAAATCATTATGTGATTCTTTGTCACGTGATGTGAGGGAGAAATATAAGGTTATTATGCCTTGGACGGTCATTTTTGACGGCCTTGAAGTAGGAGAGTATGACGGCGTTACGGTCGTAAAATGTTCTATTTGGGATAGATTTATTCAAGCGTATCAGAACGATAAAACGAAACTGAACCTTCCTCACCGTGCGGTTCTATGTTCTCCGGACAATTTAATGTACGGTTGTGAAGGCGATAACCCGATATCTGACCTTGATATCTGGTTTGAAAGAAAACCCCGTAAGAATTATATCTATTCTACTGGTAAACTCGGTTCTATGATTGGCGAGGACAACTTGGTGCAAGTAGCATATTGACAAAAGGAGGTATTCTATGGGAGTATGTGATGATATTTTAAAGAAAGATATTGTTCCGTCGTGTGATGATCCAGTAGTACAAGGATTGGAGCAGGAAGGGGTAATAATGAATCGTGCGGATGTGGACTTTGCAGCCACAGTATTCAATTCTACAAAAAAGAATGTGATTGAAACGCTGGCTATGAAAACCGGGAAGAAGGCTTATAAGGTTGTTGTTCCTGGTAAAAATCCATTTACGGGTACAAAGACCTCATTAGTGGCTGGCACATATCGTAGTTCGTTTACCAATACTGTCGCGATTGTGATATTGGCAAACGACCCGGATGTATGCGCTGATGTTATTGACGGATTGGCTAACGGTACCTATGTTGTGGTGTTGGAGAATAAATATAAGGGTTTACAGAAAGAAGGAAACCCTGGTGATGCCGCTTTTCAGGTGTATGGTTACTACCAAGGGCTTACAGCTACAGCTATCGACAACGATAAGTATAGCGAGGATACTGAAGGTGGATGGGCTGTTACCTTGGAAGAGCAGAAAACGCCTAAATCTGCATTATTCTTGTTCAAGACGAGTTATGAAGCAACTAAGACTGTTGTCAACACTTTGACGGCTGAACCGGCAGCATAGGAGGGAATATGCTTGTCTTGGAGATGGTTGATAAGTTGAAGAGATTGGGGGATAAGGTCTCCCTTTCTTCTTCTGATAAATCAGACATTGAACTGATGTTTCATGAAGTTCTTGGTAGGACATTTACCAAGACCTCATGTGGTGATTGCTATCGTGACGCTGTGATTGAAATGTATTCGTACTTAAAAAGATATGGAAAAATGAAAGAAAAATCAAGTTATGCATTGAAAAATGGTGTATTGCTCCAAGTAGGCTTTGGAAGTAGTGAAATGTACACCAACAACAATCTTACTGACGAAGCGGCAGAAAGGTATCTTGCGGAAAATCCTAAAGGGATAGTCTTTTTTGCTTCAACGCCTTCCGATTGGGAGAAAAGGGTTGAAAGACGGATGAGTCCTGCTTTACCATTGGATGAAACTTTGGTTTCAGAATTGGTGAAAGCCTTTGAAGTGGAAGGTGCTACTTCTGAGTTTGTGAGAGATGCGTTCAAGACTTATAAACTGAACGGGAAGAAAGTTACAGCTAAAGTATTGGATGCTCATATTAAAGAGGCTCAATCTGTAGTTGACTCTAAGCAGACTATAGAAGCCGTAGAAACGGTGAAATAAAGAATAACCTCACGGAACGATGAATGTAAATGAATTAAAGAAGAAGAGTAATAGGCGTGTTGACACGGGCTATTTACGTAATCTTGGCATCCAAAGCTACGGTGATGATAATTTATATCCCCAACATCTAAGAAATATCATCGCTGCGAGTTCAACGGGTAGCGAATGTGCAGAACGTTATGCCAATTTCATAGAGGGAAATGGGTTTCGTGAGGTTGCTTTTTCTGAATATGTGGTTAACCGCCGTGGAGATACGGCAGATGACATCCATGCTTTCGTCTGCAAGGATGTTGCTGATTACGATGGGATGGCGATACATGTTAATTATAATATGTTCGCAGATATAGTGGAAGTACAGCACATCCCCTTTGAAAATTGCCGTTTGTTGGAGGAGGATGAATCCGGATATATCGCAAAAATCGCAGTTCATCCGGATTGGACAGGAAAGAAAACCCGTCAGGGAAAAGCCATAAAGGTAATACCAGAAAATGTGGAGTTTATAGATGTATTTAATCCACGTAAGGAGGTGGTCTATGCGCAAATTCGGGCTGCCGGAGGGATTGAAAACTATAAGGGGCAGATACTATGGATTAGCAACACAGGGAAATTCGTGTATCCTATCGGAAGAGCTGACCGTGTGATTACGGAAATGAGTACGGATGAGGGATTAGCCAATGTGAAGTATCGTAATGTGCGTTGTAACTTCATGCCTTCCGGGATGATAATTACAAAGAAAGGTGCTTCTTCGGTACGTTTTGATGAAAACGGAAATCCTATAAAAGAGGATAGGACTAATGAAGATACTGGTTTTTCTGATACTATCGTGCAATTACAAGGAGACACCAATGCGACAAAGGTCTTAGAGGTAACCTTGGAATCTGATGAAGAAAAACCGGAGTTTGTGGATATTAGTCCTAAAAATTATGATAAGGAGTTTACCGTTACTGATGCCAGTGTGGTTGAACGTATTTATTCGGCTTTCGGGCAGGAGCCTTGGTATTGTATCCGGATTGGTAAGGTTGGTTTTTCTGGGGATATATTGGAAGATGCTTTTGAATACTATAACTCTATTGTGTCAAAGCAACAACGCATGATTGAACGGGCTTTTCAGAAAATTTTTGCGCATTGGTATGAACCTCTCAATCCTTCCAATGACTTTAGTGTACAACCTCTTAAATATATAAGAAATGCTGCGATGTCTAATAACAACAGATGAGGTCTATAAGTTGGCTCGTACGATGTCAATACACATCGATACGGAAAAGATAGAGGCATATATTCGGGAGTCGGAGAACATTGATTTGAAGTCAGCTTTGGGTGATGCTTTATTCTTAGATGTGAAAGAACATCCGGAAAATTATAGTGAGTTGCTTAATGGTAGTTCTTATACCATAGAATGTGGAGGCAAACGTTCCTTTGTAGGGCTGAAAACGACATTGGCATATTATACCTATGCTCGTATCGTGAAAAATGGAGATGGAAATGTCACCCGTTTTGGATTTGTCAATAAAGATAACGAATATTCATCGCGTTCTGATTTTAAGGAGAAACTTATGGCTTATAATGATGCTTTCTCTGTTGCTGATAGGTATATGAAAGAATGTGTTCGGTATTTGAATGATAATAAAAAAGACTTTCCGCTGTATAGGGGAAGTGGAGGGATTAATGCTAATCGTGTAACTTTTAGAGTACTTGGTGAATAATGCCTGATACACTTGACATATTAAGGAAACTTGCTCTACAGATAAGGAACGCCTCTTCTGAGGGAGAGAATACCGCAGAGAGGGTTGGACGGACATTTATTGGCATTCTTGAACTCATTCAACAAGGAATGAGCATCGAAGAATTATCAAAGGTGTTCCTTCGAAAAGACCAGGCTGACGGCACAAATTTTCTGTTGAAGTTCGGCGAGTTTATCGACTCTA